>JBGPCQ010000024.1:0-24870 GCA_041481895.1 Geobacteraceae bacterium | reverse complement strand
GGGGACCTGGTTGAAATGGTGGAGATCCCCGGCCATCCCTGGTTTGTCGGGTGCCAGTTCCACCCCGAATTCAAGTCGAAACCCCTCAATCCCCATCCACTGTTCAAGGCGTTCATCGCCGCGGCGCTGGGGAACAAAAAAACAGGCGATAGGCACTAGGCGCTAGGCGCTAGGCGACAGGTTTTGGTTTTCCTAGTGCCTCGCGCCCAGAGCCTCGCGCCCTAGAGGTATATATGGTCAAAGAAATAGTTGTCGGAGACATAAAGATAGGTGGCGGGCGGCCGCTCGTGTTGATTGCCGGACCGTGCGTGATGGAGAACGAAGCGGACACGCTCCATTGCGCCGAACGCCTCATGACCATCACGAACGGCTTGGCCATCCCCCTGATATTCAAGGCTTCCTACGACAAGGCAAACCGCACCTCGGTAACCTCTTACCGCGGCCCCGGTCTCAAGGAGGGTTTGCGGATACTGGCCAAGGTGAAGGCGGCGCTGGGGGTCCCGGTTCTGTCCGACATCCATTCCATCGAACAGGTTGCGCCGGCCGCAGATGTGCTCGACGTAATCCAGATTCCCGCCTTCCTCTGCCGGCAGACCGACCTCGTGGTCGAGGCGGCACGCAGCGGCAGGGTGCTCAATATCAAGAAGGGGCAGTTTCTGGCTCCCTGGGACATGGAAAACGTGGTCGGCAAGGCGCTTGCCGCGGGCAACGACCGGCTGATCCTGACTGAGCGAGGGGTGTCGTTCGGGTACAACAATCTTGTTTCGGATATGCGGAGCCTCCCGATCATGCGCGGGTTCGGTTATCCGGTGGTGTTCGACGCCACCCACAGCGTTCAACTCCCCGGCGGACAGGGGGGCTCGTCCGGCGGCCAACGGGAATTTGTCGGCTGTCTGGCAAGGTCTGCGACGGCTGCCGGTATCGACGGCGTATTCATGGAAGTTCACGAGGACCCGGAGCAGGCGCTGTGCGACGGCCCCAACTCCATACGGCTGGATGAACTGCCGGGGTTGTTGAAGAAGCTCAAGGCAATCGACGCCATCGTCAAGTAGAGAAACGCGCCTTTTCCGCCAGCTCTGCGTTACCCTTCGGCTTCCTCTTGTGCGGCGTGGCGCTGCCACGCCTCCGCGGGAACCCTCGGGTGCCTTGATCTGACGAAAAAATCGCGTTTCTTATGCTTAATATGTTTCAAAACCATTCACCATTCACCGTTCACGGGTTTTCAATGATTATCGAAGAAGCGAAAAAAGTTATCCGGATCGAGGCCGAGGCGCTCCTGGCGCTGGCCGATTCCATCAATGGCGAGTTCAAGCGGGCGGTTGAGCTGATCCTTGCCTCCCGGGGTCGGGTCGTAGTCACCGGCATGGGCAAGTCGGGGCTGATCGGCCAGAAGATCGCCTCCACCATGGCCTCCACCGGGACGCCCGCCTTTTTCCTCCATCCGGCGGAAGGGATTCACGGCGACCTCGGGATGATCATGAAAGGGGATGTGGTTATAGCCATCTCCAACAGCGGCGAGACCGAGGAGGTCATCCGCATCCTGCCGGTTATCAAGCGCCTCGGCGCCTCCCTGATTGCCATGACCGGCAATGCCGGCTCCACCCTTGCCAAGGCCGGTGACGTGTTCCTCGATATATCTGTGAAGGAGGAGGCCTGTCCCCTCGGGCTTGCTCCGACGGCCTCCACCACGGCCACCCTGGCTATGGGAGATGCCCTGGCGGTGGCGCTCCTCTTGCAGCGGGGGTTCAAGGCCGAGGATTTCGCGCTTTTCCACCCGGGGGGGGCGCTCGGGAAAAAGCTGATTCTCCGGGTGGAGGAGATGATGCACGAGGGGGATGCCGTCCCCCTCGTTGAGGAAAGCACCCCCATGCGCGAGGCCCTCTTCGTCATCACCTCGAAGGGGCTCGGCATCACCGGGGTGACCGGTCCTGGCGGGAATCTCACGGGGATAATCACCGACGGTGACCTCCGTCGGGCACTGGAGAAGGGGACCGATATTCTCGAACGCACGGCTTGTGAGCTGATGTCCCGAAACCCGAAGCGCATCAACCGTTCCGAGCTGGCCGCCAGCGCGCTGCAGCGCATGGAGGAACACTCCATCACCACCCTGTTCGTCTTTGAGCATGATGACGATCCCGGGCCGGTGGGGGTCATTCATCTGCATGACCTGCTGAAGGCAGGCATAGCCTAGAAACGCGCCTTTTTTGCCATCTCGGCGTTGCACTTCGTCGCATGACGCTCAACGTACCTCCAGTACGCTTCGCGCCCTGCTCCTCGCGCGCCTTGACCTGACAAAAAAATCGCGTTTCATATGTCAAAGGGCGCATCAAATACTATGTATAAACGCCTGAAAAATATCAAGCTGCTGCTGCTCGACGTCGACGGCGTAATGACCGACGGCCGGATCATCTTCGATTCCAACGGCACCGAGAGCAAGTTCTTCAACGTCAAGGACGGCCATGGCATCAAGCTCCTGCAGCGGGCCGGCGTCGAGGTGGGGATCGTCTCAGGCCGCTCTTCGCAGGTGGTTGCCAATCGCGCGGCGGAGCTCGGCATCACCCGCGTTTTCCAGGGGTCGCTTGACAAGCTGTCCGTTTACCGCCAGATTCTTGCGGATACCGGCCTGGCAGATGATCAGGTGGCGTTCATGGGTGACGATATCATCGATATTCCGGTCATGCGCCGGGTCGGTTTTGCCGCCGCCCCGGCGGATGCCGTGGAAGAGGTCCTTCCCCATGCCCACTTTGTCGCCCGGAACCGGGGAGGGTGGGGTGCGGTGCGCGAGCTCTGCGATCTCATCCTCAAGGGGCAGGGGGCCTGGGAAACGGTCACTGCCCGGTATTTCGACTGATCCACACCGCGTATCTTCCTCTCAAGGCGCAATTCCGGCACCCTTCTTCAATCTTTGTGCCAAAACCTTAATTATCCCGCTAAAACCGCTTTACACCTGCTTTTTATGATGCTATACTCTGCCCGAAACTATGATAACTACGGGAAAAATCAGGCAGATTCTGGCACTGGCCATCATCACGGCGACCTTGGCCATTGCAGGGGCAATTGCCCTGAAGGCGTACCGGGGAATGCGGTCAGTGCCGCTTCTGCCCAGTCTTCCGAAAAACATTGATGTTTCTCTGCAGAAAATCCACTATACCGAGACAAAAGGCGGGATGAAAAAGTGGGATCTCGTTGCAGACAAGGCGGAATATGGCAAGGTTAACGAATTGATTCGCCTGGCCGTAATCCGTCTCGAAGTGGCCGGCGCCGGGAAAGAGGGGGAACTTGTCCTGACTGCCGACAGGGGTACTTACCAGACCGCGAGCAAGAATGTGGACCTTTTCGGCAATGTCGTTGCCAAAAGCGCTTCGGGAATGGTGTTTACGACGGGTCAGGCAGCATACGCCGCTGCCCGGTCCATGGTTCATACCGCTGACCGGGTAAAGTTTTCCGACGGGAGCCTTACGGTAGAGGGGCGCGGTATGGAGTTCCTGGTGGAGGAGAAGAAAATGAAAATTTTGCAGGACGTGACGGCCAGCTTCATTCCGGGGACTGGCAAGCTATGAAAATCCGCTATCGTGCCGTTCTGGTCGTCATGTTCTTCGCTGTAGGACTCTGCCCAGCTCTGGGTGCGCCCGGCGAGCGGAACAAACTGCCGATACAGATAAAATCCAACGAACTCCTGACCGACAACGCTACCATGACCGCCACGTTTATCGGCAAGGTTTCGGCGCGACAGGGGGACATAACGATCTATTCCGACAAGCTTGTTATACATTATTCCGCAAACGACAAGGATGTGGACAAGGTCGAGGCATTCGGCAGTGTGCGCATCGTCCAGGAAAACCGTTATGGTGAGTCGGACCACGCGGTCTATTCCAGCAAGACGGGGAAGATTACGCTGGACGGCAATCCGAAAGTTGTCCAGGGCCGGGATGTCATAACGGGCACCCTCATTACCTATTTCGTTGATGAGCAGAAGAGCGTGGTGACCAGCGGGCCGGGTCAGCGGGTGAATGCCACCATCCATCCGAAGGACAAGGAAAAGAATGCCGGCGAGAAACCCTGAATTCACCCTCTATGCGAAAGGTCTCAAGAAGAGCTTCGGCAATCGCGCGGTGGTCAACGGCGTGGACCTGGAGGTCGCCTCCGGAGAAGTAGTCGGGCTTCTCGGCCCCAACGGGGCAGGGAAGACTACCACGTTTTACATGGTTGTGGGGCTCTCTCGACCCGACAGCGGCCGGGTCTATCTCAACGGTGACGACATCACGGAACTCCCTATGTACCTTCGGGCCCGCAAGGGGGTCAGCTATCTCCCCCAGGAGCCGTCGGTATTCCGCAAACTGACGGTGGCGGAAAATCTCATGGCGGTCCTCGAAGCCATGGGGTTGGAAGAGACCCGCCGTCGGGAGAGGATTGAGGAATTACTGGCCGAATACGGGTTAGCGCGAATTTCCGGTAGTAAAGGGTATGCACTGTCAGGCGGTGAACGGCGGCGGGTGGAAATCGCCAGGGCGCTGGCTACCAACCCCTCGTTCATCCTGCTGGATGAACCGTTTGCGGGGATTGACCCCCTGGCGGTTCTCGACATCCAGAACATCATCACCGATCTGAGGGAGAGGGGTATCGGGATTCTCATCTCGGACCACAACGTGAGGGAAACCCTTGGTGTCTGTGATAAGGCGTATATCCTGAATAACGGGGAAATCCTCGAATGTGGCGATCCGCTGCAGATTGCCCAGAGCAAGAAGGCGAAAGAGATATATCTGGGGGAGAAGTTCAGGCTTTAAAGGCAATTATGAATTATGAAGGATGAAGGTTGATGACTTCATAATTCATAATTCATAATTCATAATTCATCCTTTAACAAGGTGTTTGTTCATGGCCATTGAGATGCGCCAACAAATGAAGTTGACCCAGCAACTGGTAATGACCCCCCAGTTGCAGCAGGCGATAAAGCTTCTCCAGCTTTCCCGGCTTGAACTTCAGGATGTGATTCAACAGGAACTGGAGGAGAACCCGGTGCTGGATGAAGCGCCGGAGCTGGAGGATCTGAAAGAGGTCGATCAACTGGAGTTACAAGAAAACGAGGGGACTCCCGTCCTTGACGCCGGTGATTTCAAGGAAGTCAAGGCCGGAGAGGAAACCTTCCGCGAGATGGACTGGGAATCCTACCTCGAGGGGTACAATTACAGCTCCGGCGAACAGTATCACGACGACGATGAAGACCGGCCATCCTTTGAGAACATCCTTACCAAAAAGGGAACACTGTCTGACCATTTGATGTGGCAACTGAACCTGACGAAACTTGAGGAAAATGAAGCGCAGGTCGGTGAGGAAATAATCGGAAATATCGATGAAGACGGCTATTTTCGCGCATCTCTGGGAGAGATAGCGGCTGCCTGCGGGGTTGATGAGCCATTTGTCGAGGCAGTCCTCGGGAAGATCCAGGAGTTCGATCCCATCGGCGTTGCGGCCAGGGACCTGCGTGAATCGCTCCTGATCCAGGTGCGCCACCTCGGCATGGGAGAGACTCTCGTAGATATCATTCTGCGGGACCATCTGAAAGATCTCGAGACGAGAAAGTACAAGCAGATTGCCAGGGAAGAGGGGGTGGATGTCAACGACGTTCTCACGGCGGCGAAGATCATCGCCGGCCTCGATCCCCACCCCGGCCGGATTTTCAGCCAGGATGAGATCCAGTACATTTCGGCAGACATTTTCGTTTACAAGGTAGGGGATGACTACGTGGTGGTCCTCAATGACGAAGGCCTGCCGAACCTCAGGCTCAATCCGCTCTATGCCGGCGAGGGACGGACCCAGCGTCATCTCGATGCCAAGGCTGAAGAGTACATAAACGACAAGATGCGTTCTGCTTTGTGGCTTATAAAAAGCATCCAGCAGCGGCAGCGGACTATCTTCAAGGTAGCCAAAAGCATCGTGAAATTCCAGCGCGATTTCCTCGACCGGGGGATCGAACACCTGAAACCCCTGGTGCTGCGGGACGTCGCGGAGGATATCGGCATGCACGAATCCACCATAAGCCGTGTCACCACCAACAAGTACATGCAGACCCCCCAGGGGCTCTTCGAGTTGAAGTATTTCTTTAACAGCGGGATTTCCATGTCCGGCGGAGATTTCATCGCATCCGAAAGTGTCAAGATGAAAATCAAGGAGATCGTCGATAACGAAGACCCCAGGCGGCCATTCAGCGATCAGCGCCTGGTCGAAATGCTGGCGGACAATAATATCAATATTGCCCGACGTACCATAACGAAGTATCGTGAAATGCTCCGCATCGGTTCTTCGTCGGAGAGGAAAAGACACTTTTAACCTGGTTTCAGGTTTCAGGTTTAAAGTTTCAGGTTATACTTAATACTGGGACCCGCAACTTGAAGCTTCAAGCTTTTAACTTATTTAACCGAGGAGGCAACGTATGCAGATAACTACAACATTCAGACACTTGGAACCGAGCGACGCTTTGAAAAGCTACGCAGAAGAAAAACTGGAACGGATCAAAAAATATATCGATGAACCGATAATTGCCCAGGTTTTCATGACCGTTGAAAAAATCCGTCACTGCGCGGAGGTCACCCTGACCGCCAAGGGGATTACCATTAAGGCCTCGGAAGAAACCAACGACATGTATGCCGCAGTCGATTCCGTGGTGGACAAGATCGAACGGCAATTGCGTCGCTACAAGGAGCGGATCAAGGAGCATAAACCGGCGCCCGAATCCCTTGAGCGTCTGGTCAGAAAAAGCATCGTCGAGGCCGAGAGCATCGAGCAGCGAAAGACACCGGTCGTCATCCGGACCAAGACGTTTTCCATGAAACCGATGTCGGTCGAGGAAGCAGTCATGCAGATGGACCTGCTCCACAAGGACTTTCTTGTATTTACCGATTCCACTACCGATGGCATCAACGTCATCTATCGCCGCAAGGATGGCGATTATGGACTGATCGAACCGGACAAGGGGTGACAGCTTTGTAAAAAGTCAATCTGCGGCGTTGCGCTGCATCCTTCGTCACTGCGGCGTACTGATGTACGCCTCATTCCTTCGGACTTGCGCGCCTTGCATCTTGAGCTTTTTACTGTGCTGTCTGTTTGGGGTATTCATGAAGATCAACGGGATATTGAAGCCTGAGGACATAATCCCGGACCTGGCGGCCGAGACCAAGGAAGAGGTTCTTGGCGAGTTGGCCGCGAAAGTTTCCGAGCGGCATCCCGGTCTGGACCGCGGAGAGGTTCTCAGGATTCTCTTGGAACGGGAGCAGCTGGGAAGCACCGGCATCGGAGACGGCGTTGCTATCCCCCACGGCAAGCTCAAGCGGCTTGACCAGCCGATGATGGTCTTCGCCCGCAGCCTGACAGGGATTGATTTCAACGCTCTCGACAACCGGCCGGTGAACCTCTTTTTTCTTATCATAGCGCCCGAAGCTGCGGTCGGCGTGTATTTGAAGATGCTGGCCCGGATCTCCCGGATACTGAAGGACCCCGCAGTCCGCAAAGGGCTTCTCAAGGCGCCCGATGCCGCTGCACTCTACTCTGCCATCCTGAAACAGGACAGCCGCTATTGAACTCTGTGAGTCTTTCCATTGATGATATCCTGAAGGATGAGGAGTACGGCCTGGATCTCAATCTGGTTGCCGGTCGCAAAGGACTTTCTCACAGAATCTACAGTTCGCGCATCCAGAAGCCCGGCCTCGCCCTGACCGGCTATACCGAGCACTTCCATCCGGACCGTGTCCAGGTCCTCGGGAATACGGAAATTTCATATCTCCGCCAGCTTAGCGAAGATCGGGCTGCACTGTCGATAAGCAAGCTGTGCATTTTCCCGATCTCCTCCTTCATTGTGACCAAGGGGCTCGAGCCTCCCGGTTTCCTGATCGAGGCAACCGAAAAGGCCGACATCCCTCTGATGGTGACGTCTCACCAGTCCTCAACCTTTATTTCGCTGATAACCAAATTTCTCGAAGAACGGCTCCTCCCCACGACCCATGTCCACGGTGTCCTGGTGGACGTGCTTGGCGTCGGGGTGCTCCTGATCGGCAAGAGCGGCATCGGCAAGAGTGAATGCGCCCTCGACCTGGTGATTCGCGGGCACCGGCTGGTTGCAGACGATATAGTCTACATCAAGAAAAAAATGCCGGCGGCGCTCGTGGGCCAGGCGGGCGAAACGATCCAGTACCATATGGAGATTCGAGGCCTCGGGATCATCAATATCAAGGACCTCTATGGAGTTTCCTCCATCCGGGAAAAAAAGATCGTCGACCTGGTTCTGGAGCTGGTGGAATGGGACCCGGCGCAGGAGTATGATCGACTCGGCATAGATGACCTGGTCCACACCATTCTGGGTGTTGATCTGCCACACCTCAGGGTCCCGGTCCGACCGGGCCGCAACCTCACGTCGATCATCGAGGTGGCTGCTCGGAATTTCCTCCTCAAGGGAATGGGCTATCATTCGGCCCGGGAGTTTCACGAAAAGCTGCTGGCGCGCCTGGACGTGCGCCCACTCGGCGACGAGGTGGAATAGGATGCGGATACTGATCATCACCGGCCTGTCCGGTTCGGGAAAATCAACCGCGGTGCGCGCCCTCGAAGATGAGGGTTTTTTCTGTCTCGATAATCTCCCGGTCTCACTCTTTTCAACCTTTATCGAACTTGTCGGGAAATCCGAGGATAAGGTCCGGGACGTAGCTCTCGTCATGGATATCCGCGGCAGGGATTTCCTCAAGGGTTATGAAAAAGTGTTTCAGGAGATCAGGGAGGCGGGTCATATTGTCGAGATACTTTTTTTCGACGCCACTGATGAGGTGCTGATCCGGCGTTTTTCCGAGACGCGCCGCCGCCACCCCGCACTGGACAACGGACTGGTGCCGGAGGGTATCCGTTTCGAGCGGGAACAGCTGGCCGGCCTGCGCAGGCTCGCCACCACTGTCATCGACACCTCCGAATTGAACGTCCACCAATTGAAGGAACTGGTCATCATTCACGTGAAGGGGGACCAGGGCGCCAGGGAAATGACGGTGCATCTCCAGTCATTTGCCTACCGCTTCGGCATTCCTCTTGAGTCTGACCTGGTGCTGGATGTGCGGTTCCTCCCGAACCCCCATTTTGTGCCGGAGTTGAAGCAGTTCAGCGGGGTCGATCCCGCAGTCAGGGATTTTGTTCTCAGCAAGCCCGAGACGGGGCGTTTTCTTGACAAGCTCCGTGATTTTCTGGAGTTCCTCGTCGCCGGTTACCGTCGCGAGGGGAAGACCTATCTGACGGTTTCCATCGGCTGTACCGGCGGGAGGCACCGTTCGGTGGTCATCACCGAGGAGTTGCGAAATTTTTTCGAAGAAAAGAATATCCGGCTAAAAGTTACCCACCGAGATATGGAAAAGGGATGAAATAATGATTGGATTGCTTTTGGTGGCGCATGCAGGGCTTGCCCGTGAGTTGTTGGCGGCGGCCGAGATGATTGTGGGGAAAATTGATGGAGCCGTGGCTGTCAGCATCGGACCCGATGATCAGGTCGACGTGATCCGGGAGGCCATTTCCGGGGGCCTGCAGAAGGTCGGGCAGGATGGGGCGATCATCATGACCGATATGTTCGGCGGGACGCCATCCAATATGGGGCTCTCCTTCCTGGATGAAAACAGAGTCGAGGTCTTGACCGGCGTCAATCTGCCGATGGTCATAAAATTTACTTCGGATCGCGGCAAGTTCGGCGTGACAGAGCTGGCTGAGAGGCTGAAAAAATGCGGCTGCGAAGGGATAACGGTGGCCGGGGACTATCTGAAAAAGTGAATGGGGAAATGCGCATTTAACTTGATCTTGCGAAAAATTCGCATTTCTTAGGTTTCATTTAGCAAGCCGATTAGTGCTGATCTTCAGCCAGCCCCAAGAACCTTTGTAACCGCGAAGAACGCAATGAACGCAAGGAAAACCTGAATGAAAAGGGTTTAACCCCTGAAAGGTTCTTGCGGTTCCTTGCGTGCTTTGCGTCCTTGAGCGACCGGAGGGAGCGGGCGGTTAAGGGTCTTGATTCAAGACGTAGAATGCCGTAGCTGAAGATTGATGCTAATCGGCTTTAGCAATAACTAATTCCAACAAGGAAATTTAATACCAATGCTCGAAAAGGAATTTACCATCGTCAACAAGCTGGGGCTCCATGCACGGGCTTCCGCGCTCCTGGTAAAAAATGCCACCCTCTTTCACTCGGAAATACGGATCGAACGCGAGGGGGTTGAGGTGAACGGCAAAAGCATCATGGGAATCATGATGCTCGCCGCTGCCAAGGGAAGCGCCATCCGTCTGAAAATCGAGGGAGAGGACGAAGTAGAGGCCATGTCCGTCCTGGGGGAACTCATCACCAATGGTTTCGGCGAAGACTGACAAAAAAGAGCTCAGGGCACTAGGGGCATCGCCCGGCATTGCCATCGGCCCGGTCAGGATCACCGACCGGAGCCGGGTGGCGGTGGTGGAGACCGAGATTCTGCCTGCCGAGATCCCCGCTGAGGTGGAGCGCTTCAAAAACGCCCTTGCCGCGGCCCAGGAAGAACTGAGGGTAATAAAGGAAGGGCTCGAAACGCAGCGGGGAGCGGAGCATCTTTATGTGCTCGACACCCATCTGCTGATACTCCAGGATTGCATGCTGACCCGCGAAACCGTGGAGTTCATAGAGACGGAACAGATCAATGCCGAAGCGGCCCTGCAGAGGACCCTCCGGAAATTCAAGGAGTTTTTCGCCGGGATCGGAGATGAGTACCTCCGGGAGCGGAGCGTCGACGTGGAAACGGTCGTGGAGCGTGTCCTCCGCTGCATGGTCGGGAAATACCACGAGCCGGTAACCACTATAGAGGGGAAGGCGATTATCGTCGCCCACGACCTGTCGCCGGCCGATGTCCTCCAGATCGACAAGTCGAAGGTAATCGGTTTTGTCACCGACTTGGGTGGCAAGACATCCCACTCCGCCATTCTTGCCCGCGCTCTGGAAATCCCCGCGGTGGTCGGCCTGGAGAGGATCACCGCGGAAGTCAGCGAAGGCGATGTCCTGATCATTGACGGACTGACCGGCGTGGTGGTGATCAACCCGGATGAGGCAACTTTCCGGGAGTACCTCCGGCGGAAACAGCACTACGAATACCTGGAACAGGAACTCCTCAAGCTCAGGGACCTTCCGGCCGTGACGACCGACGGCCACCGGATGCTGCTCAAGGGAAACGTGGAATTCCCCGAGGAAATCCTTTCACTCAAGGGGCATGGCGGCGAGGGGATCGGACTTTACCGGACTGAAATGCTCTTCTTCAACCGCCGGGAACTCCCCGGCGAAGAGGAACAGTTTGCCGCCTACTCCGCCGTTGTCGCGGAGATGGCCCCCTATCCCGTCACTATCCGGACCCTCGATGTCGGGGGCGACAAGTTCATCCCCGGCCTGAATCTGGCTGATGAACTCAACCCTGCCCTCGGCTTGCGGGCCATCCGCCTGTCGTTGCGCCAGCCGGAGACCTTCAAGCCCCAGCTCAGAGCGATCCTCCGGACAAGCGCCCTGGGCAAGGTCCGCATTTTTTTCCCCATGGTGTCAGGGGTGGCGGAGATTCGCGCGGTCAAGGTTCTTCTGGATGAGGCGAAACAGGAGCTCCGGTCCGAAGGGGTCCCCTTTGACGAGGGGATCGAGATAGGCATCATGATCGAGATACCTTCAGCGGTGATCATCGCCGACCTCCTGGCGCGCGAGGTTGACTTTTTCAGTGTCGGTACCAATGATCTCATCCAGTATTCACTGGCCATCGACCGAACCAACGAGCACCTGACCGACCTTTACGAACCGCTCCATCCGGCAATCCTGAGGTCACTGAAAATGGTGGTGGATGCAGCCCATGCCGCCGGGATCGATGCCTGCATGTGCGGTGAAATGGCCGGCGAGCCCGAATATCTCCCGGTTCTGCTGGGGCTCGGTTTCGATGAATTGTCCATGAATGCCGTTTCCCTGCTCAGGGTAAAGAAAATCCTGCGCCGCTGCTCCAAGGCAGAGGCGGAAAAGGTTGTGGCCCGCGCCCTTGCATTTCCTACCGCCCAGGAAGTTGAATTATTCGTGAAGAGCGAGATAGCCGCCCGCTATTCCGAGAGCTTCGATTAAGCGCCTATCCGTTGATTCCTCTCTTTGATCGGCAGGGTAAAGATAAACCGGCTCCCCTGTCCGGGCTGGCTTTCCACCCGGATGCTTCCCCCGTGCATTTCCACCAGTTTCCTTGCCAGCACCAGACCCAGGCCGATCCCCTGGAATCTTTTAGTGAACGGTTCGTCCAGCTGGGAAAAACTCCTGAACAGTCTTGGCATATCCTCTGTTTTAATCCCGATGCCGGTGTCTGTGACGGTGATTTCGATAAAATATTCGGGTTCCGGGTTTCGGGTTTCGGGTCCGGGGCTCGAAATTTTTAATTCGGGGCCCGAAACCTTCCGTGCGCTTACATGCACGCTGCCTCCGTTCGGCGTGAATTTAACGGCATTGCCGATCAGTTGG
This sequence comes from Geobacteraceae bacterium, assembly GCA_041481895.1. Classification (GTDB taxonomy): domain Bacteria; phylum Desulfobacterota; class Desulfuromonadia; order Geobacterales; family Geobacteraceae; genus JAMPXD01. Next base: position 12,365 of record JBGPCQ010000024.1, on the reverse strand, counting down.
GAAAGGACATTTTTTAATTTCTCCGGGTCCCCCTCGATCTCTATGTCTGCCGCAGGCTCAAGCGATGATTCCAGTGATATGGCGCGGGATTCGGCTTCCAGCCTGAAGATTTCGATCCGGGAGATAATGATGTCCTTGACCGGGAACCTGCTCAGATTCAGCTCAGGTTCGCCGAATTCCACCTGCGAAATGTCGAGGATGTCAATCATTATGTTCTGCAGCCGTTTACCGGCGGTAATGATCTGTTCCACATGCTTGTGCTGCTGTTCGTTGAGTGTGCCGTACAGTTCGTCGCACAGTACTTCGGAAAAACCGATGATGGCGGTCAGCGGTGTCCGAATCTCGTGGCTCATGTTGGCTATAAACGCAGTCTTAGCCGAGCTTGCGGCTAGAGCCGCATCCTTTGCCACCTGCAGGTCGGAAGTGCGCTCGGCCACTGTTTTCTCCAGTTCGGCGCTGTACCCGAGCTGGAGGTCCCGGTAGTCCCTCAGGTCGGCGGCCATCCTGTTGAACGAATCGGCCAGTTGGCCGATTTCATCCCGGGAGCGGGTGTCAACAGTCGCATCCAGATTGTATCTGCCGATTTCCGCGGCGGCATGGCTCAGCTGCCGTATGGGCGAAGTGATGGTGCGGGCTATAAGAAATATGCCGAGCAGGATGCCGAGACCGCTGGCGGAGAGGAACAGGGCCAGGCGGTTCCTCATCTGAGCTGCGGGGGCAAAGGCCTCCTTTACGGGTATTTCCACGATCAATGTCCAGCCGTTGCCCTTGAAGTCGAGATACCCATGCTGACGGGCAAAGACAAGAATTTTATCAAAGGTGCCGTCTTTTTCATAGTGGTGTGTTTCTATCGCGCTGCCGACATTCTTCCCTGCGGACAAATATTGAGAGACAAGCCGCCAGTCCGGAAGAGTTTCCTTTAATACCCTATTTTTATAATGGTTCGAGTAGATGATCAGACCGTTTTTGTCGACCAGGTCTATCGACGTATTCCCTTTGTTGGGAATCTCCTCTACTATCTCGTACAGGTTGACAATCGGCACGCGTGAAATAATGACCGCAAACGGTGAGCCGTTACGGTCCTTGACCACCTGCATGAAAAAGAAAGCTTCTATGTTCAGGGTCAGGGACTCCCGTATATCTAAAACGGTTTCTTTCCCTTGGGCGATTTCCCTCCAGGAATCCCTGAAGGGGATCTGCATGCCAATGCCCCGGCCGGTCGTATCGGCAATTCTCACCCGATCCAGACCGAACAGCGAGAGGGACGCATGATAGCCGTGGCTTTTCTTGAAGGCTTGAAGTCTTTGAGTGATTTCTTCCGGGGTGGAGCTTCGTGAAGTGATGACGGGATCTGTTGCCAGCATTTGGATATCGGCCATTCCTTCATAAAAGAAGCGGTCGATTTTGTTCATCGTATGGAGCGCCTGGTTCTGCAGCTCCCCCTGGATCTGATCGCCGAGGGTCCTGGTAAGGGAAGAGTAGACGAACGATACGATGATCGCGCTGCTGACTATTGACAGCCCTGCAAACAGCAGCATGAGTCTGGTGGCGAATCTCATTATTCTGCCTCGGTATCCGCCGGTTTTATCCTTTGAGTCTCTCGTAAATCTCGGCAAACGTGCCGGAAATTTCCCGGAACGCCTGGACGACGCGGGGATCGAAGTGCTGCGGCAGGGTCCTGCCGTCCCCTTCCGTGATGATCCGGCAGGTGGTATCATGGTCGAAGGGGGGTTTGTAGACGCGCTGATTACGCAAGGCGTCGTACTGGTCGGCCACGCTCAGGATGCGGGCCTCGATGGGGATTTCCTCCCCTTTAAGCCCTTTTGGATAACCGCTCCCGTCAAACCGTTCGTGGTGGGTCATGGCCAGGGTCTTCGCCATGGAGAACTTGGGATGGTCGCCGAGGATTTTCGCGCCGTATACGGGATGTTTCCGCATCTCCTCGAACTCCGCCTTGTCGAGTGGGCCCGGTTTTCTCAGGATGGCCTCCGGGGTATGAATCTTTCCCACATCGTGCATCTGCGACTGCAACCGGATGGTTCCGCAAAATGCCTTCGTCATCCCGAGCCTGTCGGCAAGGAGGGCGCAGTATTCTCCCACCCTCACGATGTGGTTGCCGGTGTCGTCGTCGTGCACCTCCGCGGCCCGCGCCAGGGCATGAACCGTGTACGTAAAAGCCTCCTCGGTTTCCCTGACCTGGGCCGAGAGGGACCTGAGGAACAGGGTCTGGGCAACCACGCTGTTCAGGACTTCGGCGTCGAACCGCGTAACTTCCCTGCCGTAGTTGACGGACAGCAGGGAAATGCTGTCGCTCAGGCAGCATACCATGTTTTCCGGCTGAATGGAGCAGCACTCCGCCAGGGCGGCGAGCAGCGGCGCTACTTCCGGCGTGGCTAGATCCGGCTGATTGTAAAAGGTGTTGCGGGGGTTGTCCGAACGGGACCCGAGTCCCGTGACAAAATTTACCGGAAGCGGCGTCATGGTCAGGTCGCTGTCGGCATATTCATACTTGTACCAGCGGGAATCATTCCCCTGGTCCGATATGCCGACCAGAACTATCCGGGGAGAGTCCGGCGTTCCGGGGGACGTCCCGATAATCTGGTTGACGATACCCGTGATGGTTTCAAGGAAATCGAAGTGGAGCGGGTTGAAGGTGGTGATAATTTCCTCGCCCAGGGTCGTCATGTTCGTGATGATGCTATAGGCTGAATTGAGCTGATCGTTGAGGGTCTTCACCTTCAGGAGCATCCCGATTCTCGCCAGCACCTCCGCAACGTCGAACGGCTTCGATATGAAGTCCTCCGCGCCGGACTCGATCCCGCTGATGCGGTTTTCCCGGGCGGCATAGGCGGTGAGCATTATGACCGGGATGTTCCGGGACCTCTCGTCGGACTTGATCCGCCGGCATACCTCGAAACCGTCGATCCCCGGCATCATCACATCCAGCAGAACAATGTCGACCGGCCAGGCTGCGATTATCTCCAGTGCTGTCGTGCCGTCGGAAGCCTGGAGCACTTTGTACCCCTTCGGATCAAGAATGGCTTCAAGCAGGCTCAGGTTGAGCGATTCATCGTCCACGCAGAGGATTATTGGTTGCTTGCTGTTCATGGTGTTTCCTCATTGGTGAGATAATTCCCCACGGTTTCGGGAAGTTGCCGGATATCGATCGGCTTGTCTGAACGGAGGCATGAATGCTCTCATTCAAGCAATCTGTTTATATTAATGAATTGTAAGTCATTATTCGTTCAAAGCAAGTTTTGGCCACACACTTTTTGCGAGTAAAGAAAAGCGGTTACGGGATTCGGAGGCAGGAAAGGCAGGGAGCTGTTTCCTGGTATTTCCTGCTTGACAACACCCCTTCTAAGACGCTATATATTACAGTCTTTTACATAAGTTTTCATTATTCACAAACTCTGGGAGGATTTTTTCATGGAGATGAAGGATTACATTTTCAGTTCGGAATCGGTCTCGGAGGGACACCCCGACAAGGTTGCCGACCAGATTTCAGACGCAGTTCTCGATGCCATTCTCACCCAGGACCCAAAGGCCCGGGTTGCCTGCGAGACCCTCGTGACCACCGGCATGGTGGTCCTTGCCGGCGAGATCACCACCAGCGCCTGTGTGGACTATCCGAAGATCGCCCGCGAAACCATCCGGGAAATCGGCTACAATGATTCGGCCATGGGGTTCGACTGGGAAACCTGCGCGGTCCTCACCTCCATCGACAGACAGTCACCGGACATCTCCCAGGGGGTCACCGAGGGGGAGGGCCTGTTCAAGGAACAGGGGGCGGGCGACCAGGGGATCATGTTCGGTTACGCCTGCAATGAAACGCCGCAGCTCATGCCGATGACCATCCTGCTCTCCCACCAGCTCGTCAAGAAGCTGGCCGATGTGCGCAAAAGCGGACTCCTGGATTTCCTCCGTCCCGACTCCAAGTCGCAGGTTTCCATCGAGTACGTCAATGACCGGCCGACGCGGGTAGATACCGTAGTTATCTCATCCCAGCATTCTCCCGAGGTCACTTACGAGACCATCAGGGAAGGGATCATCGAAGAGGTAGTGAAGAAAGTCGTCCCGGCCGAACTTATGGACGAAAGGACCCGTTTTCTCATCAACCCGACCGGCCGCTTCGTCATCGGAGGTCCAATGGGCGATTGCGGGCTCACCGGCCGCAAGATCATTGTCGACAGCTACGGAGGCCACGGCGCCCATGGCGGCGGGGCTTTTTCCGGAAAGGACCCCTCCAAGGTTGACCGCTCGGCGGCCTACATGGGGCGCTACGTGGCAAAGAACCTCGTTGCCGCCGGCCTCTGCGACAAGTGCGAGGTGCAGGTGGCTTATGCGATAGGGGTGGCCGAGCCGGTCTCGGTCATGGTGGACACCTCCGGCACCGGCAAGATACATTCCGCACGGATTGCCGAGATTGTCCGTGCAGTGTTCGACCTCCGCCCCCGCGCCATCATCGAGCAGCTCGACCTGCTCCGCCCGATTTACCTGAAGACCGCTGCCTATGGCCACTTTGGCCGCGAACTGCCCGAGTTCACCTGGGAGAGGACGGACAAGGTGGACGAGATCAGGGCGAAAGCAGGCATTTAACGGCAGTATGAATTATGAATTGATAAACACAAAAGGCCGGCGGGGTTTCCCCACCGGCCTTTGTACTATTCCCCCTTCACTGTTCACTGTTCACTCTTCACGGTTTTTCCTCGAAAACCGATAGCCGATGCCGCGGACGGTCTGGAAATAGACCGGGTTGGTCGGGTCGGGTTCGAAATATTTTCTGAGGCGGACGATAAAGTTGTCGAGGGTCCTCGTTTCGATGTCGGATGAGTATCCCCAAACCCTCTCGAGGAGCGTTGTGCGCGGAAGCGCCTCACCCTCCTTCTGGAAGAAGAGGGAGAGCATCCGCACTTCGATGTCGGTCAGGTCGATTTCGCCCTGGGCTGTTCTGGCACGGTAGGAGAGGAGATAGACCTCGTTGTCGCCGAATCGGTAACCCTCCTCCACCGGATCGGGACGATACCAGGCCGAGCGGCGGAGCATGCCCCGGACCCGGAGCAGGAACTCCGAGAGAGAGAACGGCTTGGTCAGGTAATCGTCTGCCCCCTTTTCCAGGCCGGTTATCCTGTCCCCTTCATCGGCCCTGGCCGTCAACATCAGGATCGGCACCCTTCCGTCCATGGCCCGGACCTTTTCGCAGACTTCGAAGCCGTCCATACCCGGGAGCATGATATCGAGCATAATAAGGTCGAACCGCTCGTATCCCATCCGTTCCAGCGCATCTTCCCCGCTTCCCACATGGCTCACCCGGTATCCTTCCTGTTCCAGGTTGAAACAGATGCCCCGCGCCAGGTGTATTTCATCTTCAACGAGCAGTATGTGGGGTTTCTCTTCAGACATGCCTGATACCTTTTCGAGCGATGTGAAACGTCAACCTGCGTCGCAGGTGAGTCAGCGGGCATCCGGGGCTGAGCGCCATATTGTAACATTTATTTCCGGACAGGCCCTAACGGCAACGTTATGATAAACTGACACCCCTTCCCCAACCCCTCGCTTGCGACCTGCACCTGCCCGCCATGGTCTTTTACGAGGGACCTGACGATATGGAGCCCGAGTCCCGTCCCCCGGATATTCTCCCTCTGGCTGCGGACCCGGTAAAACATCCTGAAGACCTTCTTCAGGTCTTTTGCCTCGATCCCCCTGCCGTTGTCCCTGAAGGTGAGAAGGCAGTTACGCCCTTTCCTCGTGAGGCTGACGGCAAGTTCCGGTGACGCGGCGGAATAGAGGACCGCGTTTTCAAAGAGGTTGCGGAGCACGGTCTCCATCCCCTCCAGATCGATATGCGCTTTTATCCCCTTGTCCACTGCCACGGCCAGACTCCCCCCTTCGGGAAGTTTATCACGCACGCGTTCCGTAAAACTGCTGACGAATTCCGAAAAGTCGATGATCGGGTAGAGGGGAGGCCGCCCCCTGTGTTCGAGTTTTGCCGCCATGAGGAGGTTGCTGATCAGGTTGTTGAGCCGGTCGGTATCGGCAAGCATGGTGTCCAGAAAACGATCCAGCTTTTCGCGCGGCAGCTCGCGGAGCTTGATAGTCTCCAGGTGCAGTTTAATGGAGGCAAGCGGGGATTTCAGCTCGTGGGTCACCTGGGACATGATGTTTTTCTGCTGAATGACGAGATCCGACTGCCGTTTCCAGTAGACAAAGATGACGTAGACACCGGCCAGGACAATGACGAGAAGGACAATCCCCTCAACGAGCACCAGCCAGTCGAGCCCGCGCCCCGCAAATTCGAGCCGGTAAACCTCGGCAAGCTGCCGGAATTCCTTGTGCCGCCCGACAAACCAGTAAACCCAGAGAAAGACCACGAGCAGCCAGACAAGCTGGATGCCGATCAGGGCGATGAGCGGGTTGAATAATTTCTTGATTAACCGCATAATCTCTGTGTAGCACCGAAGCCGGCATGATGCAAGGGGATAATTTTACATTTCTATTACACAGGCTGCCGGCGCTTTCTGGTATTCTGGAATCGTGTCAAACAGGAGGGAGGTACGGGAATGCTGCGGCCGTTGACCATAGGCACATACGAGGTGAAATACCCGCTCATCCAGGGAGGGATGGGGGTGCGGATCTCCGGTGGTTCACTGGCGGGGCACGTGGCCCGGTGCGGCGGCGTGGGGATCGTGGCGGCGGCCGGCATCGCCCTCAACAGCCCGTTCTTTAACGGCAGCAATTACATGCAGGCCGAGCCCGAGGCATTCAAAGCGGAACTGGCCAAGGCCTATGCGATTGCCCCGGACGGGATCATCGGCGTGAATGTGATGGTAGCTCTCAGCGACTACGAGGCGCTGGTCAACGCCGCCATCGAAGGGGGCGCGAAGATCATCATCTGCGGCGCCGGCCTTCCCATGACCCTGCCGGAGCTGACCGCCCACGCTCCCGAAGTGGCGCTGGTTCCGATCGTTTCCTCGGTGCGGGCCGCCCAGCTCATCGCCAAGAAATGGGACCGGGGGTACCATCGCCTACCCGATGCCGTGGTGGTTGAGGATCCGGACACTGCGGGTGGACACCTGGGGGAGAAACTCGAGAATATCGGCACCGGCGACTACGACCAGTATGCCACGGTGCGCGGGGTCAAGGAATTCTTCCGGAGCGAATATGGCCGGGATATGCCGGTCATTGCCGCCGGAGGCATCTGGGACCGGGCCGACCTGCTCCATGCCCTGGAACAGGGAGCGGACGGGGTGCAGATGGCCAGCCGCTTCGTCACGACGGTCGAGTGTGACGCCAGTGAAGCCTTCAAGCAGGCGTACCTTGACTGCCGGAAGGAGGACATCGGCCTCATCATGAGCCCGGCTGGCCTCCCCGGACGGGCTATCCTCAAGAACCAGGACGAGATCATCATCTACGACCAGATCGAGGGGACCGAATGCGGCAACGCCTGCCTGAAAAAGTGCACCTACAAGGAGAGCGGGGAGCGCTTCTGCATCGTCAAGGCCCTCGACCGCTCGCAGCGAGGTGACGTGAAAACCGGCCTGGTCTTCTGCGGCACGAACGCCTGGAAGGCGGACCGGATCACGACGGTGCAGGAAATTTTCGATGAGCTGTTCGGGGAAGAGGCTGCGGCATCGGAAGAAGCCGCCTAGACGGCCACGCCTCGACAGCCTTGATCTTGAATAAACAGCACGTTCCGGTAGAACTCATTATATAGCTTGAGCAGATAATGAAAAGGCGGCGATTTTATGCCGCCTTTTTCCGTTGCAGGTATTTTCGGTTTTGACCTTTTTGGTTAAAAATGCTATATATACTTTTTTAACAAAAGACAAAATATTTGCGGAGGATGACAATGACGATAGCAGCCGGCACCGGAGGTGTTTTCACCGATTACCATGTCCATGACCTGTCCCTGGCCTCGTGGGGGCGCAAGGAGATGAACATAGCGGAAACCGAGATGCCCGGGCTCATGGCGATCCGCGAGGAGTTTGCGGCCGCGCAGACACTCAAGGGCGCCCGCATTGCCGGATCGCTGCACATGACCATCCAGACCGCCATGCTGATCGAGACCCTGGTGGCGCTGGGGGCTGAAGTGCGCTGGGCTTCATGTAACATCTTCTCCACCCAGGACCATGCCGCAGCAGCCATCGCCGCCAAAAATATCCCGGTTTTTGCCTACAAGGGTGAGACCCTGGAGGAGTACTGGGAATTCACCCACCGCATCTTCGAGTGGCATGACGGCGGTGCACCCAACATGATTCTCGACGACGGCGGCGACGCCACCCTGCTTGTCCATCTCGGCAGCGCCGCGGAAAAGGACCCCTCGCTGGTCGCCAACCCCACCTGCGAGGAAGAGGAGTACCTGTTCGCCGCCATCAGGAAGCGCCTCGCCGAGAAGCCCGGCTGGTACACCAGGGCAGTCACGTCCATCCGCGGGGTCACCGAAGAGACCACCACCGGGGTCCACCGCCTCTACCAGATGCACAAGGAAGGGCGGCTCCGGTTCCCGGCCATTAACGTCAATGACTCGGTCACCAAGTCCAAGTTCGACAATATCTACGGCTGCCGCGAATCGCTGGTGGACGGCATCAAGCGGGCCACCGACGTCATGGTCGCCGGCAAGGTCGCGGTGATCGCCGGCTACGGCGAAGTCGGCAAAGGGTCGGCCCAGGCGTTGCGCGGCCTCCAGGCCCAGGTCTGGGTCACCGAGATCGACCCGATCTGCGCCCTTCAGGCAGCCATGGAAGGGTACCGGGTGGTTACCATGGACTACGCCGCCGACAAGGCCGACATATTCGTCACCGCCACCGGCAATTACCACGTCATCACCCACGAGCATATGAAGCGGATGAAGCACAACGCCATCGTCTGCAACATCGGCCACTTCGACAACGAAATCGAGGTCGCAGCGCTTAAGGCTTACACGTGGGAGAACATCAAGCCCCAGGTCGACCACATCATCTTCCCCGACGGGAAAAGGCTCATCCTGCTCGCCGAAGGGCGGCTCGTCAACCTCGGCTGCGCCACCGGCCACCCCTCGTACGTCATGTCCTCCTCTTTCGCCAACCAGGTCCTGGCGCAGATAGAACTCTGGACCAAGCAGCAGGAGTATCCGGTCGGGGTTTACATCCTCCCCAAGTATCTGGACGAAAAGGTGGCGCGCCTCCAGCTCAAGACCCTCAGCGCCATGCTCACCGAGCTCACCGACGAGCAGGCGAAGTATATCGGGGTGCCGAAGGATGGGCCGTACAAGCAGGAGCATTACCGCTACTGATGGGCGGGTGCACAAGCAGTGTTTTACCGAAAAGGGGCAGATGTCAATCTGCCCCTTTTCTATTGCCCGAACGGATTGACTCTGCTGTCTCCCTTTGCAGGAGGCATTGTCCCGAAGGATCGAAATTTACCGTGACGGAATCAAATTGGTTTGATATAATTAAAAACAGTTAAATCTAGTACGAGCACCGCCTGTTTTTGGGGGTAAGCATGAAATGGAGTGATGTCGGACCACGATTGACTCCTCTGACCATTGTGTCGATCTATGTAGTGTTCGGCACTGTCTGGGCCCTTTTTTTCGGCTGGCTGCCCGACGCACTGATGTACAAGCGGGCGCTGCTGGATGATATGGAGTATCTTAACCATTGGGTCTTCATCGTTGCGAGTGCCTGGATGCTCTATTTTTTCATCATTCACAGCGAAGCGGCGATGGTGCGCCGCAAGGAAACCCTGCACAGGGTCAACCGCGCCCTGAAAGCGTTCAGCGCCTGCAACCAGGCCGTCATCAGGGCCACTGACGAACTGCATCTCATGCGGGAAATCTGCCGGATCATCGTCGAGGTGGGGGGATATCGCGTGGCCTGGGTGGGGATCGCCGAACACGACGGCGGGAAAACCGTGCGGCCGGTAGCCGAGTGGGGCGACGCGAAAGGGTACCTGAAAAACCTGCAGCTGAGCTGGTCCGAAACCGATCTGGGGCGGGGACCGACCGGGACCGCCATACGCACCGGCAAGACGTGCGTGGTGCAGAACATAAATTTTGATCCGATGTGGGCGCTCTGGCGGGAAGAGGCGCTCCGGCACGGATTCGCGGCCTCCATCTCCCTGCCGCTCAGCGACGGCGACCGCCCCTTCGGCGCGCTGGTCATTTTTGCCGGAGAACGGCGCGCTTTCTACAAGGAGGAGGTACAGCTCCTCGAGGATCTGGCGAGCGATCTTTCCTACGGCATTGCCACCCTGCGGATGAGTGTGGAGCGCAAGAAGGTCGAGAAGGAGCGCAAGCTGCTCTCCTCAGTCATCGAGCAGGCGATGGAGGGGATCATCCTGTTCGACAGCGAGGGGCTGATCCAGTATGCCAACCCCGCGGTGGAAACAATTACCGGCCGGGCCCCCGGGGAGATTATCGGCCTCAATATCGGCACACTGGACAGCGAAGAACTGAACAGGGACTTCTACCAGGTGATTTGGGACGCCCTCGCGCGGGGCGAGGCGCGTACCGGCCACTTTATCCAGAAGGGGAAGGACGGCAGCCTCCACGAGATCGAATCAACCATCTGGTCGATTACCGATTTTCTGGGGGGGGTTGGCAACTATGCGGCGCTGATCCGGGACGTGACCCACGAGGTCCACCTGGAACGGCAGCTCCGCCAGGCGCAGCGGATGGAAGCAATAGCCACACTGGCCGGGGGGATTGCCCATGACTTCAACAATAACCTGGCTTCAATCATCACCTGCACTGAGATGGCCCGGGACGACATTCCGGAAGAGAGCCCGACCCGCGAGCTGCTCGACGTGGTGCTCAAGGCCGGCTACCGGGGGAAGAATCTGGTCAAGCAGATCCTCACCTTCAGCTGCAAGGGGGAACAGGAGCGCAAGCCGGTCCAGGTCGAAATGATCGTGCACGAATGCTTGAGGCTGCTGCGGGCGTCGTTCACGTCATCCATCGAGATCCACTGCAGGATGGCCGACCATCTGGGGATGGTCATGGCCGATCCTACACAGATCCACCAGATCGTCATGAACCTCTGCACAAATGCCGGCCATGCCATGCGGGAGAAGGGGGGAATGCTGGAGATAACCCTGAGCACGACCGACCTCGAACCTGCCGACATCGCCGGTTTCCTTGAGCTCCCTTCGGGACGCTACCTGAAGCTGGCTGTGAAGGATACGGGGCACGGCATGGACCCCCCGACCATGGAACGGATCTTCGACCCCTTCTTCACGACCAAAAAGCATACCGAAGGGACCGGCCTCGGGCTTTCGGTCATCCACGGCATCGTCAGGAACCATGGCGGGGCGATCAGCGTCGACAGTGAGCCGGGGAAGGGGGCGACTTTCACGGTCTACTTCCCGAGTATCGAGAGCGTGGGAGAGTGGGTGCCGGATGAGGCGCCCATGCCGGCCAAGCGGGGTGAGGAGCGCATTCTCCTCGTTGACGACGAGGATGATGTGGCATTTTCCGGAGGGAAATTGCTCGAGCGCTTAGGCTATACAGTCACTGTGAAAATGGATGGCCGGGAGGCCCTCGAACTGTTTCGCGCCGGACCGGACCGGTTCGACCTGGTCATTACCGACCAGGCCATGCCTGGCATGAGCGGCATGGAACTGGCGAGGGAACTGACCGGCATCCGCGCCGACATCCCGGTTATTCTCTGTACCGGCTTCGGCCACGACCATAACGGTACACTGTCACCCGAAAAGAGGGAGATCGCGGGCATCCGGGAGCTGGCTCTGAAACCGCTTGACCGGGCGGAAATGGCGGGCATTATCCGGCGCGTGCTGGACGATCCAAGAACAGCGGAGGAAGCGTCATGGCCGATATCCTGATTATCGACGACGACGATCTTATGTGTCAGTCCCTTTCCCATGTGGCACGGCGCCAGGGGCACGAGGTGACCTGTGTCCATACCATCGGCGCGGGGGTGGAAAAGGCTACGCGGCTATCGTTCGACCTGGTCTTCCTCGACGTGCGGATGCCGGATGGAAACGGGCTGGATGCCCTGCCGGCAATCAAGGAAACCGCTTCGTCTCCGGAGATTGTTATCATGACCGGGTTTGGTGACCCCCGGGGGGCTGAACTGGCAATCAAAAGCGGCGCTTGGGACTATATTGAAAAGGGTTCCTCTGTAAAGGAAATCACCCTTTCACTGGAGCGCGCCCTTGCCTACCGGAAGCAGAAAAAGGGGGATGGAGAGAACAGGAACGTGGTTGCCCTGAAAAGGGAGGATATTGTTGGCAACAGCCCGAAACTGAAGGCCTGCCTCGACCTCGTTGCCCAGGCGGCGGTGAGTGACGCCGGCGTGCTCATTACCGGCGAAACCGGTACCGGCAAGGAACTCTTTGCCCGGGCTGTCCACTACAACAGCCGGCGGGCC
>JBGPCQ010000023.1:0-24906 GCA_041481895.1 Geobacteraceae bacterium | reverse complement strand
CTTATGCCCTCTATTCACCTACCGAAATCAGCAGTTGGGGGGGGTCTGCCGGTAAAGCAGCCATCAAGACGAAGGTCGTCGATGGCGGCCTCAACCCCCTCAGCGACGCAGTGGTGACGGTAATCCAGAGCAAGCTCCATCCGAATACGGCCAACCCCTATCCGGTTCTCTACTGGAACGGTTCCGCCTATGCTGCCAATGCCACCGGCACCGTGGCGGACGGCCGTTTCATCATCCTCAATGTGGATGATGGCGATGTGGTGGCGGCGACGGCCGTGAAATCCGGCCTGACGTTCTCGACGCAGGTATACGAAACCCATGCCGGCGCCGTAACTGCGGGGTCGATCAAGGTACTGCCGGTCATAACAGACTTTTCCCCTGCTAGCGGCTGGGCGGGTCAAGAGGTCACCATAAACGGCATTGGCTTCGATTACACCACATGCGGCAACAACAAGGTCAATTTCGGCGGAACTAACGCACCGGTCACGTCCTGCGATACCACGAACGGCGCATGGCTGAAGGTGAACATACCGTTGGTCAACCCGCTGCCGTTTACCGCGACTATCGGTATCGGAAATTTATCCGGCTCTGCCACAAGCAGTTCTTCTTTTACCGTGACGGTGGCAAAGACGCCGACTAACACGGTAGTGACGCCGAACAACTCTCCCTCGACCTACGGCCAGGGGGTGCAGTTCACCGCGAACGTGACGCCGGCCGCTGCGACTGGAACCATCCAGTTCCTGCTTGATGGGGTGAACGTGGGGTCGCCGGTGACGATGAGCGGCGGGAGCGCCGCGAGCACGCCAATCTCCAGCATTCCGGTAGGGAGTCACACCATCACGGCGATCTACAGCGGTGATGGAAGCTTTAGCGGCAGCACTTCAGCGGGCGCGACCCAGACGGTGAACCAGGCGACGACCACGACGCAAGTGGTCCTGAACACAAACCCTGCCAGCTATGGCCAGGGGATTACCTTCACGGCAAATGTGACGCCGGCCGCGGCAACGGGAACGATTCAGTTCAAGGCAGACGGGGTGAATGTCGGTTCGCCGATAACCCTGGCTGGCGGGAGTGCCACGAGCGCCTCCATCTCGAGCCTGACGGTTGGCACGCATACGATCTCGGCGGTTTACAGCGGAGACGGAAATTTACTGACGAGCACATCGGCTGGGACAACCCAGACGGTAAACAAGGCAACACCGAATATCAGCGTTATTTCAAGCTCCAGCACGTCCATTCCCGGCATGGGAGTCACTTTTACCGCGACGATAAGTCCGTCCGGCGCAACGGGTACAATCCAGTTCCGGATTGATGGAATTGCCTTTGGTACACCGGTGACGTTGAGCGGCGGCAGCGCCACAAGCGCCTCGAAATCAGACCTGCCATTAGGCAGCTATACCATTACAGCGGTATACAGCGGCGACGGTAACGTCAATGCCGCTACGTCGGGCAACCTTACCCAGACAGTGAGCAATGCTTTAACCCCGACCATAACCTGGAGCAACCCCAACGATATCGGCTCCTACACGAAACTGAGCGCGATTCAGTTGAACGCGACGGCGTTATCGCCAGTTTCCGGAACCTCGCTGCCCGGCACCTTTACTTACAATCCGCCGGCCAACACCATACTTGGAGTCGGTCCCCAGACCCTGTCGGTAACTTTCACGCCGGACGACAGTGTGCTCTACACAACGGCTAACAAATCGGTCACCGTCACTGTCCTTGACTGCAATGGCGACATGAACGGCACCGGCGGCGTTGGAGATATCGCCGATGCCCTGATGGCCCTGAAGACGGCGGTCGGGCTCCATATCGCGACGCCACAGGAATTTGCCCGCGGCAACGTGGCCCCTTATGTCAACGGTCTCCCCGCGCCGGACAACACGATAAACATATCCGATGCCCTGATCATCCTGAAAAAGGCCGTGCATCTGATAAGCTGGCCATAGCCGGTCGCCGGTCTGAGCCTTGTACGACGGGAAAAGCCCCTTTGGCCTCTGCATCCGCAGGGTCAAAGGGGCTTTTTTTCTTCTCTCCCGGTGGCCGCAACTGTCGATGTCCCTCACACCTGGATGGACTGGAGCAGTGTTCTCATTTTGTCGGGAATCGCGACGGGTCTGCGGGTCTCACGACAAACATAGACATGAACGAAGTGCCCCTGTGCTGCGGCTTCCTCTTCGTCTTCCCTGAAGACGCCAACTTCATACCGCACACTCGAATTACCAAGCTTTGTCACACGTATGCCGATAGTAATCCGGTCAGGAAAAGTGACCGGAGCAAAATAATTGCATTGCGTTTCGATGACCAGACCAATTGCCGGGCTCTGTTCAATATCGAGTGCATCATTCGCAATCAGGAACTGATTCACGGCTGTATCGAACCAGCTGTAGTAAACGACATTGTTTACGTGTCCATAGGCATCGTTGTCCATCCAGCGAGTCGTAATGACATGAAAGTGCCTGTAATCACTTCGCCTGGTTATGTGAGCGCGCATTGTTCTCTCTCCCAAATTCATCCCGGAAAATCCTGTTCATTAATAAACTTCCTGATATATTTTTATCGCGTCTTCAAGGGTTATCCTTCGTGGATTGTTTGCCAACAGTCTCGTTACCTTCATGACCCCTTCCGCCATCCCGGCAATGGCGTCCCGTGGAACATCCAATGCCTTCAAGCTTCCGGGAAGCTGCAAATCTGCAATCAGGCCTTCAAGAAAGCTTATACCGGCCTCCGCCAGAACCTTGGTATCCGTGGACGAGATATCCGGGCACAACAATTTACCCAGTGTGGCGAATTTCTTCAGGTTGGCAAGCATGTTGAAACGGAGCACTGCACAGAGCATCACCGTATTCGCTACGCCATGCGCCACATGGAACTCTCCGCCGAGGGGGTAGGCGAAGGCGTGCACTGCGGTCACTCCGGCATTGGCAAAGGCCTGCCCCGCCAACAGGCTTCCTTCCAGCATATTCATCCTGGCTTCCAGGTTGTTGCCATTGGCCCACGCACTGCGGATATTGGACACGACCAGTTCGATGGCCCGCACGGCAAGATGGTCGGTCATAGAGGTCGCATTCACGGATGTGTATGCTTCGATGGCATGAATCAGCGCATCCATGCCACTGGCGGCCGTCGCCCCTGGCGGCAGGGATATCGTCAGTTCCGGATCGAGAATGGCAGTCTCCGGAAAAAGGAAATCGGAAACGACCCCTTTTTTCAGGTTTTCTGCCTGGTCTGTCAGAATAACAATCGGGGTCACTTCACTCCCTGTTCCGGCTGAGGTGGGGATAAGAATCTTAGGCACCCCGCGCTTTTCAACCAGATTGACTCCGATCAGCGCTTCGAGCGGCTTCTCGTTGGTCAGGAGGACTGAGATAATCTTGGCAACGTCCATGGCCGAACCGCCACCCAGACCGATTATCAGGTCGCACTCAGCTTCACGTGCCAGTTTCAGGCATTCATGGATCGTTTCCAGAGGCGGTTCAGGCGGCACTTGACTGTAAACCGATACCGATTCAGCCGCACCTTCCACTATGTGCAAAACCTGTTCGCAGATGCCCGCCTTGACTATCCCCTCATCGGTAACAACAAATATCCTTCTGCCTCCGAGCTGCTTGATTTCCTGTGGCAGAGTGGTTACGGACTTGATTCCGGTGATAATTTTCCCGGTAGTCTTGAAATAATTTATCGAGGTATTCATGGGTTTCTCCTTGAAATTTTAAACAGCAAGGTATCTCTTTTTTATGTCGTCATCGTGCCGGAAGGTTTCCACATCAGCCTCATAGACGATATGTCCCTTGTCTATGATCACGACCCTGTCGGCAACCGCCATGCAAAACTTAATATTCTGCTCGGAAAGCAGAATCGTTGTACGCATCTCTTTGAGCTTCAGCACCAGATCTTTCAGAACCTTTACCATCACCGGGCTTAATCCCTCTGTAGGCTCATCAAGCAGGATTATATCGGGATTTCCCATCAAGGTCCGTGCGATGGTGAGCATCTGCTGTTCTCCGCCGGAGAGAGTTCCGGCCGGTTTGTCCTGGTAATCCAGCAGAATCGGAAAATAGGTGCAAATCTGCTCCAGATTCCAGTACCCGTGCCGTCCGCTGGAGGTCCCCATCAGAAGATTGTCTTTTACCGAAAGCTCGCCGAATATCCGCCGGTCCTCCGGGACAAGGCCAATACCAAGACGTGCAGCATGATATGGTTTCAGTCCGTTGATCTCCTTCCCATTGAATATCACCTTGCCGCTTTTCGGAGGGACCAGCATCATAATGCTCTTGAAGGTGGTGGTCTTGCCGGCGCCGTTTCTCCCCATGAGACAGAAAGTCTCTCCCTTTTTCACGGAAAAATCGACACCAAAAAGAATATGACTCTTCCCGTAATAACTATGGATATTCTGCACAAGCAGTGTTTCGTTCATAATCAGAGCACCTCATGGCCAAGATAGGCATCAATAACAGCCGGATTTTTCTGGATCTCTTCGGCTGTTCCCTCGGCGATCAATTCACCCTGTACCAGCACCCTGATGACATCGGCTATCCCGAACACCATGTCCATGTCATGCTCCACAAAGACCGTGGTCAGCTTGAACTCTTCATGAATTGCCCTGATCAGATGCGTCATTTTGACGCGTTCATCAGGCGACATGCCGGCGGTCGGTTCGTCCAGCAGGAGCAATTTCGGCTTCATGGTCAGGGCAATGGCAATATCCAGAACCTTCTGGTCCCCGTGAGAGAGTTCAAAAGCCTTTAACCCCTCTTTGCCGCTTAGTCCCAGTCTGTCCAGGATGAAACGGCAGTGATCCTTCACGTCTCCAAAAACCTTCCGGTCTGCAAAGATGCTCCAGTTTTTTCCATGGTATGCAAGGGCTGCAAGGTAGAGATTATCGTAGACGGTTTCCTCGTAGAAAAGGCTGGCCACCTGAAAGGCCCGGACTATTCCCTTTTTGACAAGGCTTACCGGGTCCGCTCCGGTTATCTCCGTACCGTTGAAAAATATGCCGCCGTTGTCCGGCGTAATATAACCGGTAATCTGGTTGAACAGGGTGGTCTTCCCTGCTCCGTTTGGCCCTATGATGGCAGTGATTTCCCCATTTTCGATCCCCATGGATATATTTCTGGAGACATGGAGGCCGCCAAAGTGTTTATTCAATTTTCTTATTTCAAGGGTTGTCAACCTGGCCCCCTTTTTTCGCGAATATACCCGCGAAATTCCGTGAAATGCCGACAATACCCTTCGGGAACAGCAGCACAACGGTTATCATGATGGCCCCGATCACAAAGGACCAATACTGGGTGGAACGACCGACCACATCTTCCAGCAGGACAAAGACGGCTACGCCGATGAGCGGTCCGAAAAAGCTTCTCATCCCCCCCAGAATAGTCATCAGGATTATGCTCCCGGACATGGTCCAGACGAACATGTCCGGATGGATGCTTCTGTCTATTCCGGCGTACAGACCGCCGGCAATGGCCGTGAAGCAGGAAGAAATCACATAAGCCAGCAGCTGGTGGCGGAACACGCTCATTCCGGTAAAGCTTATCCGGAGAGGATTCTGTCTGATTCCTTTCAGAACAGCGCCAAAAGCTGATCTGTCAAGGCGCCAGAGGAGATATATGCAGACCGTCACGACGATGAAGGAGAAAATGTAGTAGTTGAGCCCCCCCGCCAGCAGGTCAGGTTTTGGTATCGCCTGAATGCCGTCGTCTCCGCCGGTAAAGCTGGACCACTTGACTGTAATTCCCCAGACAAGCTGGGCAAACGCCAGAGTAAGCATGGTAAAATAAACGTCCGACAACCGCAGGCTCAATGCCCCCAACAGCACGGAAAGAAAAATTGCTGCCAGCGGGGCCAGCAGCAATGCCCACACGAAATAGTCGCCACCAAAACTCTTGGCCAGCATG
This sequence comes from Geobacteraceae bacterium, assembly GCA_041481895.1. Classification (GTDB taxonomy): domain Bacteria; phylum Desulfobacterota; class Desulfuromonadia; order Geobacterales; family Geobacteraceae; genus JAMPXD01. The sequence goes on along the minus strand of JBGPCQ010000023.1, from coordinate 19,006 downwards.
CCGGTGATATATGCACCCAGACCATAGAATATCGCCTGGCCGAACGAAAGGAGGCCGGTAGTGCCAAAAAGGAGATTGAACGAAAGAGCGAACAGTCCGAGGATGATAATCTGCGCCGCGATATGAATGGAATGCTCACCACCGACAAAGATCATGCCTCCGAAAATCAGAAAATAGGCCAGCCATGGCACCAGGGTATCAAGTTTTTTGTTCATATCTTCTTCCTCCCCTTCTCCTGGGAGAACAGTCCTTTCGGTTTAAAGATGAGTACCACGATCATTACCGCAAAACTGAGCAGAGAGGCCCACTGTGGCATCCAGAGGATACCGAAGGCATTGACTTCGCCGATAAGCAATGCCGCAAACAGCGCCCCCCAGAAGTTCCCCAGCCCGCCGATGACCACAACGATCAGCGAGTCGATAATGACTTCTACTCCGGTGCCGGGCGCAACCGTCCGCAACGGGGCGGCCATGGCACCCGCCAGGCCGCCCATTGCGGTTGCCACCCCGAAAACGAGGCTCATGACCAGTGAAACATTTACTCCCAGCACCCCCACCATCTGTGAGTCCGTGGATGCCGCCTGGATTATCTTGCCCATCCTGGTCCGGCTGAGTACATACCAGGCGCTTATCACGATCACTAACCCGAGAAAGATGATAAACAGGTTGTAGGTCGGTATCGTTACCGTTCCAAAATTGAGTGATCCTGCAAGTGATTCCGGCTTCGTGATCGTTTTGTAGGCCGGTCCCCAGATAAATTTCACCACATCGTCGAGAATCAGGATAAAGGCATAGGTGAGAAGTATCTGGAATGCACCCTCTTCCTCCCGTCCGGCGATCCTTCTGATGAAGCAGACCTCAAGCGCAATCCCGACCAGACCTGCTCCCAGAGCTGCAGCAACAGCACCTATCCAGAAGTTGTCGAACAGGGCAATCGCCTGATAACTGAAGTACGCGCCGAGCATATAAAACGAGCCATGGGCAAAGTTGAACACCTTGGCCACACCGAAAATCAGTGTCAGGCCGCTCGCCACCAGAAACAGAAGCATTGCCACAGACAGACCGCCAAGAAACTGGGAAATAAATATTTCAAAACTCATGCTGATACTCCACTACTTCTTTTTAGTCTTTATCAGGATATCGATATACTCTTGCGTGGCCATGATTTTATCCGCTGGATAGACCTTGAATTTGCCAAGCATGTATTTGGCTGGCGGGAATTTGTCATTCTTCACCGTAACACCGATTGCCTGGGCCTGAACCATCTGGTGGGTCTTTGGGTCTATATATGATGTGAAGCCGGCCGGGTCCTCGGGCTGATGGAGCTTCATGCCTTCCATAGCCTTTATAAGCGCTTCCGTATCATCGGCATTACCTACTTTTCTAATAGCTTCGGCGATCACTAAAATACCTGCATAGGCGCCTTCAGCGGCATAGGAGGGGTATCTGCCGGTCGCTTTCTTGAACTTCGCAACGAAATCCTTGTTTTCTTTTGTTTCCGGCCAGTTGTTGTGGTGCCTGGCCGACATGATCAACCCTTCCGGGCACTCTGCTCCAAGGGTAGAAAAAACCTCATAATTCCCGCCGCCATCCGGGTGGAAGTACTTCATCTTATTAAACAGTCCATAGGCTTTGGCCTGTTTGATAAATGCAACCGTGTCCCCGCCCCAGAATCCGGAAACCAGTACATCAGGCTTCGCCTTGATTATCGCAGTAATGTATGATGTGTAGTCCGGTTCATACAGTTTCGGCCAGAATTCACCAACCATTTCATACTTCACCCCAAGTTTGCCGAGGGAGTACTTAAGCTCAGCTATCTGGTCCCTGCCGTAGGCATAGTCAGGGCCGATATAGGCAATTTTGCCGCCCATCTTCGTCTCTTGCATATACATGGCACCAGCCGCCATTGACTGGAAGGTGTTGTTGCTCACCCGGAAATAATATTTCTGGAAGGCATTTGCGGTCAGGTCGGTAGCGGCATGGTCAGTACCGACAAAGATGGTTTTGTATTCCTTGCTTACTTCGGTCACGGCGAGAGCTGCCCCGGACGAAACAACACCATAAAGAAATTTCACTTTATCTTCGGTTATATATCGTTTTGCAAGTGTCACTGCGAGGGCAGGTTTACTCTGATCATCAGTAACTATTACCTCCAGCTTTTTCCCTCCCGGCAGGCCCTTGGCATTCACTTCTCCCACGGCAATTTTTATGGCTGCCTCGGAATCCTGTCCGTACAACCCACCTCTGCCCGACATGGGATAGAGTGCGCCGATCTTGATTGTTTCAGCGGAAAAACTGACCGTGGACGTAAAGCAGACCAACAGTACGGATAACATTGACACGGTTTTACGTTTCATTGTGAACCTCCCTTTCTGTTTTGTTGAGTCAACAGCCAAGACATTCCGTTTCTAAAGACTGGATCAAATACCTCCCATGCAGAGATATTTCACCTCGATGAACTCCTCAATGCCGTATTTTGACCCCTCCCGGCCGATGCCGGATTCCTTCATACCGCCAAAAGGGGCTACCTCGGTAGAGACCAGGCCGGTGTTGATGCCGACCATGCCGTATTCCAGCGCCTCGGCCACCCGCCAGACCCGGTTGATGTCGCGGGTGTAAAAATAGGAGGCCAGGCCGAATTCGGTGTCATTGGCCATCTTGACAGCTTCTTCGTCAGTGCTGAACCTGAAGATCGGCGCCACCGGTCCGAAGGTTTCCTCGCGGGCCATCAGCATCTCAGGGGTGACGTCTGTGATAACGGTCGGCTCAAAGAAGCTGCCTCCCAGGGCATGACGTTTTCCGCCCAGAACGATCTTGGCACCCTTGTTCACGGCATCGGCGATATGCTCCTCAACCTTTGCCACGGCAGCCATGTCGATCAGCGGCCCCTGCTGGAAATCGCCCGTGAGCCCGGCTCCCACCTTCATCTTAGCAACTGCCGCGATCAGCTTCTCGGTAAAGGCATCATAGACCCCCTTCTGGACGATCAGGCGGTTGGTACAGACGCAGGTCTGGCCGGTGTTGCGGTACTTTGAAGCGATCGCTCCTTCCACGGCCGCATCCAGGTCGGCATCATCGAAAACAATGAAGGGTGCATTGCCGCCCAGTTCCAGCGAAACCTTCTTGACCGTTGCGGCGCACTGCACCATCAGCTGCTTGCCGATCTCGGTCGAGCCGGTGAAAGTCAGCTTGCGCACAATCGGGTTGGCGGTCATCTCGTTGCCGATGGCCGCCGCCGAGCCGGTGATGACGCTGAATACGCCAGCAGGGATCCCGGCCCGCTCGCCCAGTTCAGCCAGGGCCAGGGCCGAGTAGGGGGTGGCGGTGGCCGGCTTGACAACCATGGTGCAGCCTGCAGCCAGGGCCGGCCCGGCCTTGCGGGTGATCATGGCGGCCGGAAAGTTCCAGGGAGTGATGGCGGCGCATACACCGATCGGTTCCTTGATAACCACGATACGCTTGTCTGCCGAGTGACCGGGGATGGTGTCACCGTAGATCCGCTTCCCCTCTTCGGCAAACCATTCGATGAACGAGGCGGCGTAGGCGATCTCGCCCTTTGATTCAGCCAGCGGCTTCCCCTGCTCTGCGGTCATGATGATGGCCAGGTCTTCCTGGTTGGCCATCATCAACTCGAACCAGCGACGCAGAATCGTGGAGCGTTCCTTGGCGGTTTTGGCGCGCCAGGCAGGCAGGGCGCAGTTGGCGGCCTCAATGGCCCGGCGGGTCTCGTCGGCACCCATCCGGGGAATCGTGCCCAGTTTAGCGCCGTCGGCCGGGTTGGTCACGTCAATGACGGCGCCGTTGTCGGCGGCCAGCCACTGACCGTTCAGATAGCATTGCTGCTTCAACAGGGTGGGATCTTTTAGTTTTAGCATTGCAACAGGCCTCCTTCAGTATGGATTTAAACAGAACGGTTGTTTATAATATTAGCACTGAACATGCCAATTGCTGGAAGTAAATGTGTCGGGAGTGATCATCTAATGAGAGGAATGGCGGGCGGTGACGGCAGCAATCTCTTAACATGTTAATTTTACTGTCTTTTAAATGGCGGGCGCGTTGCACCATCGATGTAATTAAGCTGTAGACGCTTTATGCAAAACGCCTGTTGTCTGCACCGCGTCTAACGCTAGACAGTGCAAACGTAATTTTAATTCTGTATTCAATTGCCGATTTGATGCAGGTATGCATCAACGGTACATCATGTAGAGGATTTTGACCATTAGCAATCTGCGCTTTTCCTGCAGAAAATAACTTCTTAACGCACGTATCCTGTTTATCAGGGTTATGATCAACTTAATCCATGTTTTTCGAGCTTGCGCGCAACGGTCGATTGGTTTAAACCGAGTGCGGCAGCCGTACGTCTCTGATTGCCATGCAGCTTCAGGGATTGAGCGAGCATTTTCCGTTCAAGACTGTTAATTGCTTCGTGCAGGGTCATATCCTGCATCCATTCTGCAGTTTCACTCGTCACTTCATTGATGCGGGGAACGATATCGTTTGGAAGGTCCTTGAGATCGATCAATTCCGTTTCGGACATGACCACGAGGCGCTCGCAGATGTTCATCAATTCTCGCACGTTGCCAGGATATGGATATGACAGCAAGGCATCCGATGCGGCACGCGTAAGACGTTTGCTGATGCCGTTCTTGGTCCCGAAGTAGTCGATATAATGCTGGATTAGAGGAAGAATGCAATCTCTGCGATCCCTCACTGCCGGAACATGGATCGGAACTACCTTCAGGCGGTAATAGAGATCGAGCCTGAACTTCCCTTGCCCTATCATCTCCTCCAGATCTCTGTGGGTCGCCGCCAGTATGCGCACATCCACTGTGCGACTCTTGGTGCCGCCAAGGCGAGTGATGCGGCCATCTTCCAGAAAACGGAGCAGCTTTACCTGCGAAGGAGAAGGCAACTCTGCTATCTCGTCAAGAAAGAGAGTCCCGCCGTCGGCCAGCTCAAGATAGCCGGGCTTACCGCCGGCTTGGGCGCCGGTAAAAGCCCCTTTCTCGTAACCGAACAGTTCGGATTCGATAAGAGACTCAGGAATTGCCCCGCAGTTGATCTTGATGAGCGGCTTTTCCGCCCGCCGCGAATTCTTGTGGATCAGGTCGGCGAGCAACCCTTTTCCCACGCCGGATTCGCCGAGGATCAGCACCGAAGAATCAACGGAGCTCACCTTTATCGCCTGGCGCAGCGCCTTCAGCATGCAAGGGCTCCTGGCGATGACACGCTTGGACTCAAGCTCCATTTGCTGCAGCTCCAACATGTGATTGCGCAACTGGTCCTTCATGGCCTCCTGCTCCTCCAGTTCACGCTGCAAGGTTTCTATCTCGGTAATGTCCCTAACGCTCGAAACAACCCGGATCAGCTTTCCTTCTGCATCGTAGACCGGCGTGCCGGTGATGACCAGCTTGCGCCCATGCCGCTGCTGGAGGATGTTTACCACCCCCCCGGTCCTGATGACTTCGAGGGTGGATGACTTGTCGACAAACCCCTCCGCAACCAGTTCCCGCATGTTGCGGCCTACAACCTCTTCCGCCGTGGTGTTGTGGATTCGCTCCGATGCCGGGTTCAAGCGAAGCACGTTGGCCTCTCCATCACAAATCCAAAGCCCTTCCGAGGATGAATTGATTACCGCCTCCAGCTCACTGATGATTTCCTGAAAAAAACTCATCTGCATGGCCATCTCTTCCAATCCAGTGCTCTCCACGAATACACAGACTGCTCCGACTTGCTCTCCATCAAGCAGGATGGGACTCACGCGGACAAGGTAATTCATCTTTGCGCGGTGCACCGAAAATTCGACGCTTTGCTTGCATCCCTTGAGCTTTTGAATAACCTTCGGCCACAACTCCGGGAAAGCCTTTTTCAGTTCTATGCCCGGGTAGGCACCGAAGCTCTCGCGGGCAATATTGTTGGCCAGAATGGTCAGGCCGGAGGTGTTGACCGCCAGGAAACCGACACCCATGGCATTTACCAGCGCCTGGTAAAAATCTTCGGTGTGAATCGGTGTATTTCCCAGGAGGGAACTCATATGCGGTGTGGTGTCATTCTTGATTGCCATTGCAGCTCCCTCACTCAAAAGGTTGAATTTACAGCAGCATAGCGGATGATTTTTTCCGTACATGCGATGCTTGTCGGACTAAGTGAAAATAAAAAAGTGTTACAATTGCATTATGCATATATGCATCACTTGATGCAAGTTGGAATTTTTTTTGAAGCAATAACTGCCGTCTCTTAAGACAGGATTTGACAGGATGCGGGAAATAGCCGGTACATCTACAACGCAGGTTGGCTGATTATCAAGCAAACTTTGTTTTATATCTTGATTAAGAAACGACTATTGAGCTAATGTTAAGTGTTAATGCGCTAAAAGTACTAAATGCAGAAATATCTAACAAACACCTGACAATGCGGCTAAACCCGACAAAAATGGGTAAGAGGCTGCCCGTTGCGCTAAACCAAATGGACACTATTCTGTGGATTCGGGTTCAGACCGGCTATTCCCCATCGGCGCGCACGGGCCGCAACTTTTCTCTCCCGGCCGTCTGCACATTTTATTAATTCAATCGACAAATTGTTCCCAGGAGGGCTTCCCATGCAGTTAGTGCGTTTGTTCATTACCGGCAGCATGTTTTTTCTTCTTACCGGCTGTTTTCAGATAACGACGGTCGTTAGAGTCAATCCTGACGGGAGTGGTACGGTCGAAGAAAGCATGATGCTCAGCAAAAAAATATTTACCGAGATCAATAAGGTGATGCAGGGCTTTGCCGGGGCCAGTGGGGAGAAACCCAAACCATTGGAGCTATTCGAACCGGCCAAGCTTAAAGAACAGGCCCGCACCATGGGTAAGGGGGTCATCTATCGGTCGGGTAAAAAGGTGGAAACTGCCGATTATACCGGCTACACGGCAACGTATGCATTTACCGACATCAACAATCTAAAGCTCAGCCAGAACAGTGGCGACCCAACCGGCACCACTAAACCCGCATCCCTCCCCCTCGTCTTTCACTACAGCAAAGGTTCTCCGGCAACCCTGACCATCACGCAGGCCCAGGCGAAAGCAGCCGGGAAAGCCCCTGTCGCTCCTGACGCCGAACCGGCGGCTCCTGCCGATGCGCCGCCAAAGATGTCCGAAGCAGATGCGAGGAAATTTCTGGAGATGTTCATGGGGTTGAAATTTGTTCTCGCTGTTGAGGTAAACGGCACCATTGTCAGCACCAACGCCACCCACCGCAACGGAAATCGCTTGACTTTACTCGACTTCGATCTTGCCAGGCTCGGCACATCCGGACCCGAACTGGAGAAATTGAGCCGGCTGAAAAACAGTTCGTTTGAAGAAGCAAAGGAACTGTTCAAGGGGATTCCGGGCATACAGATGGATATGAATGACAAGCTGACGGTAGTCTTCAAAAAATGAGGCTAAGGTCTGCCCCCGCGACTGGAGGCCCTCCCTCCTCAACATCATGTTGTCCCGGACGAAAATTCAACGGATTAGAGAGCACAAACAGGCAAAATGTTACAACTGTGTAAATACTTGGTGTCAACACCTCGTAAATGCGGCTTTTTGTTGTAAAATCAATAGGAGTTGTTTATTTAGATGAAATACGTGCTCTTGGACGGTATGCAGGGGATATATCCGATGAAGCTGATTTTTGTACGGCATGCGGCGGCAAGTGAAAGAACTGACGGGGTTCCCGATGAAAAGAGATATCTGACCCCTGAAGGGAGAGTCTTCTTTCGCAAAACAGCCCGGACAATGCTGAAAAACGGGATCGACCCGAGTTTGATTCTCACCAGTCCGTTGCTGCGAGCGGTACAGACTGCGGAAATTCTGGCGGAAACCTTATCCTTCAGCGGGCCTCTTGTCGTAACGGATGAACTGGCCCCGGGTTTTGATATGCCGGCTTTGCAGAGACTTTTCAATGAGTTCCAATCCGTAAATGAATTGGTGCTCGTGGGGCATGAGCCCGACCTTGGCAGTATCGTCGCTTCCCTCCTCAATCTTCCGTCCGGATTCAATTTCAAGAAAGGTGCCGCAATCAAACTAAAAGTCAATCCGGCGCGTCCGGAAAAACTTGCACTATTCAAATGGCTGGCTACAGGGAGCAAAATGATTCCAACGCGGAAGGAAGCTTTTACACCATAGATGCGAATCCCATTTTGAATAAGGAAGGAGTCAGTATGAGACAGAGGGTGAAAGAGCTGCAAAAACTGAAAGGCGTAGGCGAAATACTGTCACAACGCTTTGTCGCGGCCGGTGTCGACACGTTTGCCAAGGTTGCCGCGGCTGGTGAGGACGGTTTGAAGAAGATCCAGGGGCTTAATCCGAGAATGATTCCGTCCATACTTGCCCAAGCGGGTGAGATGATCGGTGAAGCCCAAAAAAACAGGGCTGAGAAAGTTGCGGAATTGAAGCAGAAGTCCGCCTCCCTGAAGGTGCAGGTCCAGAATATAGCACTCAGCGTCCGGGACCGTTTTAAGGATGAGGTCGCCGGAAAGATCGGCAGGAAGCTGGAAAAGAATATTGTGAAAGTAATCTCCTCCCTGGAAAAGGTTGAGGGGAAACTGGAGACCAAAGTGAAGAAGGCCGGTAAAAGTCTGGTAAAGGCCGAAAAGCGTATGGCAAACCTCGCCGACGCCAAGCTGAAAAGCATTGGCAAGGGGCTGAAGAAAGCCCGTAAATCTCTGAAAAGGGTATAGTGATACATGAAAACCAGTCTGTCAGTGGAACTTCCGGGGAAGCTTATCGCCGTTGAAGGGCTCGATGGGTCAGGCAAATCGACACAACTCTACCTGCTGAAGCGCTGGCTCGAACTGCGGGGGTTGAAGGTCTATTTCACCGAATGGAATTCTTCGGTGATTGTCAAAAAAGCCACCAGCAAAGGGAAAAAACGGCAGCTCCTGACGCCGACCACCTTCAGTCTCATTCACTGTACCGACTTTGCCGACCGCTATGAACGGCAGATACTCCCCCTGCTCAAGGCCGGCTACCTGGTCCTGTGCGACCGATACTTCTATACCGCCTTTGCCCGCGATGCCGTGCGGGGCTGTCCCCGGGCCTGGCTCCGTAATCTCTACGGTTTCGCCCGCCATCCGGACCTTACCCTTTTCTTTGATACGCCGCTCTCCATCGCCCTCGGGCGCATTCTTTCCGGCCGGCCGCAGCTTAAATTCCATGAAGCGGGAATGGACCTGAGGCTTTCCAGCGATCCCTACGAGAGCTTCAGCCTCTTTCAGGAGCAGATCTACCGCGAATACCTGGGCATGAAGGATGATTGCTCCTTCGTCACCATAGATGGTGCGGCCACGATCGAAGAGCAGCAGACAAAGGTCAGGGAAATTGTCAGCCGCTCATTCGATCTTCCTCTCTATCGCTGGAAAACCATCATATAGTGTCCATACGGAAACTCCGGATGCGACACTATTGGTTTCCGGATGGAAACTATATGACAGGATACGGAGTCACGTACCGAAACATCCGTTGGCGCCGGATAAAGGAAGAAACATGAGATTTTACGGAGAAGGGCTGCCCGGGGTCGACCCGGCGAACCTCGGCGGGAAGCTGATCGTCATTGAGGGCGCGGACGGTTCGGGACGTTCGACCCAGATGGAGCTACTCAAGGACTGCCTGGAAGGACAGGGGCATGCCACGGTCAACGTGGGGCTGCGGCGTTCCTCCCTCGTTTCGGAAGAGCTGAACGAGGCGAAACAGGGGAACGTGCTCGGCGAGATAACCAGGAGCCTCTTTTACGCCACTGACTTCGCCGATCAGCTCGAAAACCGCATCATCCCGGCGCTGAAGGCGGGCTTCATCGTGCTCGCCGACCGTTACATCTATACTCTCATGGCGCGCGACATCGTGCGCGGCGCTGACCGCGACTGGGTCCGCTCCCTGTACGGCATGGCCCTGGTGCCGGACCTGGTAATCTATCTGCGGGTAAGTCCCGCGCAGCTGGTGGAGAGGAATTTCCGGAAGAATGCTACCCTGGATTACTGGGAAGCGGGAATGGACCTGGGCCTTTCCCGGGACATTTTCGACAGTTTCATGCGGTACCAGAGGCTCATTCAGAAAGAGTTCAGCCTCATGGAGCGGGAATACGGCTTTCACGTGGTTAACGGGAACCGCTCGGTACGCGCGTCTTCCCGCGAAATAACCGCCGGTGTGGAAGCTCTACTGGGGATCTGACATGGTTGCGGAGAAAAAAAAGACAAAAAGCCCTCTGATCAGTGAAGCTGTCAGGGAAGAGCTTGTGCGCGAGCTGAAACATCTGCGGGGGGTGGTTCGCGAGGTCGGCGAAAGCTTCATTCTCCGCCGGGAAGGAGAAATCGAGACCATCATCGGTCATCTTGCGGCGATTCCCGCAGCGCCGTTGAAGGCGGAAGCTCCCGACTGGCTGCATGACATCAGGGAGTTGAAACTCAAGCCCGCAAAGGGTCGCTTGAAGGACCTGAAGGAAATTGACGAGCTGATTGAAGAACTGGCGGATCAGGTCATGAGCGCCCAGGTCGAGAAAAAAGATCATCGCAGAGCGCGAAAGGTCCGCTGATGGAGATCGAGGGGACGACGCCATTATGGATTGCCGCCAGGCTCCTCCTCTATGAACGGGGAGATGATTTTTTTCGGCGCAGGGACAAGGTCCTGAAAACGTTCGACGCGGAAGACATCCATGACCTGCGGGTGGCTTCCCGGCGGCTGCGCGAAGGACTGGCCCTCTTCGCCCCCTGTTATCCGCCCGTAAACATCGCCCGCCTCGTCAGGACAATCAAGCGGGTTACCCGGCTGCTTGGAGAAATACGCAATGCGGACGAGGCGCTCCTGTTCTTTACGGCTCTGGCGGCGGAGCTTGACGGCCCTTGCCGCAGCAATCTGGAAGAACTGGCACAGGCATTCAGGAAAAACAGGAAGAAAGCTCTCAAGAGGCTCAGGATCGGGTTGCGGGTGGTCGCACCGGGGCCGCTGCGCGACCGGTACCTGCAGGTGATAAATTCCCCGGTTCTCTTCAGCCCGCCGGCTGACAGCGTCGACCTATTCGCACCTCTGTCGGGCTTCGCCCGGGGAGCCCTCGATGCCCGACTGGCCGACGTCATGAAGCTGGTGCCGGCTGCCCGGCTTGCCGGGGAAGTCGAAGCACAGCATCTGTTGCGGATCGCCGTCAAACATTTCCGCTACCGGGTCGAAATCCTCGCCATGCTGCTCGGAACTCACTTCGAAGAACTCCATGCAGCGGTCAAGAGTTACCAGGAAGTGCTGGGTAAAATGCACGATCTCGATGTTTTTGCCGGAATTGTCCGGGAAGAAAGCTTCCCTCCCGAGACGGAAAAACTCGTTCTGGGTGCCATAACGGCGCAACGGGGAAATCTCTTCAAGGATTTTACCGGGATGCTGGAGACTGCCCCTTTCGAGTCAATCGGGGAGCGGGTGAGGCATGCATTATGAAGCACAACCGGCTGGCAGCCCTGGATATAGGGACGAACTCCATCCGCTGTATCGTGGTGGAAGTGGACAAGCTCGGCAAGTTCAAGGTGCTGGATGACGAGAAAGCGACCGTGCGGCTCGGGGAAGGGATTGTTAAAGATGGAGTAATAACCGAGGCCGCCTGGCAACGGGCCATGGAGGCCCTTGCCCGGATGAAGAAGATTGTCGACGGCTACGGAGTGATGGGAGTCGAGGCGGTAGCCACCAGCGCCGTCCGGCAGGCTTCGAACGGTGACGCTTTTGTCAAGGCCGTTGCAGACACTGTCGGCCTGCAGATCTCGGTGATCAGCGGCGAGGAGGAAGCGGAACTGGCGGCGCTGAGCGCGCTCAATAATTTTGACATGGAAGGGACTCGCTACGCCATGGCCGATATCGGCGGGGGGAGCGTGGAGGTCATCACCGCCCTGGGCAACCATATTGATGAGATCTATTCCCTTGAACTGGGCGCGGTGGTCCTGACGGAAAATTTTATCAATTCCGATCCGATCAAGCAGGATGAGTATCGGCGCTTGCGCAAGCATATCCGTAAAACGCTCAGATCGGCTCTTGTTGGTGAAGACCTGCCGGTCCAGTGCCTGCTCGGCTCGGGAGGGACCATGACGTCCATTGCCGCCATGGTGATGGCAATGCGCAAGGAAGGCTACGGCTCCATTCACGGCTATGAAGTGCTCCGCTCCGAAGTGGTCCATCTGCTCGCCATGCTCCTGAGAAAGGATGTCAAGGAAAGAAAGTCGCTTCCGGGATTGCCTCCTGACCGGGCGGACATCATTGTGGCCGGCGTGACCCTGGTGGACGAGCTGATGGGGCTGTTCAAAGCGAACCTCCTGAAAATAAACGAACGCGGTATCAGGGAAGGGCTGATCCTGAAGGGGCTGAAAAAGTACAACCTTCTTCCCGCCGAGAGTCAGCCGCGTAACTGGCGGGATTCGGTCCTGGAATTCGCCCGTTCCTGCCACCATGATGAAGAGCATTCCCTCCATGTGGCTAAACTGGCCCTGGAGATATTCGATGCGGTAGCCTCTCCCTTCGGCCTGGGCGAAAAGGAGAGGCAGATGGTAGAGGCCGCGGCGCTGGTCCACGATGTCGGGTATTTCATCAGCTATGCGGGGCACCACAAGCATACCTACCACCTGGTCCGGCACGCCGACCTGTTCGGATTCACGCCGCGGGAACGGGAAATCATCTCCCACGTCGCCCGCTATCACCGCAAATCAATGCCAAAAAAGAAGCATGAAAGCTTTGCCCGGCTCTCCTCCCCGGACAGGCTCCTCGTCAAGAGGCTCGGCGGCATCATGCGGCTGGCCGACGGACTTGACCGCCGCCGCAACAGCCAGGTGGCCGCCCTCGCCTGCTCCCTTTCCCCTTCTACCTTCATGGTCAGTCTGGAGGGGGGAGGCGATGTCTCGGTCGAACTTTTCGGCGGCAAGCTGAAAGGGGACCTTTTTGAAGAGGCTTTCGGCAGGAAACTGGTGCTGGTGGCTGCCCAGACCTGTAGCCCCGCAAAACTCTAAAGTGGCAATCCCGAGGGAGATATCATGGACTACCTCAAGCTTTTCCGGGTAGAACCGGGAAGCAAGGTCAAGTTGAACAAGATCGACCCCAATTTCAAGGACAAACACGAAGACAAGGGGTCGGCGGAACTCGAGACCGTTACACATAATCAGAAGATACACGACCTGCAGTACTTGATGTACGCCGAGAACAGGCGGTCGCTGCTCATCTGTCTGCAAGCCATGGACGCCGCCGGCAAGGACGGCACCATCAACCATGTGTTCAGCGCCATGAACCCCCAGGGCGCCAGGGTCCACAGCTTCAAGGCCCCTTCGCATGAGGAGGCTGCCCACGACTTTCTCTGGCGCATCCACAGGCTGGTTCCGGGCAAAGGCGAGGTGGCCATCTTCAACCGCTCGCACTACGAGGACGTCCTCGTAGCGAGGGTCCACAAGCTGGTCCCCAAAGAGGTCTGGTCGGAGCGCTTCGACCTCATTAACGAATTCGAGCGGAACCTCGTCGAAAACGGGACCCATATCCTCAAGTTCTTCCTGCACATAAGCGCGGACGAGCAGCTTCGCCGCTTCAAGCAGCGCCTCGACGACCCCGCCCGCCAATGGAAGATCACTGATGCCGACTACACGGAGCGCAGACTCTGGCCCGAATATCAGAATGCGTACGAGGATGCCCTCGGCAAGACCAGCACAAAGCATGCGCCCTGGTTCGTCATCCCGGCAAACCACAAGTGGTTCCGCAACCTGGCGGTCTCAAGTATTGTAACCGAGACACTGGAATCGCTCGACATGAAGTTTCCGGAGCCTGCCGTGAACATCGATGAGATCCGCCGCCAGTACCATTCGGCTGAAATGGACGAGAAGAAAATCAGCACATAAGTCGACGGCTTCGCCTCTGATCCTCCATTTTTTTGTCAACCAAAACCCGCCAACAGCGGGTTTTGGTATTTCAGGGACATCAATAATTTTGCAAAATTGTAATAAAACAGACATATCATTGCAGTATTGATCCGGTATGATGGGAGCACGATCAATCTGCAACAGAAAGGAGTCATCATGAAGCTGATACCGCAGGATGATTACTACCTCTGGTACTGCGACTGGTGCGATTCAAGTAACCGCACTCTCTGGACCCGGGTCGAAACGGGCAAAGTCCAATGCGGCGCCTGCCAGATGCCGATTGCCATACCTCACGATGCGTATGGTGAACGGCACTCCTGCTTAGTGTGAAACAGATCCGTCCCCTTTTGCCTTGCTGTCATTTGCCGGCCTTCGTGCAGACAACCAGGGCGGCAATCACCCCGGGAACCCACCCACACAGGGTCAACAGTGCAACGAGCAATATCGTCCCGCAGCCCTTGTCTAATACCGCCAATGGTGGCAAAAGAATGCAGATCAAAGCTCTTCCGAGACCCATGCTGTCTTCTCCTTCCCGGTTTCCGGCTTACAATTCCTCATAAAGCCGGCGAACATCTTCCTGGCCATGAAGCCGCTCCAGCCTTCGAACGATGAAATGGCCCCGCCCCATGTCCTGAAAATGGTCGATGAATAGCGAGTTAATCACCGCACCCCCGAATGCCCCTACCAGAGGCACTGCCTGAGCCGCCGCTTTTTCGGAGACGACAATCGAAAACCGTGATGCAACCTGGGAAATCAACCTGACAATTGCGGGAGCCCCATGCTGCGACAGCCCCTTCTTTGTTAAATGCGCCGCCGCTTCCGAGATCGCCTTGGCGAGAGCCGTTCGTGCTGCGAAATAGCCTGTTTCCGTTCCATCGTCACTCTTTGAATTGCCGCCAAGCGCCAGGACCTGAACGCATTGCAGCCTGCCGTCAGGACAACGCAAATCCTCGCCTTCGCTGCGGGCAATGTCTGCAATGGAACGAAGCATGATCGTCGTGGACACGGGAAGTTCCAGTGCGAGCGCCGGCAGGCCAAATGCGCCTCCCGTGGCACCGGTTGCAACCACCGCAAGCTTATGCCACCAGTTCGACGGAGGCACCCGCTCATCCCGATCCATGGTCAGGAGTGCAATATCGAGTGCCGTCTCGATTGATTTTCGCGCGACGTCATTGACCGTCGCGTTCCACGATTCGGGCAGTTTTTTGAGCGCATTTTCGATGGGGGTACCGACGAAATTGCTGACTTTGGCAGCAAGACCCGGGTTTTCGAGGATAGCCTTTGCTGCCCGAAGGTCACTGGTTTCCGATGTTGACAGTGCCATATACAACCCTCCAATCCAGGATGTCGGATTGTGCTATACTTCCGATTGAGGTGAATTCTATTTGTAAGTGCCCTAGGTTCTCGCTAGGTTCGAACGTCCCCCTAGGTTCTTGAATTTTATCCCTCTGTTATTTTAAAATATCCCGCAAAATGGAACTATGCAATGGTATGACGGATGTCTTTACCCTTGATCATGAAGATCACCATCTCCGCCACGTTGGTGGCATGATCGGCGATCCGTTCGAGGCACTTGGAAATATAGTTGATCTTGATGGCGCGGGAAATGGTTTCGGGGTCTTCCATCATGTAGGTCAAAAGCTCGCGCTGGATCTGCTCATTCAGGTCGTCGACGAACTGGTCATCTTTACAGACCTTGAGCGCCAGCTCGTCATCACCCCGGACGAAGGCATCGAGCGATTCCTTGACCATGACTCCCGCCCAGTTAGCCATGCGGGGCAGATCGATATACGGCTTCAGGGGTGGTTCCTGGTTGAGCTCCTTGACCCGCCGTGCAATGGCGGCGCACTGGTCGCCGATCCGTTCCAGGTCGGTGACGATCTTCAGCGCCAGGGTTATAAACCGCAGGTCGCGGGCCGTCGGCTGACGCGTAGCCAGCACCTGGAGGCACTTCTCGTCGATCTCCACCTCCAGGTGGTTGATTTCGTGGTCGAACGCGATGGTCCGATCTGCCAGGTCCGAATCCCGTTCAACGAGCGCCTTCATGGAATTGGCGATCATCAATTCGACCTTGCCACCCATGACCAGGAGCTTCTCCCGGATTTCGTTGAGTTCCGCATCATACTGTCTGCTGAAATGTTCCCGTTCCATAGATAACCTCTCAAATTCAGGTTGAGGATGAGGTTAAGGTCAAGAAATTCTTGATTTTTCTCTCAACCTCATATTTACCCGAATCGTCCCGTTATGTAATCTTCCGTCTGCTTCCGGTCCGGCGTGGTGAATATCTTCTTGGTCTCACCGCACTCTATCAGATCACCCATGTAGAAGAAAGCGGTAACGTCGGAAACACGGGCGGCCTGCTGCATGTTGTGGGTAACGATGATGATGGTATATTTTTCCTTCAGCTCTTCGATCAATTCCTCGATTTTGAGGGTCGAAATGGGGTCGAGGGCCGACGCCGGCTCGTCCATCAGGATCACTTCAGGTTTGACCGCGATGGTCCTGGCGATACAGAGCCGCTGCTGCTGCCCCCCCGACAACTCCATGGAGTTCGCGCGCAAGCGGTCCTTCACCTCGTCCCAGAGCGCCACCCGTTGAAGGCTCGATTCGACGATCTCGTCGGCCTCGCTCCTGGCGATCCTGCCGTTCAGCCGGTATCCGGCGATCACATTATCATAAATGGACATGGCCGGAAAGGGGTTCGGCTTCTGGAAGACCATGCCGATTTTGCGGCGGATCAAGACCGGATCAATACCCCGGTCATAGATATCCATCTCGTCGAAGACGACACTGCCGGTGACGCGCGCTCCGGGGGTGAGATCGTGCATCCGGTTGATGGAGCGGAGCACGGTCGACTTGCCGCACCCGGACGGCCCGATGATCGCGGTGACGCTGTTGGCGCGGAAATCCATGGTGACCGCTTTGACTGCATGGTTCTGGCCGAAATATACGTTCAGTTTGTCGAGTTTAACTTTTGTATCCATGAGTGCCTCGGGATGATTCTGTAGGGGCAAATCTTGTATTCGCCCTTTCTTCGGGCGATCACGAGGATCGCCCCTACGGGTTGTATCGTTTCTCTCTGCCGAAATACCGCGCCGTGAGGCTTAATGCAAACATGAGCGTTACCAGGACGAGCGCCCCGGCCCAGGCCAGACGGTGCCAATCCTCGTACGGTGAAATGGCAAAATTGAAGATCTGGAGCGGCATGGCCGCCATCGGTTCGGTAAGTTTTCTGCTCCAGAACTGGTTGCCGAGGGCCGTGAAGAGGAGCGGCGCGGTTTCACCGGCGATGCGGGCAACGGCCAGAAGAATGCCGGTCATTACCCCCTTCATGGCGCTGCGCAGGGTTACTTTGAGCGTCGTGCGCCAGAGGGGAACCCCCAGGGCCAGGGCCGCCTCCCGCAAAGACGTGGGCACCAGTTTCAACTGCTCTTCGGTAGTCCGGAGGACTATGGGAATCATGATGAGTGAGAGTGCGCATGCCCCCGCCAGGGCCGAGAACCCCTTGAACGGGACTACCAGCAGGGTGTAGGCGACCATCCCGGTAATAATGGAGGGAATGCCGGAGAGGACATCTGCCGCGAAGCGGATGAAGTTGGCTATCCTGTTCCCCCCGTATTCCGACAGGTAGATGGCGCCGAAGACACCGACCGGGATGCCGAGCGCCCCGGCCAGGGCAATGAGAATGGCGGAGCCGAAGATGCCGTTGGCCATTCCCCCGCCCGCTTCACCGGTCGGCTTCGGGATCTGGGTGAAAAAGTCGAAACTGATGGAACTGAACCCCATCCTGACGATATGCACGAAAATGAGCACGAGGGGAATGAGCAGCGCCAGGGTGAACCCCGCCATCATCAGTGTCATGATCCCGTTCTTCGCCTTGCGCCAGGCCAGACCCGTCATAGCCTGATCCCTCCTTTTTCGCCGCGGGTAACGCTCCACAACAAAAGTCGCGCCAGGACGTTGATGATCAAGGTGACGACGAGCAGGATAAGCCCGATCTCCATAAGAGCTGAAGCGTGGAGTTTGGAGGTGGTTTCGGCAAATTCGTTGGCGATGACGCTCGGCATGGTATAGGCCGGGGCCAGGAGCGACAATGAAATCTGCGGCGTATTTCCGATCACCATGGTGACCGCCATGGTTTCGCCAACCGCGCGGCCCAAGCCAAGGATGACCGCTCCGAGAATGCCCGACTTGCCGTAGGGGAGGACCGCTATACGGATCATCTCCCAGCGGGTGGCGCCCATGGCGATAGCAGCCTCTTTCTGGCTCAGGGGGACGGTCAGGAGCACTTCCTTGGAAATCGAGGTAATGATCGGTATGACCATGATCATCAGGATGAAGATCGCGGCGAGCATGCTCACCCCGTACGGGGCGCCCTGGAAGAAGGGGATAAAGCCGAGACGCTCGCTCAGGAACGGTTCGACGGTTTTCTGCAGCCAGGGGGCCATGACGAGCACGCCCCAGAGGCCATAGATAACGCTCGGTATCGCGGCAAGCAGCTCGATGAGGGAGGCGACTGCGCCGCCTAACTTTTTCGGCGCCACTTCGGTAATGAACAGGGCGGCCCCGACGCTCAGGGGCGTGGCCAGGAGCAAAGCCAGGATGGAGGAGACTACCGAGCCCCAGATGTACGGCAGTGCGCCGAATGAACCCTGGACCGCATCCCAGTCCCGGCCCGAGATGAATCCCCACCCGAATTTACCCATGCTGGGGATGCTTTCCCTGGTCATTTCTACTACCATCAAGAGGAGTATGGCAACGATGGAGAAGGCGAACAGGACCGTGAAGCCTTTGAAAACAAAGTCGCCGGAGAGCCTCTTCTCGATATTCCATTTGACGGTTTCTGCTTCTCGCGGCACCGACCACTCCTCGAACGACTGCTGCTGATCTACTGACAAAGCTAAACTGTAACCTCGTGGTAACCCGTTTGTAAAAGTTATCCGTTCAGAAAAATAGCCTGGACAGGAAAGGGGGGCAAACCTGTCCAGGCATGATTCATTTCATTCCAATCAGTACTTGATGGCCTTGATGGTCTTTTCCACCATCTTTGCTACATTCTCCGGAAGCGGGGCATAGAGGAGGGCGCCGGCCATCTTCTGCCCTTTTTTCATGCTCCAGTTGAG
>JBGPCQ010000022.1:0-25333 GCA_041481895.1 Geobacteraceae bacterium | reverse complement strand
GGTTAGTTCGTTCGTATCGTCCGGCCTTTTCGGAAAGTGTTCCGCCAACAGCTTCCCGCACTGTTCAATCACCCTGCAGAGGGACTCACAGGCGCGCCCTCCCCTGATGCCTCCGGAAATCTCCCGGGCCAGGGCCAGCCATGTCTCAAAGGGGATCTTGCGATCAATGCCCCGATCATCGAGAATCCACACTTTCCGCTCCAAGAGCGAGATAAAAATCAAGATGCCGTTTTCATCCTTGGTCTTATAGAGTCTTTTTTCGAAAAAAGCGCGGACCGCCCTCTCTCGTACCGCATGCATCAGCCTCCTTGTGTCAATGAAAGGGAGCTTGAAGTGTGGAAACCGTATAAACAGGGAACGGGCAGGGAAATAAAAAAGGAATACCAGCGGAATGTATGACCAGATGGTCATATCCAGCGGGATATGAGACAGAATGGTGACATAATGGGCTGCAACCGAGATAACCAGCGCTGCAAGGCCGGCAACAAGAATGCCTCCGAGTACCTCAGCTTCAGGGTACCTGTTACTATGATCCACAATCATCGTGGCAATTTCGCCTGAAGTCCCGGCCTCGGCAGTCTCCACTGCCCTACGGATTTTTTCTTTTTCATCTTCGTTAAAATAACCATTAGCATTAGGCACTTTCATTAATTACCTCAACTTTTACCTTAAGCTTAACCTGTCCTTTTCACCAGTCTCCTGAAGCTCCACCACCGCCAAAATCGCCGCCGCCTCCGGAAAAACCGCCCCCCGAGCCGCCCCCGCCCCCGCCGCCGAAACCTCCTCCGAAGCCGCCACCAATGAACGGGCCGCCGAAAAAGCCTCCCCCTCCTCTCCCTCCTCCGCTGCCAAAGAGGAAAGCAAGCAACAGTCCGACGCCAAAACCTCCAACAGCCAGCCCGATCATCACCATAAGGGCAAGCCCAGGGAAAGTCAGAAAAGCTATAATCGGCAGGCCGACGGCTCCGGCCAGACCGCCGAGAGGCCGCGACATGCTGCCGAGAAAAACACAAGCCACCAGGAGAAAGATGACGAGGGTGAAGATCGGCGGAGCGCTTTTTCTTTTTTGGGTGAGATCACGCGGCTGGGCTTTATATTCCCCTTTAACAACAGCCATGATTGCGGTTACCCCTGCAGCAATGCCGCCGCCAAAGTCCCCGGCTTTGAAGCGGGGAGAGATATCGCCGCGGATAATCCGCCCGGAAACAAGGTCGGTCAGTTTCCCTTCCAAACCGCGTCCCACTTCGATCCTGATCTTTCGTTCCTGTTTCGCAACAAGGAGGATGGCGCCGTTGTCTACCCCTTTTTGCCCGACACGCCACGCTTCAGCCACCTTGATGGAGAATTCTTCCAGGGTCTCGCCGGCGAGGGCCGGAATGGTCAAAACGACAATCTGGGTCGAGTCGCTTCGCTCGAAGGCCGTGAGGCGGGCCTCCAGTTCCTGGCGCATCTGGGGCGACAGCATCCCCGCGTAGTCGTTGACGTGCCCTGTAAGTTGCGGCACCTCGAGAGCCAGCAATGAAGAAGAAAGAGAAAGATAAAATAAGAGGATTCCTAAAAGTCTCATTGCAATCCCGGATATTGGTTAATTGTCAAACCCAGGGAACGTCAATTTTTTGCAAGTTCAAGGCAGTCGAGGAATTACGGAAAAGTGGCGTTCCCAGCTAGTTTCCATACGGAAACTCCGAATGAGAAACTACTGGTTTCCGATTTGGAAAGCGGTGATTTTTCGTCCCGGCAAGGAAATCAAGGGATTGCGCGGAGGCGTACATCGGTACGCCGCACAAGCAAGCCCGCAGATTGACACCGCCAGAGCGGAAAAGCGCCCTTTCCTGACGGAAACCAGCTAGAATTTGACCTTGGGCGCCACTTTCGCCCCTTCCTCAGCCTTGAACGGCTCCTTGCGGGCCAAGTGCAGGATAAGCGAATTGGTCAGCGAGTTGGGAAACGTCCTGATGCTGGTATTGAATACCTGGACAGCTTTGTTATAGCGGACCCGGGCGACGTTGATCCGATTTTCGGTACCTTCGAGCTGGTTCTGGAGGTCGCGGAAGTTCTGGTTGGCCTTGAGATCGGGGTAACGCTCGACCACCACCATGAGCCGGGAAAGGGCGCCGGAGAGTTCGCCCTGGGCCTGCTGAAACTTGGCAAAAGCCTGAGGATCGTTTGCCAGCTGCTTGGTCATTTGCATGGACCCTACCTTCGCCCTGGCCTCGGTAACGGCCTTCAGGGTATCGGCTTCATGCTTGGCATAACCCTTGACGACTTCTACCAGATTGGGTATCAGATCGGTGCGGCGCTGGTAGGATGCCTCCACGTCGCCCCATGCTGCAGTCACCGCTTCCTCGTTGGCCTGCATGATGTTGTATCCGCAGCCGGAAAGGCTGGCCAGCAAGATTACCGCACATGCACACAGAGCAAATCTCTTCATAACTCCTCCTTGATGTCGTTTCCTTTAAATATTATCAGTTTCAGATCGTTTGTCATCTTAGGATCTGCAAACAAACCATAGTATTCATTTACAACTCCTTAACGATAGAGAATCTTCATTATGATCAACGAAGTATAGCACACAAGAGAGATTGAGTTCGCATAGATAAGGGGTACGTCCCTCAGTGCGATGCCGTATACCAGCCAGAGCGACATGCCTATATTGAGCAGTATGGGCTGCCAGATGGAAATATCCCGGGCATGTTTGGTCCGGTATGTCCTTACCACCTGGGGAATGGCAGCGGCAGTGGTTATCGCCCCGGCCAGCAGTCCGATGTGAGTAATGTTCACGGAGTTTTTCTCCCGGAGAAATTACCAGTCGCCCAGTCTATCTGTGACATCATCCCGCGCAGAATGGCAACTTCGCGGCTGTCCAGTTCCGCTCTTGCAAACAAGCGCCGAAAAGTGCGCATGATATGGGCCGGGTTCTGCGGATTCAAATAACCGACGCGGAGAAGGGTACATTCCAGATGTTTGAACAATTCTTCCGACTCTTCCACACCAGCGATCTCTCTCCTACGCGCAGCATGAACCTCTGCGCCACCTTTGAAAATTTCGTAACAGAAAATAAGCACTGATTGGGCAAGATTCAGAGAGCCGTACGCGGAAGCAGAAGGTATCGTGGCATGCCAGCGGCAGAGAGACAACTCATCGGTGGTGAGGCCGTTGTCCTCCCTGCCGAAGACGAGTGCAGCCCGGTACTGTGCGAGTTCCGGGAGAATTTTATGGGCAACCTGTTCAGGTGAGAATATCTCGGGACGGTATTTCCCATGCCTCCGTGTTGCACCGATAGAGAGCGGCGCATCAGCCAGTGCTTCCGGGAGTGAAGAATAGATTGTGGCGCTTTCCAGGACATCCCGTGCGGAAACAGCGAATTTATGCGCCTCGGGATGGTTAAAATCACAGGGATTAACCAGGCGCAAATCACCAAGACCCATATTTTTCATGGCACGGCAAGCCATTCCTATATTGCCGGGATTTTGTGGCTCGACCAGAACGATGGCAATCCTCTGCTTATGCTCCAAACTGTTCATCCTCTCCCCGCACAATTTCCCTGCATTCTCTTTAAGCGTCTCCTGGCCAGCCTGCGCCGCCATCGGGCATGAAGGAAGTGGGCCAGCCCCATGCAACTCATGAGAAAAATCAGGATTAACAGCAAATATTTTTCGTAGCGGCTCACATCCTCAATGAAAAGAGAAGCAGTCTTACCGAACAGGTAGCCTGCTGAGGAAAAGATTATCGACCAGACCAGAGCGCTCAGAACATTGAGCCAACAGAATTTAAACGACGAGAAAGAGGTCATCCCCAGGATAATGGGAAGAACAATCCGTAAGCCATAGGTATAGCGGGAAATGAATGCGACAAACGCACCGTACTTTTCTATCAGTTTCAGGGCCTTGCGGAACTTGCGGGCCATGGTGTTAAAGAGCTTTAGCAGGAAACTCCCCTGCCAGCGCCCCAGGTAGAAATAAAATTGGTCACCGCAAAAAGCGCCTGCAAAGGATATCAGGATCACCCCCCAGATGTTTAAATACCCCTGGAATGCAAGAAATCCCGCCAGGATTAGCCCCGCCTCTCCCTCGAGAAAGGTCCAGAGGAAGAGAACCCAGTACCCATGAACCTCAAGATATTTTATCAGAATTTCCTGCAATGCGCCTCCCGATGCCGAATTGACTAAATCTTAACCGTGCCCGGACCATAAATCAATCGATTTCTGACAATAAAAAAGACCCGATGAGGAAATCACCGGGTCTTTCATGCGTCATGGGGAAACCAGATTACTTACTGGCTGATAGTGCTTTTTCGTATCCCAAGTTGAAGGCTTTCTTGTTCAGCTCGAGGAAGGCCTCGGGAACACGGGCAAGAACAGCTTTCTCGGCGCTTTCCCTGGTTACCGCCCCGGACAGGGCAACCATGGCGCCGAGGGCAACTATATTGGTAACGATTTCACGACCTACTTCATTTTTTGCGGTATTGGTGATGCCAAACTTGGTTACCTTGAAATTTCCCTTCGGCTCATTCTTTACCAGATCTGAGTCGATCAGAAGAATGCCTCCCTCCTTCAGGTCATGGGAATACTTGTCGCAAGCTTCCTGGGTCAATGCAAGAAGAGCATCAACCACGGTAGCCTTTGGGTAATCAATAGGGCCATCGGAAATTATCACTTCCGACTTGGAAGCCCCGCCACGCGCTTCAGGGCCGTAGCTCTGGGACTGTACGGCCTGCTTGCCGTCATAGATCGAGGCGGCCTCGGCCATGATAACACCGGCCAGGATCAGACCCTGTCCGCCAGCCCCGGAAAATCTCAGTTCGTATCTTCCAGACATCTGTCATTCTCCTTTTGCTTATTGATTACTTGGCGCCCTTGGCGCGCTCGATGACTTTAGCGTATTCGGCCGTATATTCCGGTTTTTCTTCCTTGTAGAGAACACCGGTAAGTACCTTGCCCTGTAACTGTTCGGGAGACATCTTCTCCGCGGCCTTGACGGGCACGGCAGTTTCCTTGAGATGGTTCATCATCTCAATCACCGATTTGAACTTGTTGCGGCGACCATACGTGGTAGGACAGTCGTCAAGAATCTCGACAACAGAAAAACCTTTGTGCTGGATCGCTTCGACGATCAGCTTGTCAATCTGGTTGGCATGATAGGCGGTACCGCGAGCCACAAAAGTTGCTCCAGCGCCGATCGCCAGCTTGGCGATATCGAAAGGAGGATCGGGATTGCCGTATGGGGTGGTGGATGCCTTGGCGCCAGTCGGGGTGGCGGGAGAAAACTGACCGCCGGTCATCCCGTAGATCTTATTATTCATGATAATGTAGGTCATGTCGATGTTTCTGCGGCAGGCATGGATGAAATGGTTGCCGCCGATCGCCGTGCCGTCACCATCACCACCAACGAGAATCACGTTCATCTCGGGCTTGGCCATTTTGACGCCGGTAGCAAACGCAGCAGCGCGCCCATGGGCAGTATGCAGCGTGCAGCAGTCGATATAGCCGGGGAGCCTGGAGGCGCAGCCTATGCCGGAAACGATCGCCGTATTGTTCTTCTCCAGGCCAAGGGTGTCGATGGCCCTGATAAGCCCCTTCATGACGATGCCGTGCCCGCAGCCGGGACACCAGATATGCGGCAGTTTACCAGGACGTATATATTTATCGTAATCGAAAGCCATCTTACTTAACCTCCTTGATCTTGTCGAGGATCTGATCCGGATTGATCGGCTCACCGTCTACACGGAAGATCCCGAGTACAGGCGCATTTCCTTCAACACAACCTTTCACCACACCCGTGCACATGCCGAGATTCATTTCCGGTGTGATAAAAGCCTTCACCTTCTTGGAAAGCGCCAGCAACTGCTTTTCCGGGAAAGGCCAGAATGTGATCAGCCTGAACAGGCCCGCCTTGATCCCCTGCTTGCGTGCCTGGTTTACGGCATAACGGGCCGAACGGGAGGTGGAACCGAACGCCACCACTACAACCTCGGCATCATCCATCAAGTATTCTTCGAATTTAATGATATCATCGGCATTTGCTTCAACTTTACGCACCTGGCGCTCTTCCTCAGCCTGGACGATACTGGCCTTGGTAGTCGGGAAACCGTCCTGCATCTTGTTAAGGCCGGTCACGTGGAAGCGATAATTGGAACCGAAGGCAGCCAGCGGCGGTACGTCGCCGAAAGAAGTATCATACGGTTTATACTGCTCGGGGGGGACGCTGGGAGCAGTGCGGTCGATGACTTCCAACTCGCCCGGCTCGGGGAAAACAATTCTTTCCCGCATGTGGGCGACTATTTCGTCCGGCATGATCATTACCGGTGTCCGGTATTTCTCCGCCAGATTAAAGGCACGTACCGTTTCTTCGTAAATTTCCTGCACGGATGCCGGAACCAGGCAGATGGCGGGATGGTCACCGTGCGTTCCCCATTTGGCGCACATAACGTCTGACTGGGAGGGTCCGGTCGGCATACCGGTAGAGGGGCCGCCGCGCATAACGTTAAATATAACGCAGGGGACCTCGGTAATGCAGGCATAGCCGATGTTTTCCTGCTTCAGGGAAAGACCGGGGCCCGAGGTTGAAGTAAGTACTTTCGCACCCGTCAGCGAAGCACCTATAAGAGCGGCCATGGCGCCGATTTCATCTTCCATCTGAATAAATTTACCACCGATTTTCGGGAGCTCAGCAGACATGACCTCAGCGACCTCGGTAGAAGGGGTGATAGGGTAACCGGCGAAAAACTTGCAGCCGGCATAGAGCGCACCGTGGGCTCCTGCTTCATTGCCCTGCATGAATGCAACTTTTTTTGCCACTTTTCAATACCTCCTGGTTAATTATTAAGGCGTTACCTTGATTGCGAAATCCGGGCACCTGAGTTCGCACTGCATGCACTTGATGCAGGCCTCCAGGTTCTTGACTGCTGCGACGAACCCCTGCATTTCCAGAACCTTGGTCGGGCAGAATTCGACGCA
This sequence comes from Geobacteraceae bacterium, assembly GCA_041481895.1. Taxonomy (GTDB): domain Bacteria; phylum Desulfobacterota; class Desulfuromonadia; order Geobacterales; family Geobacteraceae; genus JAMPXD01. Next base: position 18,378 of record JBGPCQ010000022.1, on the reverse strand, counting down.
AATGTGACAACCCTTGCAATACTTCTCGATGATTTCGATTGTTGGAAGCTTCTTTTCCATCTACTTTCGCTCCTTATCTGATTTAATGCCAAAATGGCCGACAAACCGTATGAACATAGCACGGATAATGCGGAAAAACAAGGATGTATTTATCTTAATAATCGGAATTGCCCATAAGACAAAAGAAGGGCGTGTGCCCTTCTTTTGTCCTGAGAAACCCTCGCTTGAGGTTACTTCACTACTTCATAGTGTCGACGAGGCCCTTGACCGCGGCAACAGACTTGTCCATCATCGCCTGCTCTTCGGCGTCGAGCTTGAACTCGATGATCTGCTCAATACCATTGGAACCAAGTACGCAGGGTACACCGACATAATATCCCTTCACGCCGAATTCACCGTTCAGGTATGCACAGGTCGGCAGAACGCGTTTCGAGTCTTTGAGAATCGCTTCAGCCATAGCGATGGCGGAAGAAGCCGGAGAGTAGAAGGCAGACCCGGTCTTGAGAAGGGCAACAACTTCGCCGCCTGCGCCACGGGTGCGCTTGACCATGGCTTCCATAACTTCTTTGGCTTTTTCCTTGCTTTTGTACTTGTTCTCAAGGATTTCCATGACCGGAATACCCTTAACGCTGGCATAGCGGACCAACGGCACCATGTCGTCGCCGTGACCGCCGAGGGTCATGGCGGTAACATCTTTAACCGACACGCCTAGCTCCCAGGCAATGAACGCTTCGAAACGGGCCGAATCAAGAACGCCGGCCTGACCGATGACGCGATTATAGGGGAAACCGGTGATCTTCTGGCAGAGGGTAACCATTGCGTCGAGCGGGTTGGAGATGACGATGACGAAAGCTTTGGGAGCATACTGCTTGATCCCCTCGGCAACAGAAGTCATGATCTTGGAGTTGACTTCAATCAGGTCGTCGCGGCTCATGCCGGGCTTACGGGGAAGACCTGCGGTGACGATGACCACGTCAGACCCTTCGATGTCTTTATAATCATTGGTACCGGTCAGCTTGACGTCAAAGCCGTCGACAGGAGCAGCTTCGGCGATATCGAGGCATTTACCCTGCGGCAACCCTTCGACGATATCGAACAGAACAACGTCACCCAGTTCACGGAGCGCACAAAGCTGAGCCAAAACGCCACCAATCTGTCCACCACCGATTAACGAAATCTTCTTCCTTGCCATGGTTTCTCCTCCTGTTAATAGTTTTATAGTATTTTCTATGCCCTTATGCGATAGCATCCACTATGGCATTCAAGGTTGCGCTGGGACGCATTGCTTTTCCCGTCTTAATCGAATCCGGTTGATAATATCCGCCTATATCTTGAGGCTTGCCTTGGGCTCCAATCAGCTCTTCATTAATCTTTGCCTCATTTTCTTCAAGCTGCTTGGCAACTTTGGCAAAACGTGCTTGCAGATCCTTGTCTTTGGTCTGTCCGGCTATTGCTTCAGCCCAGTACATTGCAAGGTAAAAATGGCTGCCTCTATTATCTATCTGACCAACTTTACGCGCCGGGTTCCTGTTGTTATCGAGGAACTTGGCGTTTGCCTGATCGAGCGTATCCGCCAGAAGTTGAGCTTTTTCATTCTTGAAGGTGCTGGACAGATGCCTCAATGATTCCGCCAGCGCCAGGAACTCGCCAAGTGAATCCCATCGCAGGTATCCTTCCTTTACAAACTGTTGAACATGCTTGGGCGCCGAACCTCCTGCTCCTGTCTCGAAAAGTCCGCCACCAGCCAGAAGCGGCACGATAGATAACATTTTTGAGCTGGTGCCCAATTCAAGAATCGGGAACAGATCTGTCAGATAATCTCTCAATGCATTTCCGGTTACAGTAATCGTATCTTTACCATCTTTTGCTCTTTGAAGCGCAAAACGCATAGCTTCAACAGGAGACATGATACGTATATCCAAACCACTCGTATCGTGATCTTTCAGGTAGAGATTCACTTTTTCAATCATCTGGGCATCGTGGGCCCTGTTTTTGTCCAGCCAGAAAACAGCCGGTGCACCGGTTGCCCGTGCTCTGTTTACCGCCAATTTTACCCAATCCCGAATCGGCAGATCCTTTGCCTGACATCCGCGCCAGATATCGCCCTCTTCCACAACGTGCTGGAACAGAACCTCTCCCGAAGCATCAACAACACGCATCGTTCCATTGGCAGGAACCTTGAACGTCTTGTCGTGAGATCCGTATTCCTCTGCTTTTTGTGCCATCAGACCAACGTTTGACACGCAACCCATAGTCGTAGGATCAAATTGGCCGTTTTTCTTACAAAAATCAATGCACTCCTGATACCATTCCGAATAGCACGTGTCAGGTATCACGCACTTTACATCGTGAAGTTTTCCGTCCGTACCCCACATCCCTCCCGAGTCACGGATAACGACCGGCATGGATGCATCGATAATGATGTCATTACTTGCATGCAGATTGGTGATGCCTTTATCTGAATCCACCATTGCAAGCGCAGGTCTTTTCTTATAAACTTCCTGAATATCCGCCTCAATCTCAGCTTGCTTGGCTTCCGGCAGTTTCTTGATTTTTACGTAAAGGTCGCCCATGCCAAGATCCGGATTGATACCGAGTCCTTTAAACGTAGCTGCATGCTTTTCGAAAACGTCTTTATAGAAAACGGAAACAAAATGACCGAACATGATCGGATCGGATATCTTCATCATGGTGGCTTTAAGATGCACGGAGAACAACACACCCTTTTTCTTGGCGTCTTCTATCTGCTCTCCAATGAATTTGCGCAGAGCGCGACAGCTCATAAACGCCCCGTCAAGCACTTCGCCTTCCTGAAGGGGCAACTTCTCTTTCATAACCGTTACTTTTCCGGCCTGATCAACAAACTCGATCCTTACATTTCCAGCCTTTTTAATCGTGGTAGACTTCTCACTGTGGTAAAAATCACCAGCATCCATATGCGCAACATGGGTCTTTGAATCCGGGCTCCAAGCACCCATTTTGACCGGATGTTTTCTTGCATACTGCTTTACTGCATCTGCCGACCTTCTATCAGAGTTTCCTTCTCTCAAAACAGGGTTTACTGCACTTCCCAGACACTTGGCATATCTCGCATGAAGCGCCTTTTCAGCGTCGGTTTTCGGCTCCTCGGGATAATCCGGGATATTGTAACCCTTTTCCTGCAATTCCTTGATAGCGGCCTTCAACTGCGGGATTGAAGCACTAACATTGGGCAGCTTGATTATATTGGCCTCAGGTTTCTGTGTAAGCTCACCCAGTTCGGCCAAGTAATCAGGCATCTTCTGACTCTCTGTCAGGTTTTCAGGAAAATTTGCGATTATTCTTCCTGCAACAGAGATATCCCTTGTTTCCACAACAACGCCGGCCGCCTTTGTGAAGGCGTTAACGATGGGGAGCAATGAGTAGGTTGCCAGTGCCGGTGCTTCATCGATTTTTGACCAAATAATCTTTTGTGTTGTCATATTCTCTCCTTAGTTTTTATACCGGTATCGCCAGAGGCTTGATGAAAGGGCACCAGAAGTTTGCCATCCGTTCCCTGTCGTGACCTTTTCCCCTGCAGGACCTTTCACGTACGTGTAAGCCATAGTCTCTTTACAATATTGCGTCACACCGTACCGAAAATGCTGTCAGGCGCCAATCTAATTTAGGCACAATGAAAAAAAATCAAATAATTCATTTCAGATAAAGAGAAGTGAAGTGATCGACGGAATTTGTATACAGTATACAAATCGTTTTTAGGTGTCAAGTTAAAATGTGTGAATTTTCATGTAGCATGAAGTGACAAACAGATGGGTAAGTTCTGAGGAGAGAGCAACGTCAATGAATCGGTTTTTCCTGGGCATAGCGCCGTGCTTCGGCGATTTCTTCCCGACTCAGATTCCTCGGTATCCGGAGGAGTTGACCGGGCCAGATATGTTTCGGGTCGCGAATCTGGTCACGGTTGGCACGATAGAGGAGCGGCCATAATTTATAATCATTATAGATGTCAGCCTGGGCGGCAATCTGAGGCAGGGTTTCACCCCGCTTGACGGTGTGACTGGTCGTAAGTTGCCTTTCCTTTGCAAGTCTGGATTTATCAGGCGCTTTCTTTGTCTCAAGTTCATCCTTTTCCGGTGCAACTTTGCGCTCCAGTTCCCTGAGGTCCTGCAATCTCTCAGCTTCCCTTTGCTCGGCTTCCGCCCTGAGCCGGGCCTCTTCAGCGCGGCGTGTTTTCAGTTCAGAGAGCTCTTTCTCAAGCAGTTTAACCTTTGTCCAGGCAAAGTGGTAGTAATTATCCGCATCTTCGACTTCATCCTCTTTTAAAAGCTCTTCGCCCTTTTTAAAGATATCCAGAGCATTATCATATTCGGCAGGGAACTCCTTTTGGGCACCTTTTACATACACCCCGATTATTGAGGATTTAGCTTCATCCCGCCACTGGGGGACGATGTGTGCACAACCCGATACGGCAACCATAAGAGCACAAGCAATAACCGTCAATTTTCGGGGCATCATTTCCTCTATGCAGATTGAAAACCAATAGTGTCACGTCCGGAGTTTCCGGATGGACACTACTTAACGGCCAGCTTTACGCCGAGTTCTCTGAGCTGCTTGTCATCAACCCGCGAAGGCGCCTCGGACATCAGACAGAACCCTTTCTGGGTCTTGGGGAAGGCAATTACGTCACGGATCGATTCACTGCCGGTCAACAGCATTACCAGACGATCCATACCGAAGGCAATCCCGCCGTGGGGAGGAGTCCCGTACTCAAGCGCATCCAGGAGAAAACCAAATTTATTCCTGGCATCTTCCTCCGCAAGTCCCAGCATCTTAAACATGAGAGACTGGACTTTTTCCTGGTGTATCCTGATGCTGCCGCCGCCAATCTCGTTACCGTTGAGTACCAGGTCGTAGGCCTTGGCGCGGCACCGGCCGGGATCGCTCTCCACGTACTCAAGGTCCTCATCCATGGGTGCAGTGAACGGATGATGCACCGCCGCCCACCTCTTTTCCTCCTCGTCCCATTCCAGAAGGGGAAAATCGGTAATCCAGACAAAATTATAGACGTCCTTGTCGAGCAGTCCAAGTAACTTTGCCAGATGATTGCGCAGTTTTCCCAGAGAGTCGTTAACGATCTTGGGCGTGTCTGCAACAAACAGGAGAAGGTCCCCTGCCTCGGCTGTGAAGGCCTGATCCATTGCCGCAATTTCCTCGGGAGTGAAAAACTTGGCGATAGGAGACTGCCACCCCTCAGCCGTCACCTTTACATAGGCAAGCCCTTTGGCACCGTAGATCCTGGCAAATTCGGTAAGGTCATCAATCTCTTTGCGGGACATGCCGGCGCAGTTCTTGGCATTGAGCCCCTTGACTATTCCGCCGCCCGCTACTACGTCGGCAAAAACCTTGAATCCCGCATTTTTAACGATGTCGGACAGTTCTACCAGTTCCAGCCCGAACCGGAGATCTGGATTATCCACCCCAAAGCGGCGAATCGCTTCTGCGTAAGTCATCCGGGGAACGGGAAGCGGAACATCCACCCCATTTGCCTCCATGAATATGGTGGCGATCAGTCCTTCCATGACGGTTATGATGTCTTCACGATCGATGAACGACATCTCGCAGTCGATCTGGGTGAATTCAGGCTGGCGGTCAGCCCGCAGGTCTTCGTCACGGAAACAGCGGACCACCTGGAAATAGCGGTCGAATCCGGAAACCATCAAAATCTGCTTGAAAAGCTGGGGGGATTGGGGCAGTGCATAGAAGGACCCCTGGTTGATCCGGGACGGGACAAGAAAATCGCGCGCACCTTCCGGGGTGGACTTTGTAAGGAAAGGAGTTTCGATTTCAAGAAAATCATGTTCGGTCAGATATTTCCGGGTCACCTGGTTGACTTTCGAACGAAGGATCATGTTGTTCTGCAGCACTGATCGCCGAAGGTCGAGGTAGCGGTGCTTGAGACGGAGATTCTCGGCCACTTCAACATATCCATCGAGGGTGAACGGCAGAGGCTTCGAGCGGTTGAGCAGTTTGCATTCGGAAACGACAACTTCGACTTGACCGGTCTTCAGGTTCGGATTGACGGTCCCTTCGGGCCGGGGAATAACTTTACCCTTAATCGCCAGGACATATTCGTTTCTTGCCCCTTCAGCCTTCATATGGGCGTCCGGACAATTATCCGGGTCAAAAACGATCTGGGCAAGCCCCTCGCGGTCACGGAGATCGATAAATATGAGATTGCCATGGTCGCGGCGCCGCATGACCCACCCCATGAGGACAACCTCCTTCCCGATATCGTCAGCGGACAATGCGCCGCACACATGGGTCCTTTTCCAGTCGCCAAGAAAATCTATCACGTTAAGCTCCTCCTGCTCGTTCATTTCGGATAAAATCGTGTTAGTATACTCAAAACAGCCTGACGACTCAAGAACATATTCCTTTGCGCCTGCAATTCAAGATAAATGAGCAGTATCCATCACGAGAAAATTAAGACTGCCCCAAGGCTTTACGTTACCGGAAGTACGCAGCGAGATACTCCGCAACAAATTCAGAGGCCGCAGGGAGGAAACACCGGAAATCATCCCGCAGACCGGCATAGTGAACTGCAAGTTCCCTTTCACCGCCGGCCAGGGGATTGGAGCGCGGCACCCGCCGCGACATCCTCTCGAGTGCCCGTCCTATCCCCTCCACCTCACGGTACGAAGGGAGAAGCTCCTCGAAGATAACCGGCACGAGTCCCTGCAACTTTTCCGGTAATAGGGAATGATGGTCATCAACTATCGCACGTATCCGGACCAGCCAGGAGTCCAAAGGTTCAGTAGACCATGCGTCCCATTCCACGACAAGGAAATGATCGAAAAAAAGATCCACCATCACGCCGCGATAGAGTCCGTAACAGGGCGCAAGCCGCTGCCGGCTCTGTCGGAACAGCGGGTGATGCTGCGCAAAGGTATCGATCCGCCGGTGCAGCACGATTCCGTCCCGGAGAGGATGCGAAAATCCTTCATCCACCCTTCCCTTCACGAAATCGCCCATGAAATTGCCTACCAGTATCTCCGGGTCATTTCCGGAAAGATAGAGATGGACCAGAAAGTTCACACCACTCCCGATAATTTCAGTGCAATGTTTTCCTGTATCACCGCTGCAGGACCTTCCAGAGGCTGGCAAAATCGTCGGTCCAGGACAGCGGGCTGCTCCGGGTACAGGAGCGGACTGCCATGTGAGCTCCCTTCTCCCTACCTGGTCGGACAGGTGTAACCAAACAGGGCAGAGTCGAGAGTATCGCTTACAGTGCGGAATACTGCAATCAACGTTACACAGGGGGCGAGGTCAGCCTGGAGTTCATATGAGCCCGCTATGCGACCAGTTTCTCTGACCCCGGAGTAACGCTGCCGAAAATCGCTGCTCGAGGAAGAAGGTTCGGCAGCGGACCCGTCAGCGAACAGCACCAGGACCCCGTTGTCATCGAAGAAGAGCTGGTGATGAGTTCCTGGAGGAGTATAGAGTTGCGTCGGAGCCAAAGAGGTTGCGCCTATGGTAAACGTTGTACTGTTCTTTCGCACCGACCCCAGACCAGCCCCATTATCTTGGAAAAGGCGCCGGGCTTCGTCCATTGTCGTTTTCCCGAGGTCTAGGCTGCCGATCGTCCTGCCGCTGGCAAGCCGCACGGTTACCTGCTCAGGATGAACGGGGGCCGGTGTTTTTTCACTTGACCCGACAACTCCAGGCGTTGTCACCGCGATCTGCTCACTCCCGGAAACCGCACCAGGAACTGAAATGACGGTTTCGGCGTTCCCGGCCCCAGGCGCAGACTTTCCTGTGGACAGGGAAGACCAGGAAATACTGACCATTCCGCCCGGTGCATGGGGGACCTGCTGTTCACTCGATTTTGCAGTGAACCCTCCGCTGCTGCCAAGAATCAGCATCGGCACCTCCTTGCTTGGGAATGCCGTTTTACCGCGGAGAAGCTCATCAGTCGTCAGAACAACAAGGTAACGTTCATCAAAGTTCGTGCCGGTAAAGGTGAGGCCTCCTTCGATTTTGTTGCGGAATCCGCCTGCAGTCTGCAGAGATTCCAGGAAATCAGCATGAGCTACACTGAACGACCCTGGTCCGGTAGAACGGACAACCCTGCGGTCTTTGTCAAGGGTAATAAGCTGGGGGGAAAAAATATAGGATGACTTGAGGTAGTCGCCGACGAGGTAACTGCTGACGGTAACCCTGTAAGGGTAAGGCCCCTCAGGAAGGGCAAATACCCGAAATAAACTCTTGCCCGTATCAAAACGGTACAAAGGTGAATTGGCGCCTAATTCAAAGCTCTTTTTTTCGCCTGCCAGAAGAGGCTCGACCGGCAGGTCCGCCATGGTATTACAGCAGACCGGCGTCTCTCTATAGTGACGAACAAGCGTGCCGTAAGGTTTTGCACAACCCTGTGAAAAAACGGCGACGCACAGGATGAAGAGCAGTCCGAAGGCACGTCGTCTTCCTGTCGCCAAACTATTACCTATGCCAGAAACTGCACAAAAAAAACTCTGCAGTTTCTGGCGTGCCGATGCGAATGCGACAGCACACCGGCGGAACGGGACAGAGATTCTGATCATTGTCATCCCCTCCTTTATCGCGAAGATTGTACTCAAGTGTGCGCACGAAGTAAAGAATCAACTGCTGCGACAGAAGAATAGTCCCCGATACGCAGCGTCAATCGTCCTAGTGTCCTGAGCGGTTAATTCATTCATTCAAATTACGGGTCTTTCGGCCCCTGGCTTTGTTGCGGCTCCTCAGCTTAGACCATGCCAGGCTTGCGTCGCCGCGCCGTGCCAGGAACCAAAATCCCTCGCAATTAATGCAGCGAAGTAACCGCACTGGACACTGGATTAGAAAATGATTTTCGGGAAGCGCTTGAACAATACAGGAACTTTCATTTCTTCGGAAACAAGTGTACTATCCATTGCATGATAAAAATTAACGCAATACTCTTGATTATTCTGGTCATCGGCGTGGTTTCTTTTGCTACCTGGCAGCTTTTCCTGGGAAATCTGGAAGCTGCTTACGCAACTTTCCCCTTTTTACTGATTACCTATTTTTTCATAAAAATAGGCCGAAAGTAATCCCACCCGGACTTCCGCGCTTTATCTGATGAAAAAGCCCGCATCAAGCGGACGCAGAACGTGTTCCTGCGCCAGGAACTGACCACGCGGGGAATCGACACCGGAACAGCTCAAATACCGCGTGAACTGCTCGACCGGATCTGTTCTGCCTTTTCCCTACTCCCGCCCTTTCTCCCCGTCCTGCGATGGTGCCAACCGCAACATGGGAATACATGCGGGATCCAGTTCGGACATACGGGCCAAGCCAAGAGCTGACAAAGTCTCCCGCAACTGGTCGGTTGCGGCTATGAACCCCGCGACGTCCACTCTTTGACAGACCGGTCTCACCCGTCGCAGGTAATCTGCCCCGCTTTTCAGGAGACTGACCGCCCCTCCGAAATTCCCTCCCCGCCAGTGATGCAGGGCCACCGCCACCTGCAGGACCCCCTGGTAGAAGTACCGAGCCTCTCCTTCCTCTCCCACCCAGAGATCTTCCAGTGTCTCGTGGCATTCGAACCAGTCGCCTCTGTTGAACTCGCCGATCGCCTGCAGCAGTTCGCCCGACGGTGCTTCATCACATTGTCGCATAGATGCCACCTCCTTACCCCTGGTCGGTAATGCAAAAAGCCCGCTTTATGCGGGCTTTTTGTTGAGAGTTGCGCGAAAGCTCATGAAGTGCAGAGAGAATAGTTGCAGTATGGCCCTCGATTCCCCTGACAGGTCTACTTCACTTCATGATACTCATCCAGGGTCGGCGGCATCCCCACCGCATTCCTGATTTCGCTCCACTCCCTGAAATCAACGGCTGCATCATCACCCTTCATGACATTAATGATTTTAAAGTAGTCCTGCTGATACTTGCTCTTCTTAACCTCTGCTGCCGGCTTGCACTGTATGGCATAGACCGTCTGCACCGACTGGTGGTCCCAGTTACGCCAGTACTGTTCATCTTTCAGTCCGATGTACTTATGCCCTTCCAGCGCCTTGATTACAGGCTTCGTATCGAATGTCCTGGCCCGCTCCACCGCTTCCTTGTACTCATGCAGGATAACATAGGCGGAAGCCCCCGAAGTAGTCGGATAGCGATTGTATCTAGCTTCGAATTTCTTCACGAATGCAAGCCCCCGGGGATAATTGTATGTGAAGGGGACACTCCAAATCCAGGGAGTCGTTCCGACAATCCCCTCCATTGCCTCCGGCCCGGCTCCCTGCGCCATGTCGTCGTTCAGGTTGGGGACAATGATCTGCATATTTTTCTTGAGACCCATTTCGTACGCTTGCTTTACGGCAATCTCCATATCTCGTCCAAAGAGCGACAGGACCAGCACTTGCGCCTTACTCTCCCTGGCTTGGGCAAGGGCTTTGCTGAAGTCAGTGGCGCCTAGTTGAGTGAGAACCTCCGGATGTTCGTTGACATCCTTTGTTGAGGATACCGCCCGTATCACCGACTCCGTCGTCCAGCCCCAGGTGTAATTTGCCGTGATGTAGAAGAATTTTTTCCCGGCAAAGTTCTTTTTCAGATAGTCTGCCAGGGCATTTGCAGCAAAATATGAATCATAGCATTCCCTGAAGATGTGTCGATGACCATACTCACCGGTTGTTTCCGTTGAATAGGTAAGGGTTCCGAAGAACAACCTGTTCTTCTGTAGAGCAACCTGGCCGGATTCAATCGCCTCCGAACTGGCTGACCCGCCAAATATCATCGGCACCCCTTCCTTATCAAAAAGTTCGATGGCGTTCGCCTTGGCAATCTTGGCATTTGTCTTGGTATCCCGGAAGATAATCCGGACTTCTTTACCCAGGATACCTCCCGCAGCATTAATCTCCTCTACAGCAAGCTCGGCCGCCCGCCGCTGGTCAAGCCCCTGTTTCGCGTAGGCTCCAGTTTCCGGGTAGTTCAGGCCGATCTTTACGATTTCCTGGGCTGCAGGCGCAGTCGCCGGTAACAACATAAGCAGTGGCAGACAGATCAAAATAAATCTGACCGGAAAGGAATTAAACATGTCTTCTAACCCTCCTTAGCAGTGTGATTGTCATCTATTATCGGAAAATGAACTATACAAATTCTGTCCGCGCAGACGATAAACAGCGGGCCAGTCATGGAAAGGCCTGCCGATCAAGCTCCCGCAGACAAGTTTGCAGTTGCGATCGTTGAAGCATATGGAAATTCTTCAATCCCTCTAAGTTTTTCTTGAGTACTATACCATATGAAATTATTTTGCAAATTATTTTAAAATATTGTTTTAAATACCTGTGGACCATGGATGCTACTGAAATTTCTGGACGCACTAAAAAGTATTCTGTAGTATCTGGCAGATGCTGCAGCTTTATATGCGGCATTACCCGGGAGGAAAATAATGTTCAAGAATGATGATTTGGGGGCGTCGCTCTACAGGACGTGGAGCAACACTCAACGCCGCGACGAAATTGCCCGACTCGTAGAAGGCTACCGGAACGGAGTACCGATCGGCATCCTCTGCAAACTGACGGAGGCCATCGCCGGCAGCCGCAGGCGGGGACGGAAATACCTGCAGGAAATGCTGACGCCCGAGGAACGGCAGGCCGCCCTGGAGAAGGAAACCGGCGGGTTGCAGATGCTGGTGAAAGAGTTTTTGCTCTAGTTTTTAACAATGGGCCGTTAATTCGTTACTACAGATGCCATCATGATACAAAATTCCGAAGGCTTCCTGTCTGGTTGACAACTTTGATTTCCCCACAGGCACGCTATTTGCTAGAAATTCGTCAATTGAAAGTTTACTGTTTGACATCGACTCTCTTGATCTCCAATATATTGACCGCTAACGCTGCCGTCGCTCGTGGACAGAACATGACCACACTAAAAGGCGATTTAGAGTATTCCGACAAACTTCATACTCGAAATAATCACGGTCTGAGCATGCATGAACAGCACATGAAAATGAAAGAGCAAACCTCTCGTCTGAAATAAACATGACAATTTACGTCAATTCTATATTTTTAAGATGATAATTCTGATTTTTTAATGTATAAATCTAAACACTATTTAGATTAGGAATGATCCCATGGATGAGTTCTCATGATGACCCAAGAAATAACGCCTGTAAATTACGTTAAAGTATGGACCTGCCGGTCTATCACCATGGCCACCCGAAAACAGGGCATACACTTACGGAACAGCCGAGGGATAACGCTGATTGAATTAATCGTTGCCTTCGCGATTCTGGCGGTTTTAGCCGCCCTTGCCATTCCCACTTATTCAACATATAAAGACCTGGCCAGAGAGTCCGCTGCCATGACGGACATTCGAACGATTGAACTTGCCATTAACGGATACAAAGCAGAAAACGGCTCGAACCCCGCTAACTTGAGCCAGGTTAAATACGATACTCTGATTGACCCGTGGGGAAATCACTTCGAATACAGGCAAGCCCCTGGGACGCTTGAATTCATTTCTGGCGACCTTGGTGTTGGTACTGTAGATAACAAAGACTTTGATCTCTGGTGTAAAGGCAAAGACGGGTCAAGCGGCACAGCACTCAGTGTCGACGAAAACATAATAGTACGGGCCAGAAGCGGTGGTTTTGTCGGACTGGCAAAAAACTTCTAACTCCCGTAATAATGCTCTGATGAGAGATAAATGACGACCGGACATGAATCTGCTCCAATCGACATGCTCCTGCAAGAAGGTGAATGATTTATGATATGCCCATGCCCGAAATGCGACGCCAAAACGCAGTTGGACCTCTCCCATATACCGGAAGACGGAACCAGCGCCAAATGTCCGGAATGCAAAACCCGCTTCTGGATATCCAAGGAATCCTTTGCCAGGAGGGCCGTTAAAAAAGAGGGCAAAGCCTTTTGTTATTATTGCAATAATGAGCTCAACAACTATCTTGACTGCCCGACATGCGGGGTCATGTATCCTGATTATTGCGTCGTGCAGATTTCCAAGCCTGCTACAAGGAAAAAAAGGAAAACCTCGTCTTCAATCAGCTTTTCCCTCCGGACGCACAGAAGGACGCGCTCCGCTGCACAGCAGCAGCACACGGAAAGGTCTTCGAAATCCATGTTGATAACCGTCGCCCTGCTGGCTGTTGCCATACTATTGGCTGTCGCTGTGGCTGTTCCCTATTTAAACAAAAAAGCGGAAGAGAAGTATACGGCAAGTTATTTCCGGGCTCTCCTGGGAATTAAACTCGGTACAGAATTAACGCTCAAGCAGTGCGCAGCTATTTCTGCCGGCACAAGAGCAAAAGTGGCGGCGGGACAGGGTTTCGACCTCACTATCAGTGAACAGGATAAAGCTAAAATTACTGCTGCGAAAAACGATATCGATGTACTCATGCAGAAAATTCCTGCGCCGCCGCAGAAATTCATCAAAGCCAACGAGAACCTTACCAGACTTTACGGGACATATTCAAAATCATATGCGCTGGCTGCTGCCCCTGCCGGTTCTTTACAGTCTTTTAACGATTCTGCCGGCAAAGTTGAAGGTGAATTCAAGCAGGCGGCACAAGAGCTCAAGGCAGGCCTGCCGGTAGAGCTGGCGGCAGCATATCAGAAAGTACTGCCCAAGTATGCGGCATTACGGGATTTATAACGACAGGACTACTAATGAAAAGGGTCGTCCAGCAATCCGGGCGGCCCTTTTTTGTGCTCATCGTCCGACTATAATCTTCATGCGGCAGAATATCAGACGTTCAATGTCATGATTTCACAGATCCGCTCCTGGCACGCGAAACTCTCCTGAGAAACTTGCACGAAATCCAAAAAAACAATAATCGCATACGTTCGGGTTCACACGGCTGATTTATCGCCGGCAGTGTCACAAGAAACCGTTCGTGATGCCTGAGATATGCAATTTTTGGCAGCTAAGCTGACTAATTTTGTCACTCACCACGTTTTTTATTACCAGACAATCCGGGGAACGATGACACGAGATACACGCATTTAGCTGATCGTCATGTCTCGAAACCCGGCGGTTCCTCTACGGAAGGCTCGCCGGGCGCCTGCTCGAGTTCCGCAATAACCTGGGCTCCGAACAAAAGGATCATGGCCGACACCTCGATGCAGAGCAGAGTAACCACTACTGTGGTTATTGACCCGTAAATGATATTGACCATCGAGAGCGACGCATAATACCAAACCAGTAAGCGGCGGGTAATCTCCCATAATACCGTTGCGGTTATGCCACCTATCAGTGCATGGCTGAACGTGATACGCACGACGGGCATGACAAGGTAAATAGAAGTCAGCATCATTACTTCGCCGCCAATCCCAAGTATGTAGAGCGCAACTCTGGGAGTACCTGCAAAGCCTAGAGTGTGGCCGAACAAGACCACCTGCCTGCTTTCCAGCGTCTCCACTGCACCCACAATTAACGACACCAGCAGTACACCGAGGGCAAGGGCACAGATATAGACAAATGGAATAAGGGCGGATACGAGAAACTTGCGGCGTTCAGTCACGACATGGTGGTAGAAGATCACCGATATGGCATTTTCCAGGACGGTAAACGCTATGGAACTGAAGAACAGCATGATGACAAAACCTATGACACCGATTACATGGCGGTTCTCGATAAATACGCGCACCTGTTCAGTCAGGGTTGCCGCATAGCCGGGTATCACCATTTCCAGATAGGTCGCCAGGGTATGAACCAGTTGTTCCTCCCCTATGAAATTGGAGAGCACGGTCAACGCCAGTATAGACATCGGCACAACCGACAGCAGGGTATAATAGGCCACGGCGCCGGACAACAGAAAACCCTGGTTGCGCCTGAAATCATGCGCGACGCTCAACAGAAAACCGAAGAAACGGCCTGTTAAGGATTTTACCTGCCTTGACCTGTTCATCGTCAGGCCACGGCAATGTTGAAAGTCTCTTCCCATATACCGTGCAAATTACACTCCTGTCGAGCAACTATTGTTACCACGCCTGCCGGAGCTGACGTTTTCGGCAGAGCCATGGTAAAAACCACGTGGGGTTTCAAATATCCTTTTGACTGCAAATCTACCTTGCCGACCGGTTCATTCCCGACACTGAGCTCGATGTATCCGATCCAGTGCTCCGGCGCCATTCCATGGAGATTTTCGCCGACCGACACCTCTACGAAGAATGCTTCCCCGGCCTTCACCGAGGCGGGCGCTTCTATTACCGGCGCATGGCTTTTTTCCAGCGCCGTTTTGCGGGCACGATCTTTTACCCGGTTGATGCGGCCAAACAGCGTCTGGTCGACCTGCACAGGATAAAAGAGTTCTGCTGCCAGGGCAGTCCCGGTTAAGCCGACGGCAACGGAACCTGCAACTGCTCCTTTCAGAAACATTCGTCTGTCCATTTTTATCCTCCCTGGTGGAGCCGCCGTTTCACGTTAAAGGCGGCGCAATGTTTATAACAGTGTAGCTCCCGGCCTCAGCAAGTCAATCCGGGCGTGCGAAGTCCGGGAGAACCACTTCACTTCATGAAGAAACATCATCCAGCATGAATCGGGTAACTGTTCACATTCTTAACAAATTATGGCAATTCGATGAACAGTCCGCAGTTAAGAAAATTGTTATTTTAAGTCATTAATCAATTAATACAGTATGTTACCTGGGCATACCAACCGGCCCAAACTTTGCTTTCCAACAGTCAGGGAGGATACCGACATGTACGAGCAAGCTATTGCGCTGGAAAGGTGCCTGGACGCATGCCAGGAAATCGAAGAGATCGCCTCGCAGATATACCACTACCACGCCGACCAGTTCGCCGACAATGACAAGATTTCACAATTATGGAGAAAGACAGCCCGGGAAGAAGAGAACCATGCTCTCCAGGTGGTCCTGGCAAAAAAAATCGCAAAAACAATTTCCGGAACCAGTCTTGATGTCGGTCTGACCGAGTCGACCCGGAATTTGGTCCGTACACTGTTCGAGGCAATCAAAAAGTCGCCGCCGCGGCTCGAAGAGGCAATTCGCACGGCTATCCTGTTTGAGGAAACGCTGGCCCAGTTCCACATGGACAATGCGCTGCTCTTCTTTGAGGATACGGGAATAGCAGGATTATTCAAAGCGTTGATGATGCATGATAAAAAACATATGCAAGAACTTGAGTCTGCCCTTGCGAATTGCCTCCCTTCCGTATACTGAGAGCTGCGCAAACATGAAAAGCCCGTTGATGCGGGCTTTTCATGTTTCTGCTCATTGTGTGCGTCTTCACTCTGTTGTTATGGTTTCCCTTTCTTCTGCATTACGGGGAGATCATGCACATCGATGTGGCAGGATATGCATTTGGGGAAGCGGCTGTGGATCTCCTTTTTATGGGGTGTGCCGTGGCACTCGCTGCACTGCGGCACAAAGCGGTGTTTCGAATAGTGGCACGTTACGCAACTCACTTTGCCGTGCTTGCTCGGGGTCTTCTGCCACGTGGCGTAGACCTTGGCGTGGCAGGAACCGCAGGTGACCGCCGGCACATCCGCACCATAATTGATCAGCATCGGCTTGTGAACGGAATGGCACGTAGTGCAGGTCGCCAGTTGCTGGCCTTCATGGTGCGGCTTGTGGCAGCTGAAACAGGAAGGCTTGTAGCCGTGGGCAGTGTGGCACTTCTGACAACTGAGCCTGGAGTGTTTGCTCGGAAACTTGGCGAGCTGATCCTTCGGCCCTTTGTGGCATTCGCCGCACGCATTGAGCAGCCGCGTCTCCATGGCGACCTTTTTCGGCGCATGAGGGTTCGCATGGCAACTGGCGCATGCGGTAAAAGTTTTGCCATGCAGATCGGTATGGCATGACGAGCACTTCGGCATAAGTGCATCCCACCCCCCTTTCTTGGGGTTATAGGCATGGAACTCGGCATGGCATTTCTGGCAGTCGAAGCGATGTTTAGCACCGTCATTCTTGAGGCTCGTGTAGACCCCGGGGTGGCACTGTCCGCACTGGTTGACGGTCAGAGGCTCCGGCTGGGTCGCATAGAGTTCCGGTGCCGGCGCAATTGTAACCGTCGCAATCTTTTTCCCTTCACCAGCAGAGGCCAGCACCGCCATTGCCAGCACCGCAAGTTGCAGAACGATGACGAACACTCCTCTTTTTATTCCGAATCCGTTATTCCCTTGCATCGTCCCTCCCCTGCCTTATTCAAGTAATTATGCTCCCGGCGGGTCGCACCGTCCGGGAGCAGCATCTGCTGGTTGTCATTACATACATCGGGAGGAAATCTGCTGTCAATCATTTATTGGAATCGATTGGGGAAATAACAGCACTCCTGTCAAACGGACCGTGACGTACACTGCTACTGGTACTGGATATAGAGCGGTTTCGGGTTGAGTTTGAGCACATCCCGGGGTGTCAGCAGCGGATCCCCCTTCTTCGTGTCATTATGGTAGAAGAGCTTGAACCCGGTGTACTGAACCGGCTCGGCCACAATGTAATCCTTGTACGAGTCCCGCTTCAGCCAAGGGGCGCCCCAGCCGTCCATGTCCATGACAATCTGCACCTCGGGGCGGAGCACGATGTTTTTGGCATTCGTAACGCCGTTTCGCGTGAACCGGTGCACAACGAACAACTTCGGCGGGAGCTTGTATTTATTCACCAGGTCACCGAGATAGCCGGAAGCATAGTTGATGTCCGCCGCATCATAGGTGCCGATTTTGGTTCCGGGTAACTTCCTGCTCTTGATCAGATTGAATTCCGGGTCAATGCCCAGGTGCACGTCCGGGTTCTTCAGGAGCCACTCGAAACGCGGCAGAATGTTCCGGATATCGTCATGCCCGGTCTGGATGTCAATGAACAGGATGGCGTTCGCCTCCCTGGCCCAAGCGTAAACCTGGTTGACGATAGCGTCCGGCATGATCATCCGGTACTTCCCGGCCTTACCCGGCGTCCCCTGCGCAACCACGGCGATAAGGTGCAGGGCGGGCTGCACTGGATGCGACGGATCAGCAGCCTGCCACCTGGCCACTTCCCCTTTCAGCCTCCGCAGCATGTCGTCTTTCGGATACTCTCCCAAGGCACCCATGCGCTTTGATTGCGGGTTGCCGTAGTAGGCCACGATCCGCTTCTGCGGCAGTATCGACCCCGGCAGCGGCGATGGACACTGCACCGGCCAGCCATGTCGCTTGGCAAACCCGGGATCTTCCCCTGAGTTGTACTTGATTTTGGGAGCCGTTATTTCCGTTTGAGGCGCATTTTTGACCACGGTAGTCTTCACTGCGAAACTCGCCGCCTGGGCAGCAGGAACTGTAGTAGTATTCGTCTCTTTTTTGGCTGCCGACAGATCACCGTGCTTGTCGTTCGAACAGCCTGACAGGGTAAGCGGCAGATAAAGGAGAGCGGGCAGCAGATATGTCATCATCTGCGGAAGC
>JBGPCQ010000021.1:0-27940 GCA_041481895.1 Geobacteraceae bacterium | reverse complement strand
GTTGACTATCAGGCTGTTGAAAAACGTCATGAGGACCCGCAGGGCCTGAAGACCCACAGGGCCTGAAGAGGTCGGGATGCACGGCGTAAGCAAGCGAAAAAGCGAGGCGTACTCACTTGTACGTCGAGCTTTTGAGCGAGCGACAACACCGCAGACCGACCCCGCAGTAGTTTTTCAACAGCCTGCTAATCCTTCTGCTTGACTGCCTTGTAGCCGCTGAAAATGCTCGACATGACCCCGCCCCGCTCTTTGATATCCATCAGCCAGGCGCTGTAGACGTGGTGGATGGCAAAGGCGACCAATAGCCACATGACCATATGGTGGGTGAGGCGGAGCCCCTGGTTGGAGAAGAGCGCGAACAGCCATCCCGTCAGTTTGTGCGTGAGAGATTGCGGGGCATGTTCGGAATAGAGGGCAAAGCCGGTGCAGATCATCACCAGATAAAGGAGGAAAACCCCTGCATAGGCCGATCCGGCGAGGGTATTGTGTCCCACAGTATGGGGCGCTTTCTTGTTGATGAAGGTGTAGTACTTGAAAGTCTCCATCATGTTGCGGTGCCCCTCGTCCGTCAGGAACGGGAGGAATTCCCGCCAGGAGGCGTACCTGTTCCCTTTAAACATCCAGTAGAAGCGGGCAAACACGCTGACGGTAAAGGTATAGGCGGACACGAAATGGACAAACCTTACCCATCCCATGATGAACTGGGACGGCTCCAGCGCCAGTGTCTTCGCCGTGCCTATGAAGATGCCGGTGAGAGAGAGGGTGATAATCGCAAGGACGTTCACCCAGTGAGTGACCCGAACCGGCACTTCCCATACATATTTTTCGTAGAGGTTTCCCATGGCCAGCCTCCTAAAGTACGTTGACCTTCACCATCTCATTCCCCCGGGCGTCGAGTACGTGGACGGCACAGGCGAGACAGGGGTCGAAGGAGTGAATGGTCCGGAGGATTTCCAGCGGTTTGTTCGGGTCGGCCACCGGTGTTCCGACCAGTGCCTCCTCATAGGGTCCCCTGAGCCCCCTGGCATCGCGCGGGGAGGCATTCCAGGTGGATGGTACAACTGCCTGATAATTGAGGATCTTCTGGTCCTTGATCTTGATCCAGTGTCCGAGCGCGCCGCGCGGCGCCTCGTGCCAGCCGTAACCGGCCGCTTCGGCGGGCCAGGAGGAAGGGTCCCATTTTTCGTTGTTGTGGGTCGAATAATCCCCCTTGCCGATATTGTCAATCAGCTGGTCGAGCCATTTCGGGGTTTCCTGTGCGATGAGGAGGCAGTCGATGCCGCGGGCGGCGGTCCTCCCCAGCGTCGAGAAGAGTGCCTCCGGACCCACCCCGAGTTTCGTCAGCACGCCGTTCACCGCATCCTGTACCTGTTTGTGTCCCGAGGCGTAGGCAACCAGCAGTCGAGCCAGGGGGCCGACTTCCATCGGCTGGTCTTCATAACGCGGGGCCTTGACCCAGGAATATTTCTTGTCGGTGTCGAGGAACTGGTAAGGAGGCTTGGGACCGGAATATTTCCCCTCCGATTCGCCGTCCCAGGGGTGGAGACCCTTACCCGCTCCACCTGTGTATTCGAACCAGGAATGGTCCACATACTCGGTGACCTTTTTATGGTCAACAGGGAAGACCTTGGCGAGGTCCTGCTTCGTAATGACGCCGGCCGGCAGCCAGAGCTGGCCATTTGCCGTTGCCGGGAATTCCCCGTACGATAGATAGTTGCCGACCCCGCCGCCAATGGCGGCCCACTCCTTGTAGAAGGAGGCGACCGCCAGCAGGTCCGGAATGTAGACCTTCTCCACGAATTCCTTGGCCTTGGCAAGCAGACGCTTGATTTCCATCAGCTTGTCGGCATTGAGGGCGTTCTGGGAATCAGGGTCGATCGGGATCGCCATCCCCCCTACCAGGAAGGTCTGGGGATGGGGGTTTTTGCTCCCGAGAATCGCGTGGATCTTGATGACGTCCTTTTGCCACTCCAGCGCCTCAAGGTAGTGGGCGGTGGCCATCAGGTCGGCCTCGGCCGGGAGCTTGTAGGCCGGATGCCCCCAGTAGGCATTGGCGAAGGGCCCGAGCCTCCCCTTGGAAACGAAGGCCTTCAGCTTTTCCTGCACCCCCTTGAAATAGGTCGGGGAATTGAGCGGCCAGTCGGAAATGGATGCCGCCAGCGCCGCTGTTTTTACAGGGTCGGCCTTGAGCGCCGAGGTAATATCGACCCAGTCGAGGGCATGGAGGTGATAGAAATGGATCACGTGGTCCTGCACATTCTGGATGCCGATAATGATATTCCTGATGAGTTCCGCATTGGGGGGTATCTTGATATTGAGGGCGTTCTCCACGGCCCTGATGGAGGCGATGGAATGGACGGTCGTGCAGACGCCGCAGATGCGCTGGGTAAAATACCAGGCATCGCGCGGGTCCCTGCCCTGGAGGATTTTCTCGATGCCCCGGAACATGGTGCTGCTGCTCCAGGCATCGGTAACCATGCCGCCGCTCACCTCGGCTTCGATACGGAGGTGTCCTTCTATTCTGGTAATCGGGTCTACAACGATTTTAGCCATCGATCAATCCTCCTTTGCGCCTTCGGATTCGTCTCCGTGCCGGAATGCGCTGATGACACCGTGGGCGGCGAAGGCCACGGCAGTTCCCGCAGCGATGCCGAGCCCTATCTTGTCGGCGGTGGTTTCGATACCGAAGCCCGGGACATTGGGCAGTCTCTTGTAAAACGGCGTCATGTGGTCCCAGAACTGGGGTTCCGAGCAACCGACACAGCCATGCCCGGCGGCGACCGGCCAGCTGGTCTTATCATTGTACCGCTGGGTGGGGCAGTTATGATAGGTCTCAGGGCCCTTGCACCCCATTTTGTAGAGACAGTGCCCCTTTCTGTGGGCTGTATCGCTCCATTTCTCGACGTACTGGCCCGCATCGAAGTGGGGACGGCGCTCGCAGTTGTCGTGGATTCTCTTGCCGTAAGCGAAAAGGGGCCGGCCAAGGCTGTCGGTGGCGGGGAGCTTGCCGAAGACGAGGAAGTGGACAATGGTAGCTGTCAGGTTGTCCGCGTTGAGCGGACAGCCAGGGAGATTGATGACCGTGGCGCCAGGCACCGCCTGCTTGACCCCGACCGCCCCGGTCGGGTTCGGCGCTGCTGCCGGGATGCCGCCGAAGGTGGCGCACGTGCCGACAGCAACGGTAGCCATGGCGCTGCCGCAGACCTCGCGGGCTGTATCGATCGCGGCCTTGCCGCCGACGCAGCAGTAGACGCCCCCGTCTTTCAGGGGGATGGCCCCTTCAACCACGGCGATGTATTTCCCCTTTTGCTCCTTGACCACTTTGGCAAGGGCCTCTTCCGCCTGGTACCCTGCAGCCGCCATGATTGTCTCGTGGTAGTCCACCGACAGGATGTCCAGGACAAGCTCCGCAACGGTTGGGTTGGCGGCACGGAGAAGCGCTTCGGTGTCTCCGGCGCAGTCCTGGAATTCCAGCCAGACGAGGGTCGGCCTCTTTACCTCGTCGAGCGCCTGGGCTATCTTCGGGGCGAATGTTACGGGAAGAGCCAGGGCAGCAGACATCGCCGTGCAGAATTTCATGAAGTCACGACGGGAAACTCCCCGCTCTTCCAGCATTCGCGGCAGACTCAGATCTTCACGAGCATCATTGGCACTTTCTTCATCGAACTTTTTCCCCATCGAGAATCCTCCTTGCGGTCAGACGCAACCGGTTCAAAAAGACAAGAAATTCGCTCTGCAAACTGTGTCGGTCCCACATGAAATAGTTTCCATCCGGAAACTCCGGATGAGAAACTACTGCTTTTAAATGGTGTTTTACATTAATGATAATTATTTGTCAATAATTTACAATGTGTTACAGATGTATTTCCTGAATAATTTAGGTTGAGTAAAGTGATTTGCTCAAATTACCGATAAAATACGAACATTGTTTCATTATTAATTATATTATTAGACACCTTCCATCAATAAGTTGCAATTCAACCCAGGTCCGGCAAAGGCTGAAGAGGCATATTCATGCCGGCCCCGTTCCGGCCGCTGCGGCATAATGTTCATTGTATCGGCATTGGGTTACGGTATAATCCAGGCTGGAATTGAAAGGAAAATCCATGAAAAGGACAGTTGCGTTGATGCTCGGTGGCACGGCTTTCTGGCTTCAGGCCATGGCAGGGTGCAGCCGGGAAGCGGGAAAAACGGCACCAACGGAACAGTCCGCCCGCGGCGGAGGGCTCTTTGCCCTGTACTGTGCGGGGTGTCATCCTGATGGCGGGAATCTGCTCTACCCCCAGAAAACCCTGCACCGGATCGACCTGGCGGCAAACGGCATCACTACCCCAGCCGGCATCGTAGCGAAGATGAGGAGCCCCGGCCGGGGGATGAGGCAGTTCGACAAGTCAGCCATATCGGACAATGATGCCCTGGCAATCGCACGGTATATCCTGATCACTTTCTAGTGACGGGGAGATATACGGGAGCCGTCATCTACGCATATTTGCGTTCCCATTTCATCGAAACTTTGCTAGTCTTTGCATGGTATCTCCCCCCGTGACCCAGGAAAGGATCCCCCGTGAAACTGAATGCCAAGCTGGTGATCATCATGCTCTCCCTCCTCGTCATCGCCATGCTGACATTATTCGTGATGAATCAGTACAGCCAGAACGAACTGGTACAGGAGATTCAGGACAGCTCGACCGAGGTATCCAAGGCCATCCAGTTGAGCGTGGAGGACCTTACCTCGGAAGCCGATGTCGAATCCAGGCTTAAGGAATACCTGAAAGAGGCAAGCAAGAAGGGAATTACCGAAATAGATATCATCAGTAATGAAGGTGAAATCATCAACTCTTCCAATCCGGAAAAGGTGGGGAAACACCGCGAGATAAAGAAGCTGGAAAAAGGGCTGAAGGCGTCGAGAAGCGGGAAAGGCGTCCAGAGCTCCTCATCATCCCTCCGCCCCTACGACCTGCTGGTCCCGGTCATCGTCGGCGACGAGCAGCTCGGGTATGTCCAGGTCCACCTCCTCCTGGACAACATCAGGGCAATCCAGCATGCCAACTTCCTGCGCCGGCTGGCCGTAACCTGCATGGTCTTCATGATCGGCATCCTGCTGACCATCTTCCTTGCCAGAAGGTATACCGACCCCATCCACAGGCTGGTAGACGGGGTGAAAAAAGTTTCGGCCGGAGACCTTTCAGTGACCTTTCCGGTGGACAGTACGGATGAAATCGGTGAACTGGCGACGAGTTTCAACGAAATGGTCGATCAGCTCCGGGAGCGGGAAAACCTGGAAAAAAGGCTCTACGAGGCGGAACACCTTTCCAAGGTCGGCCAGCTGGCCTCCGGCATCGCCCACGAGATCAGGAACCCCCTCAATTACATCAGCCTCGCCATCGACCACCTGAAAAGCGAGATCATCCCGGTCTGCGGAGAGAAAAAGGACGAGTTGAGCTCCCTCACCGACAAGATCAAGGAAGAGGTGCGCCGGGTCAACTACATGGTCATCAATTTCATGAATTACGGGAGGCCTCTGAAGCTCCGCAAGAGCCGCTTCTCCTACGCGGACATGATCGTCAAGGCCCTTCCGCTCCTCCAGGACAAGCTTGCCGAACAGCGCATAGAAGTAACCATGGAACTGTCGTCTGACCTCCCGCCGATGGAGGCTGACCGTGAGCTGCTGCGCAACTGCCTGTTCAACTTCATCACCAACGCTGCCCAGGCCATGCCGGAGGGGGGGGAAATAACTCTCGGGGCGGATTACGATACCGGGACAGAGTCTTTCCGCCTTACCTTTGCCGACCTGGGGGGTGGGATAGCGCCTGAAGAAATACCCAAAATATTCCAGCCCTATTTCACCACGAAAGAGGCCGGGATTGGCCTCGGGCTGGCCATAACGGAGCGTATCATACGTGAACATGGCGGGGAAATCCATGTTGAAAGCGAGATCGGCAAGGGTACTACGTTCACAGTTGTTTTGCCGACAAAGAAACAGGTTGAGGTTTAGGTTGAGGTTAAGTTTAGACAATTCATTCTCAACCTTAACCTCAATCTGATTTTAAAAGAGAGGTATTATGACCGGCAGCATACTGGTTGTTGATGACGAAAAGGGCCAGCGGGAGATTCTCAACACCATCCTGCAGAAGGAAGGGTACCTCATCGTCACTGTGCCCGGTGCGCGAGAGGCTTTGGAACGGCTCGGACATGAGGAGTTTGACCTGATTCTGACCGACCTCAAGATGCAGGGAATGTCCGGAATGGAACTCCTGGAAAAAGTTCTCGCTCTCGACCCGCAGCAATGCGTGGTGATGATGACTGCCCACGGTACGATCGATTCGGCTGTGGAGGCTATGAAAAAGGGGGCCTTCGACTACCTGGAAAAACCGCTCGATCGGGAGGACCTCCTCATTACCATTCAACGAGCCCTTGAACATGTGACGCTCCTGCGCGAGAACAGGGTCCTGCACAAGAAGCTGGAGGAAACGCAGGGGATACCCAATATCATCGGCGACCATCCGAAAATCAGGGAGGTCTTCCGGGTCATCAACAAGATAGCGCCGACCAATTCGACCGTACTCATCTACGGAGAATCGGGCACCGGCAAGGAAATGGTGGCCCGTGCCATTCATGACCGCAGTTCCCGGAAAGACCGTCCCTTCTTCGCCATCAACTGTGCCGCCATCCCTGACACCCTCATGGAATCGGAATTGTTCGGCCATGAAAAGGGGTCGTTCACCGGCGCCAGCAGCCGCGAAATCGGCCTGTTCGAAGCCGCCGACGGAGGCACCGTTTTCCTCGACGAAATCGGGGAAATGAATGTGGCCATGCAGGCCAAGCTCCTCAGGGCGATTCAGGAGAAGGAGATCCGCCGGGTCGGCGGGAAAATCAATGTTCCCGTGGACGTACGGATCATCTCCGCGACCAACAAGGACCTGGAAGCTGAAATCAGGAGGGGGGGGTTCCGCGAGGACCTTTATTACCGGCTTAACGTCCTGCGCATCAACCTTCCCCCCCTGCGGGAGCGGGGAAGCGATATCGCCGCACTTGCCGAGTTCTTCGTCCGTAAATACGGCGCTTCTGCAGGGCTGCCGCTTAAAGGGATTTCCAAACCAGCCCTCAAGCTCCTGATGAACTATCCCTGGCCCGGCAACGTGCGTCAGCTCGAGTCGGTTATCGAGCGGGGGGTCCTGATGGCAGAGAGCGATCTCATCCAGCCCGAAGACCTCCCGGTTGAAGTGCATGAAGAAGGGGCCGCAGGGGGCAGGCTCCACCTCGAGCTCCCCATCGAGGGGCTCTCCATGGAAGAACTGGAACGGGACCTTATCATCAAGGCGATGGACCGTTCGGGATGGGTCATAGCCAAAGCGGCCCCCCTCCTCGGTATGAGCTACAAGACCCTCCAGTACCGGCTGGAAAAATTCGGCATCGAAAAGCGCTGATTCGGTTGGACGTAACTGACTTGTCTTTCACATTCCCTCTGATATTATTTTTCAGGAACCAGGAACAGGGACCAGGGTTCAAGGGTTAGAATGTCTAGTCCCTGGTCCCTGATTTCCGTTCCCCGATCCAATAAAAGGAGTTAACATGGATTTCAGCAAGATGCTCCACCGGTTCACCGTGGTACCGTCGCTCCCCCCCGAACTGGCGGCATTGCAGAGAATCGCCTATAACCTCTGGTGGACCTGGGAGCCCGAAGCGATAGAACTGTTCAGGAGGCTCGACCCCGAGCTCTGGCTCGGGACCCGGCACAACCCCGTCGAGATGCTCGGCATCCTCCAGCAGGTGACACTGGAAGGGCTCAAGACCGATGAGGGATTCATGTCGCACCTGGCCCAGGTGGAAGAAAAGCTCAATGAATACCTGTCGGCAAAAACATGGTACGCAAAAGCCTATAATGGGGAAAAGCCCCTGCAGGCCGCCTACTTCTCAATGGAATTCGGCCTCCACGAATCGCTCCCCATCTATTCGGGGGGCCTGGGTGTGCTGGCCGGCGACCATCTCAAATCCGCCAGCGACCTGGGGATCCCCTTGGTCGGGGTCGGCCTTCTGTACCGCCAGGGCTATTTCCGGCAATATCTGAACATCGAGGGGTGGCAGCAGGAGTTCTACCCGGAAAACGACTTTTACAACCTGCCGCTCCACCTGGAAAAGGACGCTCAGGGAGTCCCCCTCCTTTTCGACCTCGATCTCGCAGGCAGGAGGGTCAAGGTCCAGATCTGGCAGGTGCGGGTAGGGAGGGTCCCCCTCTACCTCCTCGACACCAACCTGGAGGAAAACGCGCCGGAAGACCGGGAGATAACGACACGTCTCTACGGGGGCGATCATGACATGCGCATCAGACAGGAAATTCTCCTCGGGATTGGCGGCATCCGCGCCCTGCGCCTCATGGGGATCGAACCCAACGTCTGCCACATGAACGAAGGGCACGCCGCCTTCCTCGCCCTGGAGCGGATCAGGCTCCTCATGGAAGAGCGGAAACTCCGCTTCAACGAGGCGCGTGAAGCGGTTCAGGCCGGCAACGTATTCACCACCCATACCCCGGTCGAAGCCGGCATCGACCATTTCCCCGCAGACCTTCTGGAAAAATACCTCGGCCGCTACTACCGCGGCATGGGGCTGTCCCGCGAAGAGTTTCTCGGCCTTGGCCGCCATAACCCGAAAAATCCCCACGAAACCTTCTGCATGGCGGTCCTGGCCCTGAGGCTGGCAAGTCATTCCAATGGGGTCAGCCGGCTGCACGGCGAGGTTTCCCGGAAAATGTGGAAGGATCTCTGGCCCGAACTCCCCGAAGAGCACCTCCCCCTGTTTTACGTGACCAATGGGGTCCATACCAAGACATGGCTGTCCGGCGACATGGCGGACCTTCTCGTGCGCTATCTCGGCCACCGCTGGCTGGACGACTCGACCAATGCCGCAGTGTGGCACAAAATAGCGCGCATCCCGGACGCTGACCTCTGGCGCAGCCATAAAAGGGGGCGGGAGCGCCTCGTCGACTTCGCCCGGAAGCGCCTCAAGAACCAGCTTTCCCAGGTAGGCGCGACCGTCAAGGAAATCGAAGTGGCCGAGGAGGTACTCGATCCGGATATCTTGACCATCGGCTTTGCCCGGAGGTTCGCCACCTATAAACGGGGCACCCTC
Organism: Geobacteraceae bacterium; assembly: GCA_041481895.1. Lineage (GTDB taxonomy): Bacteria > Desulfobacterota > Desulfuromonadia > Geobacterales > Geobacteraceae > JAMPXD01. The sequence continues at coordinate 18,814 of JBGPCQ010000021.1, read as the reverse complement.
CTGCTGCGCGACGAAGAGCGGCTGGCAAAAATCCTCAACGACCCGCACCGGCCGGTGCAGATCATTTTTGCCGGGAAGGCCCATCCTGCCGACCACAACGGCAAGGAACTGATCCGTGAAATTGTCCAGCTTTCAAACCAGGAGCGTTTCAGGCACCGGATCGTGTTCATCGAGGACTACGATATGGGAGTGGCGCGGCGCCTCGTCCAGGGTGTCGATGTCTGGCTCAATACCCCCCGCAGGCCGATGGAAGCCAGTGGGACCAGCGGCATGAAAGTCGCCTTCAACGGCGGTCTCAACTTGAGCGTGCTCGACGGCTGGTGGGTTGAAGGATACAAGAGCAACAATGGCTGGGCGATAGGGCGGGGTGAGGTTTACGACGATATCGAATACCAGAACGAGGTGGAAAGCCGGGCCATGTATGACCTTCTGGAAAAGGAGATCGTCCCGCTCTTCTATGACCGCGGGCACGACGGCATTCCCCGTGGCTGGATCGGCTGCATGAAGGCTTCCCTGCAGTCTCTCTGTCCCGTCTTCAGCACCGACCGGATGGTCAAGGAGTACACCGAGCACTGCTATCTCCCCTCCTTCGAAAAATGGGAGAAACTCTCGAGGAACGACCTCGAACTGGCCATCGACCTCTCCGACTGGATGGAAAAGATGCGCAGGCTCTGGCACCAGATAAGAATAGAAGAGATAGTGATCGAGGGGACAGGCGAAGTCACCATCGGTGACACAATCCCGATCAGGGCGCAGATATGCATCGGCGAGATACCTCTCACCGATATCGCCGTCGAAGCCTACTTCGGGGTGCTCGATTCCCGCGGCTCGATCATCGGCGGTGAGCTGGTCTCCCTTGAGCCTGCCGGAGAATATGCACCCGGCGCCTACGGGTTCAGCGGCACGATCGAATGCCGGTTCTGCGGACGTCACGGGTTCATGCTCCGGGTAATGCCTAAACACAGGGAACTGGGACCGGTTTATGAACCGGGGCTCCTCTGCTGGGGATAAACTTGACGAAAAGGGGCTGCGGCCCCTTTTTTTCGTTGAAAATAGAGGAGCAAACCGCTATATTCGCAGGGCTGGGAGTCTGTCGGACTTAGGAATAAGTCCGACAGACTCCCAGATTTCCTTATGAACCTTATGAAGAGAAAGCCCGATGCGATCAGCAACTCTGCTTATCCTAATCATTGTCCTGTCGGGATTGACCGCATGCACCAGCATGGTCCCCCGTAAGAACCTCCCTTTTCCCCTCACCGATGAGAGTTTCGGCGACCCGGTCAAGGTCGTCACCATTCCCTTGCCGGCAATCGCCACCAGTCCCAACGAAGGGATCACCGCCGGCGTTCTGACTGCCTTCCTCCTCCACAACAGCAAGGACGAAGTGAGTACGCTTCTGGCGCCGCAGGTGAACTACAACAAGAATTACGGCATCACCACCTCGCTCTACACTGCTTTCTATCCATCCCCCGTGCGCAGTTGGGAAGTGAACCTCTCCCAGTCGACCAGAATCAATTACGATTACGAGATCACCAGCCGGGACAAGACTTACATGGATGGGAAACTGGCGCTGAACGCCTTTCTTTTCGCATTTGCCGACGCTTCAGCCCGGTTTTTCGGTTTCGAAGCTGGGACCCCCCGGCAATTGGAGTCCAACTACACCGACCAGGAAATCGGCTTCAACATATCCGTAGGGTATGATATCGGCAAGCACTATCAACTGTTATTCGGCGAGCGGTTGCGGGATGTCGGCATCCATGAGGGGGCAGTAAAGGGGGTGCCCTTTATCCGCGATCTCTTCCCGACAGCGCAAGTCCCCGGCATCAACGGCTTTACCGCCCATGCCCAGCGCATATCGTTCATCTATAACTCACTCGACTCGAAAGACCTGCCGAGTTCAGGCGGTTATGCCAGGGTTACCGCGGAAATCAGCGGCAAAATACTCGGCAGCAGTGCCGACTATCGGCACTATGAAGCGGAAATCAAGGGGTTCATCCCCCTCGACAATGCCCGCTACGTAAGCGTCTTCCGTCTCATCTACAACCAGACCCTCGGCAACAGCGTCCCCTTCCTCGAAAGGAGTATCCTGGGGGGGGAGAATACCTTGCGGGGGTATGGCCGCAACCGGTTCATCGACAACAGCTTCCTGCTCCTCAACCTGGAAGAGCGGATCAGGCTGTTCCGCTGGAAGATCTTCAATGTTACGGCCGACTGGGAAGTGGCGCCGTTCATAGATTTCGGCTCGGTCATGAAGTCTCTCGACCAGGCAAGCACCAGGAACTTCGAATTCAACCCCGGAATAGGCATCAGGGCGGTGGTCCGTCCCAACATCCTCGGACGCATTGATGTGGGATTCGGCAAGGATGGTCCGGCGGTGTTCGTGGGGCTGGGGTACCCTTTCTAAGCGAAACGCGGCTTTTGCGCAATCTCGGCGTTGCCCGTCAGGTCTCCTTGTGCGACGTAGCGCTGCTACGTCTCCGCGTCGCCCCTTGGGCGCCTTGACCTTGCACAAAATCCACGTTTCTTTTTCCTGCTGAACATTTTGAAAAATCTGCCCCGCCCCTTCACTATTCACCGATTTTACTCCCCTGCCGTGTCCCCCGCCGTTCCAGTTCTCCATCTATGGCATTGAGGACCTCGAACTTGGCCTGCGACCAAAGGGGGGCAACCAGGTCCCGGCCACCGTCGCCGGTCAGCCGCTGGATGGATATCCGCTGGTCGAGCCGCTCCAGGAAATCAGATATCAGCCCCACGTAGTCGTCCCGCTCAAGGAGTCGCACCTCTCCCCGCCGATGCATCTCTTCGAGCCGTGTCCCCCGCATGACGTGCAGGAGGTGGAGCTTCACACCGTCTATTCCCAGGTCATTCAGAACCCGCGGCATGGCAATCATCTCCTCCCGCGTCTCCCCCGGCAGCCCCAGGATGACATGGGCGCAGACCCTGATCCCCCGTACCTTGCATTGTTCCACAGCAGAGACGAATGCGGCACTGTCGTGCCCCCGGTTGAGCAGCAGGAGTGTCCGGTCGAGTGGTGATTGAAGCCCCAGTTCCAGCCAGAAATACGTTTTCCGGGCATACTCAGCCAGAAGATCGAGTGTCACCGCGGGAAGACAATCCGGGCGGGTACCGACGATCAGCCCAACTACATCCTCAACCGCGAGGGCCTCATCGTACAGTGCCTTGAGTTGTCCTGCCGGTCCGTAGGTGTTGGAGTAGGGCTGAAAATAGGCGATAAATTTACGCGCCTTGTACTTCCTGACCATGACCTCCTTGCCTTCCTCGATCTGCACGGCAACCGGCGCGCCCCGGCTGATGCCGAAGGAGCCCGACCCTTCCCCGCCGCAGAAAATACAGCCGCCGGTCCCGATTGTCCCGTCCCGGTTCGGACAGGAAAAGCCCGCGTCGACCGAGATTCGGTGGACCCGGCAGCCGAAGGTCCGTTTCAGTTCCTCGGAAAAAGCGTTGTAGCGTTTGACGGTCATAGGCTTACCATAATCCAGCTAATGTAAATTTGCAACCGGGTCGGTGTCATTATGCTCCTCCGGGTCAACTGGACAATAATCTCAAATAGTTATGAAAAATTATTTTGACATTTTACGCCCTTGTGGAGTAAAACAAACCAATATACTGCGATAGTTCGTGAAAAACGATAATACTTAACCATTCGCGAGGGTGGGGCGGAAAGCCTACAGGGTCTCTCGCAGACAGCCGGGTTGCCGAAATGTCACACTGATATTCGCTCCCGGTTTTTTTATGTCGTAAATTGCCAATTTTATCAACCAATGCTCGACAATTTTCATGAGCTTGATACAATAATAAAATTGTTGGTGAAACATCTATTTACATCGGCCAGGTTGCGATAAACAACATGTGCACAGGGGTTTGTCTATGTATGAACGGATCAGGTATACGTCGCGGGCAGGGGCAGGAGTTCTTCTCATAGGGCTGGCGCTGCTCCTTTCCACCGGGATTGCTCAAGCGGAAACCGCCAGGGAGAATGTCTCTTCGGCCTTGCTCCCTCCGCCCGCGCAGGAGGACCAGTCGGTACTCAAGCGGAGACTCCAGTCAGCCAAAAGGGATATCGAAACATTCCGCATCTTTGCGGAAAACTTCCGCAGCAACGGCGACACTAAAATGCTGGCGCAGCTGCAGAATCCCGTTGATGATTTTCTGAAGAAGCATGTGGATAACCTGCTGGCGCAGGGGATGGATAATGCGACCCTTGACACCACCCGGTTGACTGCGGAAATCATGATCATCAAGACGCGCCTCTTTATAAGCCTGAACCGGGGAGAAGCCGCACGGAATGCACTTGCCGAAATAAAGAAGCGTTTCGGCTCGAATCAGAAGATCTCGGTAGACCTTCCCGGCACAACAACAACCCTGGATGAAGGGATCCGGCTGCTTGATACCGAGTTGGCGAAGACCTCAACCACAGATATCAAATAGAGGGGTGGAGTAATTATGGAGTTTTTCGGCATCATCACGATTAATCCTGAAAGCTTCAACGTCTGGTCGTTGAGGATTTCAATGTCGTTGACCACTACCATCTTCTTCCTTGGATGCATCATGGCCATCCGCGCTATCCTCTTCACCCGGGGAGTCGATGCCGCCCACCTCGACCAGGTCAAGGGCAAGGATATGTCTCCGGAGGACGGGCTGGCTGAAAGTGTCGCCAAGATGCTCTGGTCCACGTCGAAGAACGAAGCGCGGGAGGGAGCGGTCACCCCTGAAGTGTTCCTCCGCGACGCCACGCGGCAGGTGGCAGAGAACACCTACGAGGGACGGTACGTTAACAAGATCTACATGATGGCCAACCTCCTCCCCCCTATCGGCCTCTGGGGAACCGTGGCAGGGATGATCGTCATCTTCCTCTACACCGGCGACGTCGGCAATGCCCTGAACAAGGGCGCCATCGGAACCAAGCTCTGGTCGACCTTTCTAGCCCTGATGTACTATGTGGGCCTCGAGTCCATCTGCCTGTTCCTGACCATGAGATCGAGGAAGTGCATCGACCGCGGCCTGAGCGTGAAACTCTGAGGCAAGGGAGCGACAACTCATGGCCATGAAACGAGTAGCACGACATACCTGGCTCTTTTCCTTTACGGATGTTGCCTTTCTGCTCCTGCTGGTCTGGACCCAGCTGGCGCGGATGAACGACTCCAACACTCCCGTGGCGGAAATGAAGCTCCCCGCCCCGGTGGTCTCCAAGCACCCCGAACTCACGACCCTGAAAGCGGAAAAGGATTACCGCCAGGTGCTCGTGGAGAAACATTCCGACAAACCCTACCGGCTGACGCGGATCATCAGGGGGAACGAGGCGTCCCGCAGCGACCCCATGAATTATGAGGAACTGACTGCTGCCCTCCAGGTGGTTTTCAACGAGCGGAAGGGCCAGCCGCGGCCTGTCGTCGTCCCGCTTCCCGAATCGTTCAGCAGTGACCTCCTCCAGTCCGCAGCCCTGGTCAGCAAGCTCTGGACCGTGGAGCAGGGAAGTGCAGTCGTCCATATGGAGAAAACCGAAGGGAAGAAATGAATCGTTTCATACGGATGTCATACGGACATGGCGGAACCAAGTTCCAGAAGGTACTGGTTTCCGTTCCGTCTCCCGAAACAGCCCCCACGCCTCTCTGGCAGAGGTTACTTCTGCTGGTCGCCTGGACCATCATCCCGGCCCTGGTCTGCCTCTATGCGTTGCCTTCGGCCACCCATCTCCCGACCATTATCGACATAAGCAAACTTGAACTGAAACCGCCCCCTGAGCCGGAACGGCGCGTCATCAAGGAGCCTCCCCCGCCAAAGCCGGAGGAAAAGCTTCCGGAACCGCCTCCGCCTCCACCGCTCCAGGCCACCCAGAAACCGCAGGTGAAGCCCGAGGAAGTTCAGGTGCGCCCCGAGATCAGCCGGCCGTCCCAGCGGACCCGGGAAGTCCAGGACTATCAGCCCCGGATCGCCCGGGAACGGGTCAAGGCCGGCAGCGACATTGCCGTTCCAACCCCCGGTCCCATCAGGCGGCAGGCGGCCCAGAGCGAGGCACCCACAGCATCGGTTAACATTGCCCGGACTCGGGGCGCCGTTGCCGTCGACGCCCCCGGTGCGACGGAACGGGTGGCACCCTACCGGCGCTCGGCAGCCCCTCAAGGCACTCTCGGCGGGTCTAACACCGGCCAACCGCGCGTAACCCGTCAACGGGGATCGGGCGGCCCCTCCGGAAGCAGCGATGTGGACGTACCCCGTGTCACTGCATCCCGGGCACGGCCCCAGACATCAGGCACAGGAACGGAAACAGGGAAAGGGGTGTCATCCATGGACATGTCCCGCATCTCTCTCATGAGCCTGCAGATATGCGCCAGTCCCCAGTTGGAAGAGGACGCCATCAAGGCCGTGCTGGGTGTCGTCGGCGCCCGGGAAAGCTGCACCGACCAGAAGGGTATATTCTATTTCATGGGGACGACGAGGATCTCGTCGTTCAATCTCATGATCACCCCCGCCAAAGGGCGTAAACCAACAAACCGATGTGAGGAACTGGAAAATGCTTACAGGTGCCTTAAGACCCACTGACGCACGGTTCGTTTCTTTTATCACCATGATCTGTCTGCTGGTGGGCTTCACGACCGCGCACGCAGCATCCCCGGAAAAAAAGAAGAAGAGCGCCAAGCCTGCCGCTGCCGCAATTGTTAAGACAGCCCCCCAGCCGCAGACGGCTCCGGCAAAGGTCGCGGCGCCCATGCTGGTAAAGGAATGGGGCCCGTATCTCGACGTGGCTCATGAACTCAGCTACTGGGACCGGTCGGAAATAAAGGAATGGCGGGAGAAGCGCGAACAGGAGATCGGGGAACCGCTCACGGCGTACATCTCTGCCTGGAGCGGTAAACTGTCAGGGTCGCTGGAAAATGAAGGTACCGTCCGTGAGGATAACCGGCAGCCGATGTACCGGGAAAGGGATTACCTGCGGCTGGCCATTGCCCTGACAATCGATTACCTCCAGAATGAAAACCAGGAGAGCCTGAACAGTGCGGCACAGATTCTCGACAAGCTTAAAGGCAAGATGGCGATGCCTGAGATCGCATTCTGGACAGGTTTCGTCAAGGCTCTGCTGGCAATAGAAAACAATGACTCCCGACAGTTTGTCACGCAGGTTTACTCTATCTGGAATAATGCCGTTCTGTACATCGAACAGGAAGCGCTGGCCGGCATTACAGCGAATGCGGCCGACGTCAGGAACGCCCCCTTTCACTATCGCAACATTGTCAACCTGGTAGTCAATCGAGCGATCATCGAACGAAAACTCGAAGACCTCAACGCCCTCGGTCCATTGTTTCTCATGCTGAAAGAACGGGACCTGGAGGAGAAAGAGGGGGAAGGACAATACCTGACGACGCTGGTGAAACGAATTGCGGAAGGCTTCGTTGCGCCCGATTCGGACCGCTACCGGCTCAACTTCACCGTGGCGGCTATCGAGGCAAAACGGCTGCAGCAAACAGCTTACGCAAAGATTGACACCGAAGGGATGTCCGAAGAGGCGCGCAGGGTATTCGAGCAGTCGCGGCTTTTTGACGACCTGGCTCTCAAGTGGGCTGCCTCCCCCCGGAGCAGTGGTGTCGTAATGGCAATGGCCGACTACCTGGATACCACCAGTTTTGCCATCCAGCGCCTACCGGACAACGAAAAATCTCCGGCATATAATTTCTTTGCCATGCTCCCCGCACACGACGGCTCATCCACCCTCATGAAGGCGATGGCCATCTTCAATGACATCGCTACGTACACGGACGGCGGCTGGGAAAAAGCCGGGTATGCGAACCGCGAATTGTACCTGAAAGCCGCTCACCGGCTCTGGCGGGCAACCATGGAGCTGGCTCTCTGGACGGGGGACTTCTATCTTGTCAAGCTCAATACAGCTGCCGATGCGCAGAGCATATTGAGCGTGGTCACACCGATGCAGGTCGTTCTGAATTCCTATCTCGATTTCCTGGCGGCACAGAAAAGCAGGCGATTCCCTGATGTCATTCCCGACTCGGCCTATTTCGGTGCTGCAGAAGCTGCGGAAAAGCTTGCCCATGCCTACCTGAAAACCTATGCGTACAGTACGGACATTACCGCTTACAACCTCTGGTTCCTGCGCCGCCTGCAGGCATCGGAGCTGTTCCCCTTCGACCCGCGCGAAATCGCTCAGACAGCAGCCATTCTCAAGCGTGACGGCCGCTACAACCTCTATCTTGACTATTTTATCCCCCTGGCGGACCGGCTTAAGCAATCCACGGCGGTCAAGACATGGCTCGAAGACCAGAAGTCCGATGCGGCCCCCGTTATCCGTGATTATGCCGGTTCCATCACTGAGATATTCTCCACACCCCTTGGTCCTGGTGGAACTGTCACCAGTGAACTGAAGGGTAAAGGGGGGGGATCCTTCTCCGCCTCGTTCCGGAAATTGCGGGAAGATCTGCAGCGGAAACCGGACCATCCGGTACACAAACTGCTGAGGACTTTTTACGAAGAGGAAATGCTGAAATCCACCCCCTATACCCTTCTGCTGAAAGATGCGAATCGTCTGAGTCTGTGACGATACATGACGTGAGGAACAATTATGCGAATTATGCGTATCCTGCCGCTTGCGGTGATTCTTGTATGCTGCGCTTCTTTTTCCGTGTCCGCCGGGGATGTTCCCCCGTCGCCCGAATGGGACACGGTCCTTGATGGGATTTATGCCCATACCTGGCGCGGCCGGGCCGACCTGGCTGCGGAACTTGCACAGGAGGAAGCGCGGATCAGGCAGGGCCTTGCCGGCTATACGTCTGCATGGGAAGAGCGCATCGCCGCACCGATCGTATATACCGGCACGGACAGAACAGCAGAGAGCTGTGGACCGCTCAGCTACTGTAGTGCCGATTTTACCGACCCGGAGCAACTCATCACGAAATTGCGGGACAAAAAGGAGCCTTTGGCACGTTTTCTCTTCGCTAAACTCTCCCCCGAAGCTCAGAAGATCATTGCCGGATACGACCCGACGGAGCTCCCCTCCGGGAAAACCGCAGCCGGGACCGAAGCTGCAGGCACGGCAAAAGCAGGCTCCGTTACGGCAAAGATGCGGTCGGAAAGAGCCGCGCAGATACTGGCGGACGAACTGACCAGGATTGTCCGTGAAGATTCCCTCTACGATAGGGAGCGGTTCGCGGGTATTCAGCTTTCACCTGCCGCCATGGCCCTTGCTACCGAGTACAACACCCCCCGGTACCGGGTCTGTGCAAACAAAACCCTCCTGATGGAAGCCTTTCCGGATGGACTGGCACAGAACTTCAAATGTGTCATTCAGAAGGATGAAACCTACCGGCGCATTGTTGCAGCCAAAACCGTCCAGTATCTGCAAACCGGAGACAGAAAAACTCTCGATGAAGCAATTGCCTTGAGCGATGCTTTCTCCAACAAGCTCATGTATACCGACTTTGCTTTCTGGTACTACTATCCGCGGGCACTCGCAGATATTCAGACCAGAGATTCCGCCGCACTGATTCGGGATGCATATGCTCTTCTGAACAATGTCGTCCTCTGGCGAGAGTCGCTCGAAAGCGGGAAACCGGAGCCTGCCGACATGGAGCAGCGTCATTATGCCTGGAACCTGGCCGATCTGGTTCTCACCAAGGGGATCGTTGAAGGGAAAATGGAAGGGCTCGAAGCCCTCGGTTCGGCTGTCTGGCTTCTCGGTGACCGTAACGAACAACAGGCGCCCGGCGAGCAGGAGCAGAAACTTTTGAGGCTCGTTGTCGATGTAAGGAAATTCCTGACCGGACCAGAATCCGATAATTTCCGGCTGAACTATGCGGTAGCGATGTACGAGGGGCAGAAAAAATCCGCTCTTCTGACCCGGATGCTCAATACAGGGCAGAAGGGGGCTGCGGCCGAAAAGCTTTTCAACGAGGGGCGCGAATACTTGCTGCTTGCTTACGAATGGGCGGAAACCGGCCAGGGAAAGGCAACAGCGGTCACGAATTACCTGGAACTCGTCAATACCGGACTTGCGCGGATGAAGGATATTCTGACGCAATCCGCTTTCACATCGTTGGCAGAGACGCCGGCCAGGATCAATGTCGAAATGGCGATTGCCTTGTATCGCGGAATGGCGGAAAAGCCGGATGACGGCTGGAAACGGCTCCGGTTCATCGACCGCAAGGGCTACAACACAAGCGCACAACGCCTCTGGAACGCGCTGGGGAAAAATTCTGTCCTCGTCGGTGACTACTACCTGAAGAAAATGGACCGGGATGACTTCCAGAGTGTGATGGACAACTCCGAACCGGTGGAAAAAGCGCTCCTCGGCTACGTGAACCTGTTCGAAACGTTTGCGGCACAAGGGCCTCGGGAAATGATTCCCGATGCCGCATACTTCACGTATGGACAGTCCTTGAAAAAATTATCGCTTCTTAAAAGAATCGTATACTCCTACAACAAGAATATGGAACTGCGCAACCAGTCGATCAACTATTTGCTGCGAGCCATCGCGGTCTATCCTTATGACGACAGCATAGCGGAGTACGCCGCCAACAGCAAAAACATCAATACCGGGGTCTTCAACATGTTGCCCGACAGGGTAGTAAGCAAAGTGGCAGCCAATCCCATCGTTGCACGATGTTTAAGAAACAGTGCGGATTATTGTGACAAAGAGATGAAACAGGCTCTCGACTGGAATATCTTCAAGGTAACGAATAACTTGTACACAAAGCGCGATACAGACCGACTGGACGAGATGAAATCATTGCTCAAAAAATGGAAGGAAGAAAAGCGCACGCCGGGAAATACTCCGGCCAGGCTGAACAGCCAGCGCACCGCCTTGTTCACACTTGCCGAACGCTATAGTGCCTCATCAGGCAGGCTGGCCGCCCTTACATCTGCTGCCGGCCGGCAATTCAGTGACTGCCGTGCCAGCGGAACCCCCTGCCAGGATTCGCGCACTGCCCGGGACCAGTTGCTCTCGGGAAAGCTCGACCTGGAAAAATTAAAAAATGAATTGATCGCCTCCTGCGACACGTTCAAACAACTCCTCGGCAATGCCCCCGGAGCAGATGGCGGCAGTAAAGAGCTGGACTACGCCGCACGCCTGTCCGTTTTCGTCACTGACGTTTATCTCTACCAGGCAGACCGCGTAATTGACATCGGCATGCAAAAGGAATTATACGAGTTGCGCACCATGGACAATCACCCCATGCATAGAATCATAAAAGCCGGCTTTCTGGCCAGGTAGACTCCATCCTGACACGCACCCGGTTAGATAGTGTCGCATCGGGGCATCGGGGCAGATCACCACAAAGAAGCCCGGGAGACGAGACGTTTTCCGGGCTTCCTGCTTCAATTTATCCTGCCTTTAACTTTCATACCGAGGTATCACGGTTTCGTTATGATTACCTTCAAACCCTTTTCTGTTTCTTCAATCCGGTAAGGGAGAAGGTTCTCTTCCGCCGCATCGAGGACTATCCTGAGATAATCGGAACCGTCCTCCATGCGGACAGTTGTGATGCCTACTCTGTTGATCAGGATACTGTTTGCTCTGAAACCATTAAGACCGTTCTTGATATCAACGACCAGCCGGGACGGCTGGACAAGCGTGTAGACCTTGTAATCCCGTATCCGTTCGGTGGCCAGAATCTCCAGCGCATTCTCCACGATTTTATAACCGGTGACCATGATCTTCCCTTCCGGGACGTCTGTTTTCTCTGCCAGCCAGCTGGTTGGTCCTTCCGAGACCGGAGCCGGCGGGACCGGCACCCTTTCAGGTACCGGAGCCGCAGCAGACGCCTTGGGAGAGGCAAGCCTTCCGGGGAGAATTATTTCATTGGCACCGACGGCCGGAGGCAAGACTAGAGCCGGTGCAGGCTTCATCTCCACCGGAACCGGAGCGGGCGCCGTGACCTCCTCCCTCGGTTTTTCCACCTCCACAACAGGGGCTGCAGATTGCGGCATGCCGAATTGTAAAGCCAGACCGACCGTAAACTCGACGTTCTCCCACACGCCTTTCTGATTGGGAGTGTGAGGATGGAAAGAGAAAATGTGCCGGACATCACCCCTCAGAGCCACCATGTCATTGAGAAAGTACTTCACACCGGCGCCATAGTCGAGCGTTGCATCCTGATTGGGGGATACCGAGCGCTTGTCAATCAGCGACCACCCCCCCCCCAGCGCCAGGAAGGGAACCAGTCTGCTCTCCGGCATGAGGTGGTAGAGCACATCCCCCCGAAGGCTGTACTGGTATCCCTTATCGGCATCACTCGATATTATGGATTCGATCGGCACGTAGGTAAACTGCCCCTCCACCCCCCAGTTATTGGTCAGATTATAGCCAAGCCTCAGACCGGTTGCGACACTCGCATTCATATGCTGGACCCCGTCAAAGACGTAGCCGCCGACAAATGGAGACAGGGTGATTTCCCCTCCCCGCACCTCTGCGCCTGCCGGTGATGACATGACGAGTGCTGTTACAAGGGCCGACAGGGCCAGAAAGCTTTTTCTCATTTTCCCCTCCTCGTGTATATCGCAACTGCAGAGCCATTGCGGGAATCGTTGTAACAGCAGGCTGATAGTGCACTATTTGGGACTTCTGTACGAGAGATTATACCATCCTTTCGGAGATAAACATACTGGTGAAGCCATAACTGCCAATGTCGGGACGGGGGGGACAGCATTCAGATCAATAACGATACGTCAGATCGATTCTGGCCAGCTGATTGATCTGCTTGACCCCTCCCACCAGGTCGAAGTTACTGACCCTTTCCCAGCCGTACATGATCCCCGCATCGATCCTGCCATACAGGGGTAAATTCCAGACGGCGCGCGCAGAGTTTTTCTGCTCCACTGCCTGGCCGGCAAGCCTGCCGGTCTTGCCCCGGTCGGTATGGAAATACTCGAGCGCAACGTTGTTCCTGAACGAAAACCAGTGCCTGAACCTGAAAAACAGATCCTGGGTCGCCCCCCCCTGGGAATGGCCGATCGGCATGCCGCGATAGTTATACCCAGCGGGAAACGTCCCGGTTGTGTAGAGGATATTGTTCCCCAGGAAGTACTCAAAGCGGAAGTCATTCCTGCCGTCTTCGGTCAAACGGGGAATAAAGACCCCCGCAACGTAGCTCTCAACGATGGGCCAGAAGGTGGCGGCATCCTCGCCGGAAAATTCTCCGTAAATTTCGGTATTGCGCAGGAACGGGAGCCTCACGCGCAGTTCCAGCCCTGCGAGGCTGTTGGAATTGTCGCTGCCCGATCCGCCGACTAATCCCCTCAAAATGTTGCCCAGGCTGTTATTCACCCCCGGCCCGCCGACCTGCCTGCCGAGGTTCAGGCCGATTTCTACTTCAGGGATTGGCTTGAGGGAAACTTTTCCCGCCATGAACCAGGGCCTGCGCTCCACCCCGTTGGTCACGGTATCATCGAAACGGGAAAAGATAAGAGTGTATTTGAGTTTCCCGAGGAACCCCACGCCGATCGGTTCGGGGCTCGATAGCTTGACAATGTCGAAGTTGACGGCATTGTTGGTCAGCGTGACGGTCCCCCGGTCGCCAAGCCCCAGCCAGTTGGCGTCGCGCCCCGCTTCCAGTTCGAGCCCGCCGCCGCCGAGCTTGGCATACCCCTTGTTCAACCGCCCCTGGGTGACCTCTCCCGTCTGCGAAAAGAGAAGCATCGGCTCCGCCAGAGCGCTGAAATACCTGCCGACAAAAACCTCGCTGCTGAAGCGGACATCGACGTTGTTCTTGCGTGCATAGGTGACCCCTTCATTGTTCTCCATGAGGGGGGTCCCCTCGGTGCCGTGCTGGCGGGTCGTCGCAGTCGGGGTATCCGGCCTGAGCCCCGCGCCGATCCCGAACACGCCGTCGCCTCCCGGGTCATGGACATCCCGTTCATAGTTGCGCGGAGCGCCATTCAGATAGACATAACGCACCCGTGCTTCGGAAACGGGCCGGACATCGAAAAGGGGGGCGCTTTCCGGATTGTCGCGCAGGGACACCTCCCGCTCCAGCAGATGCCTGAGCTCTTTGACCATCTCATCGGCAAGAGTCTCTTCAGAGGCCACATACCGCGCGTCGGGATACTGCCTGAGTGTCGTTTCATTACCCGTGCCGCGGGCAGGGGTGCCGCCGCCATGGGCCTCAGCCCGATTTTTCTCCGCTTCGATCAGAAGCCGGGCGGCTTCGGCTTTGGTAATCGGTCTGATCCCCTTGAAGTCGCTTTTAATAAGGCCGAATGAGGCAAGTTTGTCCAGGTAGGAATATACGGGGCTGTCAAGGGATATGTTGTTGGATGCCAGAGCCCACGTTTTCCCGGGGAACGCGGCAGTTGCCAGCACTGCTGTCATAATCAGCAGGATAAAAGCCCTGTTATGGGAAACGACAGTACTCATAATTCCTCCTATGTCCAACCTTGCAGCCTTGAGCGAAGAGCGGCTGTGCCTGGCAGGCGCCGCCATGCAATTTGCAGTTAACTGCCTTTTATCACGGGTTTACTGAACGGTGTGTTATGTAACATCTTGAGCATGGTATGTCAATTTCAATAAAGAACCGTGCACTCTATAACCGGTTACCTGTCCGACAGAGTTGTATTTTTCTTCATTCAGAAACTCCGGACTGTCACGTGAAAAAATATTTATCAACCAGTAATTTTTACTTTATACTATGAGTCATGATTGACATCGGCACAATCGAGAGTTTTCCCGCCGCTCCCGGCGTCTACCTTATGAAGGGGGCCGATGGGAGCATTCTCTATGTGGGGAAGGCCCGGAACCTCAAACAGCGGGTCCGCACCTACTTCCGGCAGTCCGGCGACTCCCGCTACCATATCCGGTTTCTCATGGCCCGCGTGGCGGACATCGACTACATTGTCACCGATACCGAAAAAGAAGCGCTCATCCTGGAGAACAACCTCATCAAGAAACACCGCCCGCGCTATAACTTCAACCTGCGCGACGACAAGACCTATTTTTCCCTCCGCATGGACATGAACGAGGAATTCCCGCGCCTTACCATGATCCGCAAGGTCCCCCGGGACGGCGCCCGCTACTTCGGCCCCTACTCTTCCGCCGCGGCCGCCCGGGATGTGCTTAAGGAGCTCTGCAAACTATTCCCCCTCCGCCACTACCCGCTCGAAACCTGCCGGCGCCGCGGGCGACCCTGCCTTTTCCATCAGATCAGGCAGTGTTCAGCACCCTGCCATGGGCTGATCTCCCCGGAAGATTACGCGGCCCTGGCCGAAGGAGCGGCCCTCTTCCTTGAAGGAAAAAACCGGGAACTCCTGAAAGTTTTCAATAAACGGATGATTGAGGCGGCAAAGGGGGAGCAGTACGAAGAGGCCGCCCGTTTTCGCAATCTGATCCGCTCCATTGAGGTCACCGTGGAACAACAGAAAATGGTCGGCCCGGGGGGGGATAGTGATGTGGTCGGTTATTGCCGCACAGGAAACCGCCTGGAAATCGTCCTGCTCTTTATCCGGGGGGGGAGCATGGTCGGGAGCAGGAATTGGTCGCTCGCCTGGGAACTGGACGATGCCGAAGGGGTCGCTTCTTTCATCAACGAATATTACGGCCGGGAGGTCTTTATCCCCCGGGAAGTTCTCCTCCCCTTGCCCCTGACGGAACAGGGAGCTCTTGCGGAGCTTCTTTCGGAACAGCTCGGCAAACGGGTCGGCGTCACCTTCCCCCGCCGCGGGATCAAGGCCGGGCTGGTGGAGCTGGCCTGCCGGAACGCGGCATCAGCCGCTGCGGAAAAGGCCGATGCCGCCGGCAGCGCGGAGACGGCACTGGGTGAACTGAGGGACAAACTCCACCTCCCGGCATTCCCCCGCCGCATCGAATGCTACGACATCTCCAATATCGGCGGGCGCCATGCTGTCGGCAGCCGGGTCGTCTTCAACGACGGCCGTGCCGCCACGTCCCACTACCGCCGCTACCGGATCAGAAGCGTGGACCAGGCAAACGACTTTGCCATGATGCACGAGGTCCTGGCGCGCCGCTTCCGGGATGGGAATGAAGCAGACGGTCCCCCCGACCTGATCGTCGTGGACGGCGGGATCGGCCAGCTCAATGTCCTCGTCCGGGTGCTGAAAGAGCTGAACGTGGCAGGGGTGGCGGCTGCGGCCCTCGCCAAGAGCCGTGTTGCCAGGGGGATGGGGAAACCGGAGATCGAGCGGAGCAACGAACGGGTCTTTCTGCCGGGGCGGAAAAATCCGGTCGTCCTGCGCCAGAATTCCGCCCCGCTTCTGCTCCTCGCCCGGATCCGCGACGAGGCCCACCGCTTTGCCGTCACCTACCACAAAAAACTCCGGGGCAAGGCCACCATCTCCTCCGTTCTCGGCGAGATAGCCGGCGTCGGAGAGAAGCGTCAGAAGGCGCTGCTGCGCCATTTCGGCAGCCTCAAACGGCTCAGGGAAGCGACGGTGGAGCAGTTGCTGGAGGTCAAGGGGATCACGCCCAGGGTGGCCGAGGCGGTGCTGGAGGCGCTGCACGGAGAAAATCAGTTGTGAGTTGAAAACCATCAGTCAAAAACTTAAAATTCATGAATCCGTTAAAAGTCCGAATCCACCACTAAGCCACTAAGAGCACTAAGAAAGACTTCATAAAACAGGCAGTTAAACTTAGTGTCCTTAGTGTCTTAGTGGTAAAGCAGTTTTTACGAAACCATCAAGATTGACTATTCATTTCAGGATCTCGTCGAAAAAGTCCCGCATCGCCTGCCACGAGCGGCGGTCCGCCGCCTCGTCGTAGGCCACCCCCTTGATGCCCGCCTTGCCGGCATCGGGATTGGTGAAGCTGTGCACCGCCCCGCCATAGTAAACCATCTGCCAATCCACCTTTGCCTGGCGCATCTCCTCCTGGAAAGCCGTAATTTCGGCCGGCGATTCGAATGTGTCGTCCGCGCCGTGCAGCACCAGGACTTTTCCCTTGATGTTCCCGGCGTCCGCCGGATTCGGGGTGGCAAGGCCGCCATGGAAACTCACCACTCCCTTCAGATCGGCGCCGCTCCGCGCCATTTCCAGCACCACCGTGCCGCCGAAACAGTAGCCGATGGCGGCGATCCGCGCCGGATCAACCTGCGGCCGCTTTCTCAGCACTTCGAGCCCGGCTGCCGCCCGGGCGCGGCCGAAGGGGCGGTCGTCCCTGAACAGTCCCGCGAGTCTGCCGGCCTCTTTCGGGTCCGTGGTCGATATTCCCTTGCCGTACATGTCGAGGGCGAAGGCCACGTAGCCGAGCCGGGCCAATTGCTCCGCCCGCCTCTTCGCGTAATCGTTCAACCCCCACCACTCATGCACCACCAGTACGCCGGGGCGCTTCCCGGTTACCGCATTGTCATATGCCAGGTATCCTGCCAGCACCGCGTCGCCATGCCGGTATTCGATCCGTTCCGTCCGGATCTCCGCCTGAGCGCCGGTCGCACAAAGAGTCGCCATGAGCAGACCTCCCAGTAGAGCTTTCATACGTACCTCCCGATGTTCTGTTTATCACACGTAGAGTAGAGCAGAGAGACCCGCGGTTATGTCAGCGCATATTCTGCATGAATGCGAGTCCGCGGACCATTTCCAGGGCGCGATTGAGCTGGTAATCCTTGTCCGTTTCCCCGCCGGGACGGCCGGCCGGCCCCGGCTCGACATCCTTTTTTTTCTCCTCCCGACCGCTCTCTTCAATGATGGAGAGATGCTTGTCGAGGTCTTTTTCGTGCACTTCCCGCTCCTGCCGTTTCGAGGCAGCCGACAGGTCAAGCTGGGCAACGGAAATATCCGGCGTAATTCCCCTGGCCTGGATGGAGCGCCCGCTGGGGGTATAATAGCGGGCAGTCGTCAGTTTCAGCGCCGCTCCGTCAACCAGGGGGAGAATAGACTGGATCGACCCCTTGCCGAAGCTCTGGGTTCCCATTATGACCCCCCGCTTCTGGTCCTGGAGCGCGCCGGCAACGATCTCGGAAGCGCTGGCACTGGATCCGTTGATAAGGACCACCAGGGGATAACGGGGTTCTTTCTCGCCGATGGTGGCGTAGATTTCATGTTTAGTGGAAGAGCCCCGGCCTTGGGTGTAGACAATGAGACCGTCGCGCATGTTTTCGCCGATGAACCGGTTGGCAACCATGACGGCCTGATCGACGAGGCCGCCGGGATTGTAGCGGAGATCGAGGATCAGCCCCTTCAGGGCTCCGCCGTTCTGTTCGGCTAGCGACTGGAGGGCCGTGCCGAACTCGGTGCCGGTCCTTTCCCGGAACTGGGAGATCTTCACGTAGCCGTAGCCCGGTTCCAGGGTCCGGAACTTTACGCTCCTGGTCAGGATGATATCGCGCACCAGGGGAAAGACCAGCGGCCCGGGAGACCCCGTGCGCCTGATGGTGAGGGTGACGCTGGTCCCCTTGGGGCCGCGCATCAGCTTGGCGGCATCGGCGGTGCTCATCCCCCGGGTGGCGGTATCGTCGATTTTCGCTATATGGTCGTCCGCCTTGATCCCCGCACGGAATGCCGGGGTATCCTCGATCGGGGCAATGACCATCAGCTTGCCGTCCGTGACGCCTATTTCGATGCCGAGTCCCCCGAAGGAACCCGACATCTCCACCTTCATCTCCTTGAACGGTTCGGGGAGGAGATAGGCGCTGTGCGGATCGAGAGCAGCAAGCATCCCCTTGACCGAACCCTCCAGGAGCTTTGTGCCGTCGACCTCGTCCACATACTTCTCCTTCACCACGGAAATTACTTCCTTGAACAGGGCGAGGTAACCCTGCTCTTCCCTGGTCAGGTCAAGATTCCAGTGCCTGAAGCCAACGGCCATCCCTCCGCCCAGCAGGGCCATGGCGAGCACAAGCAGGATAAT
>JBGPCQ010000020.1:0-28004 GCA_041481895.1 Geobacteraceae bacterium | reverse complement strand
GGCGTCGGCCTTGTGGTCTACGGGAGCAAGAACGTCGGGATCAGCGAATTCCCGACGTCGCAGACCGATGAGAACTTGTTCAGGAGGGTGAGTAGGAGAATGAAAGAATGGTTCGGTGAATTTTTCTAGCAGAAGCGCTGCTTTTCCGCGATCTCTGCGTTGATCTTCGGGATTCCTTGTGCGGCGTAGCGCTGCTACGCCTCCGCGTCATCCCTTGATCGCCTTGACCTCGCGAAAAATCGACGCTTCTGAAAGTAATTAACATTGGGGTGAAATCAAGAAAGGGGGAAGTTGTTATGTTTGAATTTGATGAAAGCATTGACCAGAGTGCGAAGATCAAGGTGATCGGGATCGGCGGAGGGGGCGGCAACGCCGTCAATACCATGATCGCCTGCAATGTCCAGAATGTGGAGTTCCTCGCGGCCAATACGGACGTGCAGGCATTGCGCATGTCCAATGCGCCGGTAAAGATCCAGCTCGGCGCCCAGCTGACCAAGGGATTGGGGGCCGGTGCCAATCCGACGCGGGGCCGGGAGGCCGCCCTCGAAGACCGGGAAAAAATCGCCGAGATGCTCAAGGGTGCCGACCTGGTCTTCATTGCCGCCGGCATGGGGGGTGGCACCGGTACCGGTGCGGCGCCGGTGATCGCGGATGTGGCCCGCGAAATCGGCGCCCTGACCGTCGGCATTGTCACCAAGCCCTTTACCCGCGAGGGGAAGCAGCGCCTGGCCAAGGCCGATGAAGGGATCAAGGAGATGAAGAAGCATGTGGATTCACTGGTGGTCATTCCCAATGACCGGCTCCTCGGGCTCGCCGGCAAATCCATGTCGATCCTCGACGCCTTCAAGCCATCCGACGATGTGCTCCGCCAGGCGGTACAGGGTATCTCCGACCTGATCACCACCTCGGGGATGATCAACGTGGACTTCGCTGACGTGAAATCGATCATGAGTGAACGCGGCATGGCGATGATGGGGATCGGCATAGCCTCCGGCGAAAACCGGGGGGTCGAGGCCGCGATGCGGGCGATCTCCAGCCCGCTCCTGGAAGATATCGACATTTCCGGCGCCAAGGGCGTACTGGTAAACATCTCCGGTGCCTCCAGCATGACCATGGACGAATTCGACGACGCCAGCAGGATCATTCACGAGAAGGTGCACGACGACGCCAACATAATCATCGGCCTGGTTATCGACGAGACGCTCGGCGAACATATCAAGGTGACGGCAATTGCCACCGGCTTCGGCGACCGCTTTGATGTCGAGAAGGTCAAGCACGAGATGAAAAATGTGGCCCCGTTGATCAAGACTGAGATCAATCGAGAGATCCCGACCTTCATGCGGGAGAAGCAGCAGCGCGAAAACCGGGGCCGTCAGCGGAGTTTCATGCTGGAGGATGATGAGGAGCAGTACGACATCCCGACATTCCTCCGCAAGTCGGTCGACTAGGGGGCGCGCCTTTTCCGCCAGGGCGGCGTAAGTCTGCGGAATCCCTTGTGCGGCGTGGCGCTGTTTATGCCCGATGGGTACCACGCCACCGCGCGATTCCTTGACAGCCTTGCCCTGACGAAAAAATCGCACCCCGTAGGCTAAGGCTTTAACAAAACAGCCAGGGCGGCAGTCCCCCTGCCGCCGTCAATGCTTTCAATGCCCGGCTCCCCATTTCCCCCCTCCACGGGGGGCCGGGTCTTTTTCCCTTTAAAACCCCCCGTGTTCGTGCTACTTTTTCCCCATGTCCTGGAAAATCATCGAAAAATACCGGCGCATCCTGGCCGAGGAAACCGGCGCCACCCCGAAAAACTGGGGAGGTAAGCTGACCGTCTGCCTCGTCTATCCGAACCGGTATCGGATCGGCATGGGGAACCTCGGTTTCCAGACGGTCTACGCCCTGCTCAACGCGTACCCGGACGTCGTCTGCGAGCGCGCCTTTCTTCCCGACCCGGAGGACCTCGCGGAATACCGGAAGTCCCGCACCCCTCTCCTTTCCCTGGAGTCGCAGCGGCCGCTGGCCGAGTTCGACATGCTGGCTTTTTCGGTCTCCTTCGAGAGCGATTACCTCAACATCCCGGCCATTTTTACCCTTGCGGGCATCCCTCCCCTGGCTACGAACCGCAGCGGCTCCCAACCGCTCATCATGGCAGGCGGTGCGGCGCTCTTCCTGAATCCGGAACCGGTGGCCGATTTCCTGGACATCGTCTGCGTCGGGGAGGCGGAGCCGATTATCCCTCTGCTCCTGGAATCCCTGCAGAAGGGAACGGCACGGCGGGAAATCCTCCGGTCGACTGCCGGCCTGCCGGGTATCTATGTCCCTTCCCTCTATGAAGCGGCCTATGAGGGTGCGCAGCTGGTTTCGTTCCGCAATCTCGCCGGCGCCCCGGCCCGGGTGCAGAGGGTCTGGCAAAAGGAACTGGACCTGGCGCCCACCACCTCGGTGATCCTCTCCCCGGGGGCCGAATTTTCCGAGATGTTTCTCGTCGAAGTCTCCCGCGGCTGTCCCCGGGGGTGCCGGTTTTGTGCCGCGGGCTTCATCTATCTCCCCTACCGGCAGAGAGGGATCGAGGATATCAAGGCCCAGGTCGCCAGGGGGCTGGCGCAGCGCGACAGGGTCGGGCTGGTGGGTGCGGCGCTGTCCGACTACCGGGGAATCGGCGAATTGTGCAGCCATATCCTGAAGACGGGGGGGAAAATATCGGTTTCGTCGCTGCGCATTGATGCCCTTGATGAAGAAATGATCGGGGTCCTCAAGGCGAGCGGCCACAAGACCGTTGCCCTGGCGCCGGAAGGGGGGTCACAGCGGCTTAGAGACCTGATCAGGAAGGAGATCAGCGAGGAGCAGATCCTGGCCGCCTGTGATCGGCTGATCGGCAAGGGTATACTCAATCTCAAGCTCTATTTCATCATTGGCCTTCCGACGGAAACGGGTGCTGACATGGAGGAGATGATCGGCCTGGTGAAAAGGATCAGGGAGCGGGTAATCGCTGCTGCGCGGGAAACTCGCCGGCTCGGGTCAATCACCCTGTCGGTCAACCCTTTCGTTCCCAAGCCGTTTACTCCGTTCCAGTGGTGCGGCATGGAGGAGGTCAAGTCTCTGGAGCGAAAGGGGAAGCTCCTCCGGGAGACTGTCGGCCGCCTCTCCAACATCAACATTCAGATGGAAAGCCCCCGGGACGCCTGTCTGCAGGCTCTCCTGTCGCGGGGCGACCGGCGGCTCTCGGCATTGCTCCTCAAGACGGAGGAACTTGGGAACTGGAAGAAGGCTGCGAAAACCCTTGGCTTCGCGGCCGACCCGCTTGCCTGCCGCACGATCCCGCTGGACGAGCTCCTTCCCTGGGATTTCATCGAGGGGGGGGACAAACCGCGGCTGGTCAAGGAATACTGCCTGGCATTCGGAACGGGGATGGATTATCAGGTCTGATTGGCGGATGTGCGACGGTCGGGCAATGCCCGGGGTATGTTTCTGTGTAACGCCCTGGTTTTTCTACCAGGATGGCAGGAGAGCTTCTTTTTTTATAAATTCACGAATGGCATTCATGTCGTCAAAAGCGATAGTGACGAATTGCAGCCCCATCCCGACCGGGAGGGCCGGGTTTTTCATCATTTCCGGATGATTTATCCAGGCCACTTTCCCTTCACAACGAATGGTGGTTTCCTGCTTGGGCAGGATGAATTCGATAGTGAGCTCTGTCTCTGTGGGAAGCAAATTGAGGGTTTCTATGAAGAGGCCGCCGGTGCTGACGTTCACGGAATAATCGGCAAGGAGTTTCTCGCGGTCCTGGCCATAATGGACGCGCAGCCTGGCAATAAACCGGGGCGCTTTTCTTTCCGGAACCGGCAGATACTTCCTGATTATGGCTAAAAAATAATGGCGGTTAATCGGTTTGGTTATGATGTCGTCACACCCTGCCTGCCAACACCTTTCGAAATCATCTTCGTCCACACCTGCAGTGACCATTATTATCGGAATCTCACGCAATTCCTTGTCGGATTTTATCATGTGGCAACATCTGTCGCCATCGATTTCAGGCATATAGAGATCCATGAAGACAAGCTCCGGTTTTTCCTCCCTGATTATCCTGATGGCTTCACTGCCGCTTCGCGCCAATAACAACTCGAAGTCATGCCTGTTAAAAAAGGTCTTTTCCTGTTCCAGGAACAACTGAACATCATCGACAAGCAACACTTTTCTTTTGTGCATGGAGTTCTCCCGGTTCGAGCTCGAACAGTTTGTTCTCTGCATGGCCTCAGGACGCCGCTTCATCGGAACATTCCCGTTCTGCTTCGTGCAGTGAGACATCATAGGAACAATTATGACTTTACTTTGCCGGTATGTCAACCCGAACCACAATCAGCGGCCGGGCTAAGTTATTCTGCAATGCCGCGGAATCGGGAAATTGAGGAGCAGCATACGACGCCAGAGGTTGCGCAGTCGACAAAATCTGTTAAGCTTTTTCAAGACGCCGGGAGGGGAAAAGTCTCCCCTTTAATCCGGAATCGATAATGGCAATCTTCGATCCGGAAACCCATGGCGATTAGAGCGGCTGATTTCCATCAACAGGACCATTGCGGAGGGTTGAGGCATGAAAGTTGAACAGGTACGGACGATAGCCACTCAGAGGGGTATCAAAGCGGGTAAAATGAAAAAAAGTGATCTGATCAGGAGCATCCAGAAGGCGGAAGGAAATGAAGAATGCTTCGATTCCGGAAAGTCTCAGCACTGCGGCCAGGAGGAGTGTCTCTGGCGGGAGGATTGCCGATAGGCACATTACTCCCGGCGGAGTATTCCGGAGCTCTGCCGGACTGTCAGGGAAAAGTTCCGGCAGAGGGCATGGAGGGGATGAACGGTTGGAGGCCGGCAATGAAATTGCCGGCCTTTTTTGCTTTTCAGGCAGGTTGGTGATAGGGTATCATAGGTTCGTACTAGAACCTGCATCTGCAGATCACGCGCGAGATATTCGGTATACCAGGAGAATAAATGGCGGGTAAGGGGAGACCGGCGAAGAAATATTCCCAGGCGGGGCGGGTACACGATGTAATCCGGCTCATCGAAGCGCGCCACGGAATAACCATCGATGAGCTGGCCGAAGAAACCGGGGTAAACCGGCGCACCATCCATCGGGACCTCGCCGCCATCCACGAAGCGGGCTACCCCCTGGTGTCGGAATGGCAGGAGGGGAAAAAGGCCTACCGTTTTCTTACCCGTTTCAAGGATATTCCCCCCATCAACTTCACCCTCCAGGAACTCATGACCCTCTATTTCCTTCGTTCCAGCCTGGACACCCTGATCGGTACCCCTTTTCATGATGACCTGGAGACGATTTTCAGGAAAGTGAATTCGGTCCTGCCGCCCCGCTATGCAGCCCACCTGGAGCGGATCGCCAGGGTATCTCTGCCGCTCTTGCAGGGGAGCCGGGATTACGGACGGGTCTCGGTGCCCCTCGGCATTCTCCGTGAAGCCCTGCTCTATCAGTACCGGGTGAACATAACGTACGATACCAAGGGGCAAGGGGCGCCGTCAGATTACGTTGTGGATCCTTACACCCTGATCTTCTACAAGGGGGGGCTCTATCTTATGGGGTATGCCCATAACCGGCAGGCGCTCCGCACTTTTGCGGTGGAGCGGATTGGTCGGGTGGAGATGGAGCGAGAGCGGTTCGAGATGCCGGAGGAGTTCAAGCCGGAGGAACAGCTCCGGAGCGCCTTCGGCATCGTGGATGAAGAATCTATGCAGGTAATGGTAAGGTTTTCCCCCGCCATTGCCCATACTATCCGGGGACGGCTCTGGCATCCCAGCCAGAGCGTCTCTGAAGATACGGACGGCAGCGTGGTGCTTTCTTTCACAGCGGGGGGGAGGATGGAGATCATCTCCTGGCTTCTTTCCTACGGCAAACATGCAAAAGTGTTGGAGCCACCAGGGCTGCGCGACGAGGTGCGGCGCATGGCCCTCGATATGGCGGCTGTTTACGAGGGATAACGTGCCGGCACGGGCCGGCATCCCCTGTTCAGGCTGATTGACAAAAACTCCTCCTTACACTATAAATGATAACCTTGCGGAGGCATCGTGGAGCAGAGCGGCGACAACCTGTTGCAGAATATCATCCTCGCCAGGATCCGGGAGCGGGGGAAGATCACGTTCGCTGAATTCATGGCGGCCTGCCTCTATGAGCCGGGGCTCGGCTACTACACGTCACCGGGGAAGAAGGTGGGGGCTGAGGGCGATTTTTATACGAGCAGCAACGTCCACCAGGTTTTCGGCCGCCTGCTTGCCCGGGAGATCCGCTGCATGTGGCACAACATGGGAGAGCCCGACCTGTTCGAGATCGTCGAGGCCGGTGCGGGCAATGGCCGGTTGGCGGCTGATGTTCTGGATACTCTGGCAGAAATCGACTGCCGATTCTACGATGCCGTCACTTTCCGGCTGATCGAAGCAGAGCCGACACTGAAGGAACTACAGCGGGAAATGCTCGTGGCACACCGGGCGAAGATTGCCTGGAGCGAGCCAGCCGACCTTGCCGAGGGACGGCTCGCCTTTTCCGGGTGCCTCTATTCAAATGAGCTGATCGACTCCTTTCCTGTCCACCTGGTAGAGATGACCGGCGCGGGGCTCAGGGAGGTCTATGTTACCGCGAAGGGTGACGAATTCGGAGAATTTCTGGATCTGCCGTCGACTCCCGAACTCGAGGAATACCTGTCCCGGCTGGGGATTGTGCTGCTCGAGGGGCAGCGGGCGGAGATCAACCTGGCGGCGCGCTCCTGGCTGAAATCGGTTGTCCGGGCCATGACTCGCGGGTTTGTCGTAACCATCGACTACGGTTATCATGCGGCCGAACTCTATGCCCCAGTCAGGAAAAACGGCACCCTCCTCTGCTACTACCGTCACACCATCGAGGAGAACCCTTATGTCCGTGTCGGCCTCCAGGACATGACCTCCCATATCGATTTCACCACGCTCTGTAAAGACGGTGAACAACTGGGGCTGAATAAGGTCTGGTTCGGGGAGCAATACCGATTTCTCCTAGGAGCGGGGATGCTGGAGGAACTCATGGCAATGGAGGCCCGCGCCGCGTCTGACGAAGAACGCCTGAAACACCGGCTGGCCCTGAAAAAACTCATACTTCCCGATGGCGGCATGGGTGACACCTTCAAGGTCCTGATCCAGTCCAAGGGGGTTGACAACCCACAACTGCTTTCTATGCGGGAATGGGGGAAAAGCTTTTGACAGACTGGCCGTTGATGCTAGACTTATAGAAGGAAAACGGCAGCAGCTTTCATCCAATAAGAGCTCTATCCGCGGAGGACGCAGAATAAAACTGAAAACGAATGGGACGCGGATACAAGCGAAAGAGGCAGATTAAGCTGTAAGACAACCAATAATGATGCTCTCGCAAATTCTCAAAAAAGTCCCCTCCCCCCCACTGCGGGGGAAGGTTAGGGTGGGGGGGGGTGCCAATATCAGTAGGTTGCAGCTTCACTCACCCCCTGACTCCTTTAGGCCCTTTGGGTCCTCCCGTCAAGGGAGGGGGAGCCAATTGCAAGAACCTAACCGGACATTGCTAGGCTTCGCTAGATAATTGCCGTTTTCCGGATGAAAGGATTCCCGCTTGCAGAGCGACATCAAGGCCCTTGTTTTCGATCTCGACGGGACCCTCTACACCTCCGCCCCGCTTGGCAGCGAGATACTGCACTCCGCCGGCAGGTATGTCGCCGAACTGAAAGCTGTAGGGCTCGGAGAGGCGGAGCTGCTCCTCCGTGATGCAAAAAAACGCCTCTCTGCCGCCAGCGGCAGCGATACCACGTTGAGCAGGGCCTGTATGGAAGTTGGGGGTGACTTGCGGGAACTGCACCGCCGCTTTGCCGCCGAGATAAGACCTGAACGTTTTCTCGCCGGTGACGAGAGGGTGGGGGACCTTCTGAAAACTCTGGGGAGCCGATTCGAGCTGTACATCTATACCAACAACAACCGCGCCCTTTCTGCCGCAATCATGGACATCCTCGGGATCATCGGGCTGTTCCGGCAGATATTCACCATAGAGGAGAGTTGGCGGCCCAAGCCCGACAGGATTGCCTTGGAGGATATTTTTCGCGGAATCGGGCGGAAGCCGGAAGAATGCCTCTTTGTTGGCGACAGGTATGATATCGACCTGCGGCTGCCTGCTGAAATGGGGTGTGCGGTATGCCTGGTGAGTACCACGGAGGAACTGTTTCACCTGTGCACATTAATGAATGAGGAGAACGTATGAGTGAAAGCAAGAAAGAAGTACTGGATGCCATTATGCAGGCAATAGAGATCGAAAAGGAAACCTTCGACCTCTATACGAGGGCGGAACACAAAACCTTCAATTCCGCAGGGAAGCGGATTTTCAGGTGGCTGGCACGGACCGAAGAGGAGCACTATCTGAAACTGACAGAACTCTATAACTCATACAATGCCGGTGAACGCTGGGTTTTCTACGGAGGCACCTCCATGTCTCTCGACATGGAAGGAGAGCATGAAGCAGGCTTCGACACCGGCGACCTGGAAGCTCTCGAGATAGCCGTGGAGATAGAAAAGAAGGGGATCGCCCACTTCGATCACCTGGCGCAAAAAACCTCCGACCCCGACGGGAAGGGGATGTTCAAGACCCTTGCCAATGAAGAGAGGGAGCATTTGCGGGTGATAACGGAGAAATATAAACTGCTGGCAAAAGCGTAGGTACTGGGAACTGGAAAATGACTTTACTAGCTCCTAGCCCCTGGGTAGAGTTCCCTTGGTGATTATATGACACTACGTATTGAAAAAGACACACTGGGGGATGTTGAGGTCCCGGCCGATGCTTACTACGGCGCCCAGACTGCCCGGGCCGTGGCCAATTTCCCCATATCCGGCCTGAAACCCCATCCGGCTCTGGTTTGGGGGACCCTGGTAATAAAGAAGTCAGCGGCCCTGGCCAACATGGCCACCGGACGGCTCGCCGCCGATATTGGCGGGGCTATCGTCCAGGCAGCGGACGAAGGGCTGGCGCAGAGATATGCCAGTCATTTCGTGGTCGATCCGTTCCAGGCTGGCGCCGGGACCTCCCACAACATGAACGTTAACGAGGTGCTGGCCAATCGTGCCGGGGAAATCCTCGGCAGCGCACGCGGCGTTTACGGCAAGGTCCATCCCAACGACCATGTCAACATGGCCCAGTCCACCAATGACGTTTTCCCGACCGCCATGCGGCTGGCCGCCCTCCGCATGGTTTTCTCCCTCATCCCGGAACTCGAGGCTCTCATTGGGGCCCTCCGCAGAAAAGGGGAAGAGTTCGATACAATCCTCAAGTCGGGCCGCACCCATCTGCAGGATGCGGTTCCGGTAAGGCTCGGCCAGGAATTCGAGGCATATGCCGTTGCGATCGGGAAAAACCTGGCTGACATTAAACAGTGCATTCCTGCTCTTTGCGAGCTGGGGATCGGGGGAACAGCTGTCGGAACCGGGCTGAACGCCGAAGCACGCTACATCGAACTGGTGGTGGCAGAGATCGGCCGTGAAACCGGTTTTCCAGTCTGCGGGGCGACGAACCTCATTGAGACGACCCAGAACATGGCCCCCTTCGTGGCCCTCGGGGGGGCACTGAAGGGGCTTGCCGTCAATCTCGTCCGGATAGCGAACGATTTGCGCCTTCTCTCCTCGGGGCCACGGACAGGATTCAACGAGATCAGCCTGCCGGCGCTTCAGCCCGGGTCATCGATCATGCCGGGGAAAGTGAACCCGGTCATGGCGGAAGTGACCGACATGGTCGCCTTTCAGGTGATGGGGGCGGACATGGTGATCACCCTGGCGGCCCAGGCAGGGCAGCTCGAGCTGAATGTCATGATGCCGGTGATCGCCTTCAATCTCCTCTTTGCCCTGGAAATCCTGAAGAATACCATAGGTAAGCTGTCAGGATCGTGCATAGCGGGGATTACGGCGAATGAGGCCCGCTGTCATCGCTATATGGAGGAGTCGGTCGGACTGGTCACGGTCCTTGCGCCCCATATAGGATACGTGGCAGCGGCCGAGGTGGCGAAGGAGTCGATGGCAACCGGGCGGAGCATCAGGGAGATCATTATTGCCCGGGAAATCCTTTCCCCCGGGGCTCTCGATGAAATCCTCGAACCCTACCCCCTGACGAATCCGGGGGTGCCGGGGCAGAAAAGTAAAAAGTGAGCAGTGAATGGTAAGAAGCAGTGGCGCAGAGCATCTGTTCAGAGGAGTGGCAACAAATTTTATTCAAAAAGGAGACTGCAATGATTGAAGAGGTGAAGAAAGTACTGGAAACGATCCGTCCCGCCCTGCAGGCGGACGGGGGGGACGTGGAACTTGTTGAGGTAGGTGCGGATGGGGTGGTCAAGGTGAAGCTGGTCGGGGCCTGCGGGCATTGCCCCATGTCCACCATGACCCTCAAAATGGGGATCGAGCGGACCCTGATGGAGAAGGTGCCGGGGGTCAAGGAAGTCGTATCGGTCTAGATTGACGAAATCAGGTTTTTCACGTCTCTGTCAGTAGATTTATTCTGATAAGGAGGGAGCCAATGGCGATCAAGGTAAAGTCTTTCGGTATGGAAATCCGGCCGTTGAAAACCATGCAGGAGTTGAAAGCCCTGGATGACACGGTCAACAGTTTCATTGCGACGAACGGGATCAGGAAAATCGTTTCCGTTTCAGACTCCCCTACCACGGACGACAAGGGGGAAACCATCGGTCTCGTCAGAGTCATTGCCTACGAAGAGTGACGGAGAAAGGCGCGGGACGGTTTCCGCGCCTTTACTTTTTGTGCCGATACCCCCTGTAACGGGCAGATTCAAATCCGGAAAAGGCGAGGAGACACCCCTCGCCATGAACCTAAGGGCCTGTCTGGAAATAAGTGTAACAATAAGGAACAGTTATTTTCAGACAGGGCCTAATGACGGCGGGCCATGTCACTCCTGCGGCGGAAAAGAAAAACCCGTATCTTTCGTACCCCGCGATTCTTCCGTTTTTTCCGGAGGAACACCGAGGCGATAGTCTCCCAGGGGAACAGGGTCAGGCTCTTCAAGCAGGGGGGCGAATTCCTGTCTGCCCTGTTCCAGGCCCTTCAGGAAGCCGAACGCTGCATCATTCTGGAATTTTACATCATCAGGGATGACTGCACCGGCTGCGCCTTTTCCGAAGCGCTCAGCGTCGCCGCCGGACGCGGGGTGAAAGTGCTCCTCCTCTATGATTACATCGGCTGCTTCGACACTCCCCGCTCCTTTTTCAAGCGTCTCGAACAAAAGGGAATAGTGTGTCTTCCGTTTAATCCTCCCCCCTTTAAAAATGGAATTGCCTGGTTCGACAAGCGGGACCATCGCAAGATGGCGGTCATCGACGGGAAGACAGCCTTTATCGGCGGGCTCAATATCGGCGACGAATACGCGGGCTACGGAGAGAGCCCGGAGCGTTGGCGCGACATGGGAATTCGCATTGATGGGCCTGCCGCTGCGGGTTTGGAGCAGCTTTTTATCGACAACTGGCAGGAGCAGGGGGGAGCGGCCGCTGCCGGTGCTCACCTGGTTGAGCCGCCACCGGCTGCGGAGGGGAAGGGCGCGACGGTGATGGTCATCAGCGGCGGGCCGCATCATAACCGTTCCTTCATCAGGAGCGCCTTCCGGATGGCCATAGCCGGGGCCTCGGAATATATCAAGATACTGAACCCCTATTTTCTCCCCGGCCCCCGCGTTCTCCGGTCGCTCCTGCGCGCTGCGGGACGGGGGGTGTGCGTGCAGCTGGTGCTCCCGGCGAAGAGCGATGTGCCGATCGTGAGCCTGCTCAGCCGGGCTTCTTATGCGCCGCTGCTCAGGGGGGGCATCGAGATATTCGAACGGAAAGGGACGGTCCTCCACGCCAAGGTAATGCTCATCGACGACTGCTGGGCGGTGATCGGCTCCGCCAACCTGGACCAACGGAGCTTTCACCGAAACTACGAAGTGAACGTGATCGTCGACAGCCGTGAGTTCGGCAGGCAGGTGGCCGGGATGTTCGCGGAAGATCTGGCGAGGTCGCGGCGGGTAGTGCTCGAGGAGCATGAACGGCGAGGCTTTATTGTCCGGCTTATGGAGCGGTTCTGCGCACCGATCAGCTGGTTTCTGTAACAACGCCATATTTGAGCGCTGCCTGCGTTGCCGCGTCGTCGGCTTCCTCGACGTACTCATGGTACGTCTTCGGAGCCTCCTCCTTGCTGCCTTGGTATCATCTCAAATCTGGCGTTGTTCGATGAACCAATATTCGGCCGTTTAAGCGTCTGCAAAGGAGGAGTCGATGACGGCAGCCGAACGTTTGCTGGAATTCCTGCAGCCGAAGCTTCATACGGAAGTCCATGTCGGACCCTGGCTGACCATCGACCAGGACCGGATCGACCGCTTTGCCGCGGTGACCGGCGACATCCAGTGGATACATACCGACCCGGAGCGGGCCGGGCGCGAATCTCCCTATGGGGCGACCATTGCCCACGGCTACCTCACCCTCTCCCTCCTCCCGTTCCTCACGGAGAGCAATCATCCCGACTATTTTCAAAAAAATTACCCGGGAATGCGGTTGCGGGTCAACTACGGCCTCAACAGGGTCCGTTTCCCCGCGCCGGTCCTGGCCGGATCACGGATCAGGGCGCGGACCCTGCTCCACGCCCTCGAACAGGTAGGGGAGGCGGTGCAGATCACCTATCTCATCACGGTCGAGATCGAGGGGGGCGACAAGCCGGCATGCGTCGCGGAATTCATCGCGCGGGTCTATTAAAACTCAGCAGTGTCCGGTTTGGTTTTTGCCGTTAGCTCCCACTCCCGCAAGGGGAGGGGGGACTTTTTAGCACATGCAAATCTCTAAATGGACATTACTGCGTTTTTTTGAGATTTGGAATTTTTGTTAATGAAGCGCCATTTCTCGGACCACGTCGCCCAGCATCCTGCGGATGTTGTGCTCCTCCACGAAGCTGAAGATGTCCCCCTTGCCGAAAGCCATTTCCACGCAGTCGCACCAGCTTCTGACGGTTACCTGCATTTCGCTTACTCCGTTTCCAATCACACCGTAAAAATGATGCTCGCCTGCGCGGGCCTTTCTCCGCGGCTCCCGTTTGAGAATCTCGAAATAAACCGCCTGGTCGAGCGCATCGTTGGTGAGATAAATCATGGCGCACCTCCCTGTTTTTATTCAGTTAAACAGATGTATGCGACAGAATAAGTCGTAACGTGGCGCGGGAATCGGGTAATCTTGCTCGATTCAGGGGAGGGGCACTGCTTTTGCACCAACAGGGTGTGCAGAGGGGGGGTTACTCGTAGCGGAGCGCGTCGATGGGATTGAGGCCGGCCGCTTTGCGGGCCGGATAGAAGCCGAAGAAGACGCCGACCCCGGCGGAAAAGAGGAAGGCGATGACTATCGCCTCGGAGGAGATCAGGGTCGGCCACTGCATGAGTTTTGACACCACCATTGCTCCGGCAACCCCCACTCCTATGCCGATGATCCCGCCGCAGGTGGTGAGGAGGACCGCTTCGGTGAGAAACTGCAGCAGGATGTCCCGCTGCCTGGCGCCGATCGCCATGCGGATGCCGATCTCCCGCGTCCGCTCCGTTACCGAGACGAGCATGATGTTCATGATGCCGATCCCGCCGACGATCAGGGAGATGGAGGCCACCGCTCCGAGGAGCAGCGACATTACCCTGGACGATTGTTCGGAGACGGCGAGGATCTCGGAGAGGTTGCGGACCGTGTAGTCGCGCTCCCTGGAAGGGCCGATCCGGTGACGCTGATCGAGGAGCGCAGTTATTTCCTCTTCGGCTTTTTTCAGGACCTCCGCATTTTGGGCCTGGATCATCATGGCGCCGACGGAGTTGGGGAACTGGCTGCCGAATACCTTGCGCTGGGCGGTTTGCAGTGGGATATAGATTATGTCATCCTGGTCCTGCCCCTGTGGCGATTGCCCCTTGTGCTCCAGCATGCCGATGACCGTAAAGGGGATCTTTTTTATCCGGATGATTTTGCCAATCGGATCGGCACTGCCAAAGAGGCTTTCGGCAACGGTCTGGCCGACCAGGCAATTCTTGGTGGAGCCGTCCACATCTGACTGGGAGATGTTTCTCCCCGCAACGAGCGGCCAGTCCCTGACGGTGAGCATTTCCGGGGTCGTCCCCATGACAATGGTGGACCAGTTCTGATTGCCGTACACCACCTGGGCCGAGCCCCTGACCGTCGGGGCGACCTCCGCCACTGACGGACATTCCGCTTTGATTGCCTTGGCATCGTCGTAGGTGAGTGACGGCGTGCCGCCGCTGCCGCTGCGCATCCCGCCGCTGGTGACGGAGCCGGGGATGACCAGGAGCAGATTGCTGCCGATACTGGCGATCTGGTCGGAGATCATCTTGCTAGCCCCGGTGCCGATGGCGACCATGGCGATTACCGCGGCAATGCCGATGATGATGCCGAGCATGGTCAAGAGTGCCCGCATCTTGTTGACGCGGAGCGCCCGGATCGCAATCAGCAGGCTTTGCAGGAGAGTGGTCATGATGCCTGCTCCGGTGCCGGTGCTGCAACCCGCGGCGCGGCATTCAGGGTGTCGGAGATGATGAGGCCGTCGCGGAAGATAATCTGCCGGCTGGTGAAGGCGGCAATATCCGGTTCATGGGTGACCATGATGATGGTAATCCCCTGCCGGTTCAACCGTTGGAAGGTGCCCATGATTTCCTCGGAGGTCTTCGAGTCGAGGTTGCCGGTTGGCTCGTCGGCCAGGATAATGGCCGGATCATTTACCAGCGCCCGGGCGATTGCCACCC
Source organism: Geobacteraceae bacterium (assembly GCA_041481895.1). GTDB lineage: Bacteria > Desulfobacterota > Desulfuromonadia > Geobacterales > Geobacteraceae > JAMPXD01. The sequence continues at coordinate 13,231 of JBGPCQ010000020.1, read as the reverse complement.
GCTGCTGCTGGCCGCCGGACAGCTGGTTCGAATAGTGGCCGGCGCGGTCGGCGAGGCCTACCTGCGCCAGGGCGGCCATGGCTTTTTCCCGCCGGGCTGCGGCGGGGATGCGGGCATAGACGAGGGGGAGCTCGACGTTTTCCCGGGCGGTGGTCCGGGCGAGAAGATTGAACCCCTGGAAAACGAAACCGAGCTTCTTGTTCCGGATCTCCGCCAAATCGTTGCGCGACAATTCACCCACATTCACATCCTCCAGCCGATACTCGCCGCTCGTCGGCACGTCGAGACAGCCGAGCATGTTCATGCAGGTGGACTTGCCGCTCCCCGACGCGCCCATGATGGCAACGAATTCGCCGGGCCCGACGCTGAAAGATATCCCCTTCAGAGCCTCCACGCGCTGGTCCCCCATGGTATAGACCTTGGTGACGCTGGTGACTCGAACTACTTCATTCATAGTGCCTCTGTTTGAAAAACTGTTCCGAGTTATAGAGTTGTAGAGTTTAGAGTTTTTTCAGCTTTCAGCCTTTAACTTTCAACTCTCGACACTCAACTTAGAACCTCGGACCCATGGGCGCGCTCCCCCCGGATTTTTTCTGGGAAGATGACTGTTCGACGACAACCTCGTCGTTTTCCTTGAGGTTCCCTTCCACCAGTTCAACCTGGCCGCCGTTGCTGATGCCGGTCTTGACCGGCACCGCAACCGGTTTGTTCTCCGGACCGAGGATAAAGACCTGTTGTCCGGCGCCCTTTATCAGCTTGCGCGCCTCTACCCCGGCCGGTTTCTCCTTGGCATCTTTGGCGTTTTTCGTACTCTTCCCACCTTTCGGCTTGAAACGGAGGGCGGCTGAGGGGATTTTCAGCACGTTTTCCGTGCGCGCCGTTTCGATGCTGACGTTGGCGGTCATCCCCGGCTTCAGCTTCAGTTCCTTGTTGTCAACGCCGATCACCACGATATAGGTGACGACGTTCTGGGTGATAATCGGGGCATTCCTGATCTGGGTCACCTTCCCGGTAAACCGGGTATCAGGGTAGGCATCAACGGTAAAGGAAACCGGCTGTTCCAGTTTGATCCTGCTGATATCGGCCTCATCCACGCTTGTGTCAATTTCCATCTTGGTCAGATCCTGGGCGATAGTGAACAGGGTAGGGGTCGTGAACGAGGCGGCAACGGTCTGACCGACATCCACGTTGCGGGAGACGACAATGCCGTCCACCGGCGATTTGATGATGGAGTATTGCAGGTTGGTCCGGGCCTGGCTGTGTGCCCCACGGGTCTGGATCACGTTTCCTTCGGCAGCCTTGACGGCTGCCACGGCGTCCTCATATTTGGTCTCAGCCGTGTCGAAATCGCTCTGGGCGATGATGCCGTCTTTCACGAGCTGGCGGTTCCGTTCCAGGGTCCTCCTGGCATCGGCCACGTCAGCCTTTGCTTTCTGCAGGTTGCCCTGGGCATTGATAGAACTGCCGCGGCTCTGTTCCACCTGGGCGTTGAAGAGGGCGGGATCGATCCGGGCGATAGCCTGCCCCTTTACTACCTTCGAATTGAAATCGACGAAGAGCTTCTGAATTGTGCCGGACACCTGGGTGCCGACCTGCACCGTAACTACCGCGGCAAGGTTCCCGGTGGCGGCCACCGCGGAGACGATGTCACCTTTTTCAATTTTTGCGGTTTTGTAGGTTGTCTCCGGAGTTTTTTTGCTGTAATAAAAGATCCCCACGGCCAGGGCAACGGCAACGATCACTGCGGAAATAATAATCTTTTTCATACTGACCTCGGACCCGGATGTTTCCCTGGAGGGTAATTATAGCGGCGGGATTCGTCAAGCTAATTATCGGGCTTTATTTAACTGAACAACCGTTCATGTGAACGATTGTTCATCAAAGGGAGCCGTTTGTCAAGGAAATTCCCACGAAAAAAGCCCCCTGGTCGAGAACCAGGGGGCCGTGGGGGACGCCCGCCGCGTCAGGCGGCGGGCTGACTAGGGCAACCCTCTTTGCAGTGGGTTACCGGACGAATCATATAGCTTGCTGTCCACATAGGCCTATATCTCCTTTTCCGGCAGATTCCTCAAATGTTCTCTTGAGGTTAACTTAATCATAATCATCCGCCCGAAAAAAGTCAACTGCATGACGATTAAAATTCAATTATGCAAATTTCTTTATAATCTTGAGCAGCGCCCCGGTCCGCACGTCGAGCGCACCCTCGGGACAGAGCTCCCGGCAGCAGAAACAGCGGATACAGCGGTGGTAGTCGAAAACCAGCTTCCCGTCCTGTATCGCGATGGCCCGGGGGGGGCAGGCGTTCACGCAGATGCCGCAGAGTTTGCAATCTCCCGGGACCGCACAGGGGCGGGTGGTGAGGTAATGGCGGAGGCGGTTCGTGAGGAACGGAGGGAGATTCCAGTGGAGGTCCGTCTGTGGCGGGAGGCGGAAGGGTGCCACCCGCGCCTCTGCCCAAGGCACCCCTACGGTCTCGATGGCGGCGCGGTCGGCGCCGTCGATGCCGAGCTTGCGGGCAGTCCTTTCAACGAAGAGGAGGTTTTTCGGAATTCCCGCGATTTCGCCGGCAACGACATCCACGGCCACCGGGTTGACCCCGGCCAGCAGGAGCCCCACTTTGCGGGGGTCGCCGCTCCCCGGGCCATTCCCCTCCATGGCGGTGATCGCGTCGACGATGGTGAGGTCGGGCGGCCTCAGAAGGTAAATTTCCAGGAGCATCCGGGCGAACATCTCCTTGTCCGCGCCTGCCTTCAGGTGCCAGCCCGCCTTGGCGGGTCCGACCACGGCGCCGAACAGGTTTTTCACCGCGCAGGTCATGGTCATCATCTCGTGGGTCTTCAATTTGGGGAGGTTGATGACCCGGTCCGCTTCCAGGTAGGGGCGTGCCAGCTCGAAGCGCCTGAAGAGGCCGCCGGCCGAGACCTCTACCGCTTCCGAGAATTCCGCCAGCTCGGTGCCGGTTTCCTCGGCAACCCGGAGCATTCCCGATTTTTCGGCAACTTTCCGGAAGTCGCCGAAACCGGGGGAATCACCCACGAGTGGTACCCCCCCCGCTTTCCGCACCAGTTCGATGACGGCGCGCAGGACTTCCGGATGGGTGGTTACCGCGAATTCGGGCGCTCGGGCATAGAGCATGTTCGGCTTGAGCAGCACCCGCTCGCCGGAACGGATGAACGCTCCCATGCCGCCGAGCGGCTCCAGGAGGCGGCGCAGAGCAGCCCGGACCATATCCCGGGCATAGGTCGGGCAGCGTTCGATAACAACGGTATGCATAGTGCGAATATATGTCGGATACTCGGAAAAAGTCAAAATGTTTCCTGAGTAGCGATTATCTTCAGCTAGTGCAATCAAAGACTTGAGTCAAGACAACGAACCGCCCGCTCACTTCGTTCGCTCAAGAACGCTAAGGACGCAAGGGAAAGGCATGAATCTTTCCAGGGGTTACGTCACAACCCTTTTCATTTCAGGTTTTATTTGCGTTCCTTGCGTGCTTAGCGGTTACAAAGGTTTTCGGGGCTGGCTGAAGATCAGCGCCAATTGGCAAATGTTTTCCGGTTTTTTCCCGTGGCAAAAGGGGAAGGATTCTGATAAATTCCGGATATGCATCACGCCATCGACCAATTCACCCGCTACCTCGCCATCGAGCGGAACGTCTCCCCCCATACCCTCGCCGCCTATGCCTCGGACCTCGCCCAGTTCCGGGAATTCGTCCAGCGGGAGCGGGGCGCCGACGTCGGGGCGGACAGCGTCGACCATCTGCTCATCCGGCGCTGGCTGGCCTTCCTGTACAAGGACCATCAGAAAAGCTCCATCGGCCGAAAGCTCGCGGCGATCCGTGCCTTCTTCAAGTACATGGTGCGCGAGGGGGTGGTGACGAAGAACCCGGCGGAACTGGTGGCGACCCCGAAGAAGGAAAAGCGGATTCCGTTCCACTTGAACATCGACGAAGTGACCGCCCTCGTGGAATCCCCCCGGGAGGGGGACCTCCTTTCCCTGCGCGACCGGGCCATCCTGGAGACCCTCTATTCCTGCGGTATCCGCGTTTCCGAGCTGACCGGCCTCGACGTGGGGGGGGTGGATCTCGCCGAGGGGCTCATGCGGGTCTTCGGCAAGGGGGGGAAGGAGCGGGTGGTTCCCATCGGCAGGCATGCCCGGCAGGCGATCTCGGACTACCTTCTGGCGCGCGGCAATCCCGCCTTTGACGCCCCGTTCCTCCTAAACGCCCGGGGGGGGCGGCTCACGAGCCGGAGCGTGGCGCGCACCGTCGATAAATATATCCTGCTACTCGCCACCAGCAAGAAGATCTCCCCCCACACCCTGCGCCACACCTTCGCCACCCACATGCTGGAAGCGGGGGCCGACCTGCGCGCCATCCAGGAGCTTTTGGGGCACGCTTCCCTCTCCACGACGCAAAAGTATACGCATGTGTCGATAGACAGGCTGATGGAGGTGTATGACCGCAGTCATCCGAAGGCGCACAAGTAGCTGAGGGATGCCACTTTTCCGCAATCTCTGCGTTGAGCTGCGGCCCTCTCTTGTGCGGCGTGGCGCTGCCACGCCTCCGCGTAGGCCCTTGCTCGCCTTGACCTTGCGAAAAATTGACATCCCTAACAGGTTTCAGTTGACTCGAAATCTGCACTCGACAGTCTTGTCGGAACGATAAATTGACGTTCCTGATGGGTTAACCAAAACTGCAAATAACCTTGATAATCTTCTTAACAGCTACTTTCGTCCTTCATAATTCATCCCGATCCCCTATCCCCGTAAAAAGCTTGCATTTCCAGAACGTTAATGTATAAATATCGCATCTATTTTTCATTAAAACATTCCACCAGGAGGGACGTTATGAAGAAGCTGCTGCTTGCCGGTATCTGTTTTCTGGCGCTTGCCTGCACCAAGAAAGATTCGAACGTGATCAGGATCGGGGCGGCCGGTCAGCTGACCGGACCCGAAGCGGTGTTCGGCAGCGACATGCTGAACGGCGTTAAGCTGGCGGTCGAGGAGTGGAACGCCAAGGGGGGGGTGCTCGGCAAAAAGATCGTGCTGGTCCCCGGCGACGACCAGGCCGAGCCGCGCCAGGCAGTGGCCGTTGCCAACAAGTTCGTCAACGAAGGGGTGGTCGGGGTAGTCGGCCACTTCAACAGCAGCTGTTCCATCCCTGCTTCCGAGGTCTACAACAAGGCGGGCATCCCCCAAATCTCCCATGCTTCCACGAACCCGAAGCTGACCGAGCAGGGGTTCGTCGACGTCTTCCGGGTCTGCGGCCGTGACGACCAACAGGGGAAGGCGGCCGCCGACTTCGCCGTGCAGAAGCTGAAGGTCAGGCGCGTGGCAATTATTCACGACAAGACCACCTACGGCCAGGGCTTTGCCGAGGAATTCAAGAAGGCGCTCGGCCCGGCTGTGGAAATTGTCGCCTACGAAGGGATGACCAAGGGGGAGAAGGACTACTCGCCGGTCGTCACTAAGGTCAAGGGGGCGAATCCGGACCTGGTTTTCTTCGGTGGCATCTATACCGAAGGGGGGCTCCTGATCAGGCAGTTCAAGGCGGTCGGCGGCACGGCCCCCTTCATCGGCGGTGATGGGATCATGAGTGAGGAGCTGGTAAAAATCGCCGGACCCGCCGTCGACGGGACCTACGCCACCTTCGGCCCCGACACCAGGGACTCCCCCGCGGCCCGCGGGTTCAACGAGACCTACCGGAAGAAGTATGGTGAGCCGGGGGTCTACTCCGTCTATGCCTACGATGCGGCCAATATCCTCCTCCAGGCCATCCAGAAGGCGGGAACCACCGACGGCAAGGCGGTCACCGCCGCGATCCGCGCCAACGACTTCAACTGCGCGCTGGGACATATCCAGTTCGACGCCAAGGGGGATGTCAAGGCGTCGCCGTATGTGGTGTGGAAGGTTGAAGGAGGCAAGTTCAAGCAGGTGAAATAGAGGGCGCGGCTTGCTTCGGAGCATAACGAAAGGCCCGCGTCGAGCGGGCCTTTCGTTATGGAGGAGAGGGGCGGGTCGATGGATTCTTAAGATTACTATTCTATTGCCTTTGTACTCGGTTGAGACCTGACTGTTTTCTCATAATACACCATTCCCCTTTCACCGGTCACCGGTCTTAAATCCTTGACTTGACGCACGGTTAGGCGTATTTTAGGGCACATTAACGGCGCTTTAACTTTTCACCATTCATAATTCATTATTGACTGTTTGAAGGGGGCAAAATGGTTTTTCCCTTTTCACCATTCACCCGCTTGTACGCTGATCGCTTCAGCGCACAGGCAATTCACCATTCACCATATTTAAGATACCGTTTTGATGGTGGGCAAGGGCCGCTCTGTCAGCTTTAGGCTGAAGGGGCGGCTTTTTTGTTAAATGTGGCAGTTGATTGTTTTGTGGCGGTGTAGTTTGGTACGATAAATCGAGGGAGTGGGTAGCCTGAAAAGGGGGCAGAGTATATATCTTGAGACTCCAGGGGTTAGTTAACAAATCAACTACGTGTTTCAACTTTGATGATTGTATTTCTGCCCTTCTCCATTACCCTTATAAACTTGGTGAACTATGAGTAGTAATTTTAAATTATCAGAGGATGGAATATGCATTTCCGCAGTAGTGGGTATATTCGGCGCCATTTTTGCTGTTTTAGTAACTCCCCAAATCCCATTGCCTGCAATCTATGTCATTTTAGGATTCTGTAGTTTTCTTGCATTACTATTATGTTACAAATTAATAATTAGAGTACGTATAAAATTTTCACTGGCAGCTAAACGGCCACCTACGTACCTTCATGCAGACTGGGACGCGACTGCCCTTGCGGAACAATTGTCGAATACGGATTTGGATAACCTCACGCCTAGTCTGAAGCATGTCGAAGAAATTGCACTTCAGCTTCTCATCGCAGACAGGCTTGAAACTGGCGGTTGGTCGAAAACGCAGACGTGGAGGTTTGTACGTCCACCAACTCCGAAGCCACTTTCGCCAATAGGAACACTGACGGGCACCTTCTTCTCGGTTGATGCGCTGAAACCATATGGGTATCAGAATTCAAGCGAGGCAAATCACCTTGCCCAAAAATTAAATGATGTAATCATGCTTGATGGGCGTGTAAAATTAAGGCTTCAACCCACTGGAGCTGGCACGATGGAACTTGTTGATGAGAACTTGCGGCATTCATCGGCTTGGTTGCTTCTTCGTGCGTCATCGGGTGCTTTTCCTTCGCCGGCAGACCGGAACTGTTTATTGAACATAACAAAGAAGTTAAAAGACCGTCTTGAACCGGCTGATGGGTTGGGTCCAAAAGTGGTCAACGATATGATGGGTACGGCCTTCGCTATTGTAGCTCTAATAGCCGCAGAATCATGGTTTAGTAAACCGGACCAGAAGCTCCGAGAGCTTGTCAAATTATCTTTTCAAATGTTTTCAGAGTCGGTGGAATTGAGAACACCCGGGCACACTGCATGGGCAGCAGAGCCGGGAGGCTCAGCGGCCGCCGAGACAGCGGCACAATGGGTAACAGTCTGGCTTTTGTCCTCGATAAGTGATTGGCATGGTTTGGGAAGCTCTCATAGAGCATGTTTAATAGACAATCTACTTGATCTTATTGAGGCGAATATAACATCTGTTAATAATTCCAATTCACTTTTACCTCATGCGTACTCTCGCGATTCAATGAAAACTCCCAAAGGTGAGTCTCTGTTTGCAACTGCGATTGCATGCTATGCTGCAATGATAGTCTTGAACGACCGAAGGAGCCCTGTGGAAATGAATAGGGCTGAAAAAATTATCAATGACTTACTACATCGGATCGCTGAGAGGGGGGAAGAGTATGCGACGTTCCACGCACTTAACGACCCGTATGAAGGTTATTTAGCATGGGGTGCCGTTCTTCTTGCTCTTCGACCATTTCTGCATCCAGGACCATTCGTATCTGCAATACAACCGGAAGAACTTTGGTCAGGGGGGGTTGAGAACCTGGACGAAGGTGGCGTGTGTAATGCCTGTAATAAGATACAGTTCATGTATAAAGAATCCGGAGCTACCTTAAAATCCAACGGACTTTTCCAGGAATTGTAACAAAATAAAAGATAATTTCACCAAATATTGGAGTATCCAAATGCAAAAGTATAAATATCATACATACTATGAGTATATTCAAGTCCAATATGATACAAATCTACCTCGTATTCCATGGACATTGGAAAAAGCTCCTATACGTGCTGATGATATTAAGAACATAAAGTCAGTTTTTAAAGGCAATAGATGCTTGTGTTTAGGGTGCAGACATGATGCAGAAGTAAATGACTTTTTGAAAAACGGCTTTGAAGCGACAGGGATTGACATCCTTCCCACAGAAAATCAAATCATGGGTGATATTAATAAGTTAGAAAACTATTTTGAGAATAATTCATTCGACATCGGATATTCATGTCATTCGCTTGAACATACGTATGATCCAAATCATTTCCTGAAAACGGTGCGCAATATATGTAAAGAAGGATTGTATTTGGTAATACCGATTAGAACTGAACCTGATATTGAAGAGCCAATATTTTATGAAATCATGAGATCTAAACAACTTCAAGACATCAACGAATTGAACGAAGGTTTGGGCGATTTCACTTTGGTTGGCAACTGGGTCAGGGATGATCCAACTCTACCCAGTGGCGCTGAAATGGCATTTGCTCTTCTCTGGAGGTAATATGATAGGAAATCTTTCTAAATTTATTTATCACGCTAGAAGATTCTTCCTTGATCCCATTGGTTCGTTATTAGCTTTTGCGTTATTGTTTATCATGCCTGTCGCATCATTTTTATTCTATTTAAAGAATACATCAGATAAAAATTATTATTCAAAATATTGGATGTCACATGAATTATCATCAATATACAATTATTATATTTACTGGGCATTATCAATTTGTTTAGTTGTTGTGATAATTGAATTGAACAAAAGTTTCTTTGTAAGAAGTATAAGTTGGATTCAAGAAATAATTAGACCTCTTATGATGGGGTCATTGTTTGGGGTTGTCCTTTCTATGCTTTATATGTATATAGTTCTGCATATTGATTTCAGACAAACTAATCAGATTATGGCTGAATCAATGGGAATTTATCTATCCTGTTGCGGGTTATTTGTCGCATATCATGGAATATATAAGGATAGAATACCTATAGTCGATATTAGAACATTACTTGATTCCATAAATGATAAGCTTGCAACTTGTAACGCAAGGATCATATGGTCTTACCCAGGTCTATCATTTGGGTCTGTTACGATTGGAGGCGAGCGTTACAAACAATTTCACGATTTAATGACAGGTTTAATTGGCAATCCCAACATAACTAAAGAATTTTATATATTAGACAAGCAAGAAATTACTTCGTTTTATAATCCATATGATGAAATCAATCAAGGTATATCTGATCAAGCAAAGAAGGCGGAATATACGTCTAAAATTAAAAGAGCACGAACAGATTCTACTGAATTTATAGATTCAGTTATTACTCAAGCAGTAAAGAGAGGAACTGGAGCTGGAATGTGCAAATGCACAATTGTACAACATGACTTTAGGTTTCAAGCTGTTATTATAGATGATGTTGTATTTCTCTTACACCCTTACGGGCTACCAATTAAGACAAGTCAAGGATGGAAATTTACAGCTCCACAACATAACTCATCTCCAGTAGATTTTTTGGGTACTAAAGTTAGAAATGGTGCAATAGCTAATATTGTTATTGAGCACATTAGGAATGAGGCGCAGCAATTAGGCTGTGAGATTACATAATATTGTAAAGCAAATTGGGCGTCTATTTATATTTACATACGTTATAAACATATGGAGTGCTGTATGCAGCACAATTTAACTGAACTGCTAGAAAAGGTTATATATATTATAGAAATGGCTTATGCTTATACAGAAAGCCAAACTAACATTACTGTGAGAAAAAAAGGACATAAAGACTATGTTACATCATTTGATATTAAGATAGAAAATAATATAAAACAAGAGCTTAGAACATTAACGCCTGATATCGCTTTCTGGGGTGAAGAAGGGGGATTATCTGAAGATGACAAGGAGCTTTGTTGGGTACTTGACCCGATTGATGGAACTATAAATTTTATTCGCAAATTGCCTTTACATTGTATTTCATTAGCTCTTGTCATGAAAGGTGAGCCTATCCTTGGTATTATATATCTGCCAATGACTAATGAAAAGTATTGGGCTTTAAACGATGGAGGCGCTTTTCTTAACGGTAAGAGAATATCAGTAACTCAAATAAATGATCCTGAGCAAGCAATTGTTTGCTTTGGCGACCTGCCTGTTGATGGAAGTGCAATAGATATTTTAGACTATTACAATGCAGCATTGGGGGCTTTCGTTAAAACATCACTTCGTGTAAGAATTATTGGTTCAGCTGCAATTCAATTAGCGTGGCTTGCTTCTGGAAGAATCGACATAAGTTGTACCTGGTGTAACAATCCTTGGGACGTCCTTGCTGGCATACTACTTGTGAAAGAAGCAGGAGGTACTGTATTCGATTTTAATGGAGATAAATACTCTGAGTCATCAAAATATGTTTTTGCATCAAATGATAAACTAACAAATTATGCTTCAAGCATATTTAAAAATAAATATTTGTTATAAGGAGGAAATATGAGTTACATACTAAATAAATTAGGTCAAATATCACTATTAATTTGTGTTATGTTCCTTATTGCAATTATGATTGTATCATGCGTTAGCAAGGAAGATAAAAGACAATCAACAGCTACTCCAGTTAGAGTAGCTGTATTTCAAATAGTTGATTATGAATTAATTGCAAATATGAGAAGAGCCTTTGCTGAAGAGATGCTGAAGTCAAATCTAGCGAAAACTCGTAAAATTGAAATATTAGATTATAAAGATGCTCATAACGACGTGAATTTGGCTAATCAAATTGCTGATCAATTGATTGCTAACAAACCAGATCTTATATACGTCCTAGGCACTCCCGCAGCCCAATCACTTGTGCAAAGGACAACCACAATTCCAATAGTCCAAGGGGCTGTTACAGACCCAATCGCTGCTAAAATGGCAGCTTCTTGGGAGGGGTCAGGCCGGAATTATGCGGCATCAACCGATTACCCTCCAGTAGAAGCGCAATTCAAAATGCTTATGAGAATACTACCGAAAGTTAAAAATGTTGGTGTTGTTTATTCTTCAGGAGAAAGCAATTCCATAGCATTATTGACTCGCGTGAGACCTGTCTGTGAAAAACTAGGATTGAAGTTGATCGAACGTCCGGTAACCGGCACTTCCGAAGTTTCAAATTCAACAACCGCTCTGATCGGGAAAGTTGACGCGATCTATATACCGACTGACAATACAGTCATTAATGCGCTTCCGTCACTTCTGCAAATTGCAAAAGATAACAAGCTTCCCGTAATGGCAAGTACGAAAGAAGACGTGCAGAAAGGTGCTTTGCTAGCTCTAGGCGCAAGCTACGAAGAATTGGCGAGAATTGCTGCTCGAATCAGTGAAAGAATATTGTCCGGTGAAAATCCGGCAAAAATACCAATCGCATTTATTGAAAAACCAGATTTATATTGGAACCAAGGTGTAGCAGAGGAACTAGGCATAAAGCTTTCTGATGAGCTCAACAAACAGATAAAAACGACTTTTAAAGCCGGGAAAGAAATCTCAAAATAAGGGGCAATTGCTATCGACTCCTTTCTCTATAAATTCTTTTCATCTCTATCGCAAGGCTTTGCTTTTGCCTTATTTGCAGTGGGTGTTGCCATTGCTTTCAGGTGGATAAAATTCCCCGATTTGACTGGGGATGGCTCATTTACTTTGGGAGGGGTGATTACAGCTCGACTTGTTTCATTGGGCACCCCTCCGCCAATTGCAATTCTGGTCGCTTTAATTGCTGGAACCTTGGCTGGGCTTGGTACATGCGCAATGCATAAGTACTTAAGGGTCCCAAAGATTCTTGCAGGTATCCTTATGACCATGGGGCTTTATACAATTAATTTAAGAATATTGGGGGTGCCAAATCTCGGACTCCCAATTAGCAGTAGCATTTTCAGTGTATTGCCAGAGGGTTCAGGACATACTTGGGCACTCTATATTCTTGTTTTGCTTGGCGCATTAACCCTGATAATCCTCTTTTTGCTCTACATTATTCTCGAATCCAAAACTGGGCTTTCAATACGAATTGCTGGTGCGAATCCTAAAATGGCAATAGCCCAGGGAATTTCACCAAATAAATTGTTTTGGGGGCTTGGTGCTGCAAACGGTTTAATTGCGTTATCAGGTTCATTAGTCGCCCAGCGATCCTACAACGCGGACATTCACATGGGGACAGGACAGGTTATTGTAGCTGTAGCTGCATTATTTATTGGGATGATTATTTTCAGAAAGGCAACCGCAAGAGACCTCCTAGCTGCTGGTTTGTTTGGCTCTCTTATATATATGATGTTGATGCAGGCGGCTCTTGAATTTGGGGTGCAAGCACAGGATTTTCGTTTAATTAGTACAGTAATTGTACTTGTCTGCATAGTCATTGCAGCATTACGAGGAGGGCATAAAGCACTCCGAAAGGGTGCAGATGCCTTTGGAATCGATATCTAAATGATCACTATTATAAATTTAAAAAAATGCTTCGTTAAGGATGGGGGCAAAGAAAATTTTGAGTTGCACATTCCTGAGCTCAAAATACAAGACAATGAAATTGTTTATTTTTTAGGGCCGAACGGGTCTGGAAAAAGCACGTTATTGGCACTGTTCCAAGGTTTAATCGCCCCTGATGCAGGCTCAATTCTTATTCAATCAAAAAAGGATCACCAAAAAATTGATGTTTTAACAATCGAGCCGTATAAGAGGGCAGCATATTTGGGAGTAGTCCCTCAAGATACAGATGATGCTTTAATTAATGAAATGTCAATAATAGATCACCTTTTAATTGGCCACTCAAGAATTGGAAAACTTCCCTGGTTATTTCCAAGAACCCATTTTCGTTCGAATGCAAAAAAACTCATAAAGCAATTTGGCATGGGATTAGATAACAGATTAGATGAATCAGTTGGTAATTTATCTGGTGGTGAAAGGCAAATATTAACCTTTTGCATGGCGACGTCAAACCAACCAGAGATATTGCTTCTCGATGAGATTACTGCATCACTTGATCCAGAAATGGCTAAATATAGTGTTGACGTCATAATGAATAATATCAAGTCAAATCAGTTAAGAGC
>JBGPCQ010000019.1:0-28061 GCA_041481895.1 Geobacteraceae bacterium | reverse complement strand
GCAGTCGATTCATTCCTAAGTCTGACAGACTCCTATGCTTGCGAATTCCGAGGAGTGAGGCGTACCGGGACGGTACTCCGCAGCGACGAAGGATGAGCGTAACGCGGCAGATGGATTTTTTGCGAAGTCGTCTATTTGGATAAAAAGAGGGGCAGGATAACCTGCCCCTCTCCTTATCTCTCCACTGTACCGTTAGCCGAAGGGCCTCCGAGCGAGTTCCCTAACAAGTGGGCTTCCTATGTACCGCTTAAGGCAAATCCCGCACAATGGGGCAGCACACCACGGCCTGAAAGGCTCCCGATCAAAAAAGTATTCCGCCTGGGCTTTTGTGGCCTCACGCGCACCGCAGAGATAAATCCTACCTGTTTATAGGCCTAGTTTATCCCTGCGGCACGAATAAATCAATCCCCTTTTTTTAATGACAGCCTGCTAGAAACCGAGAAATGCGTTGAGCTTCCGAATCTCTTCCATCAGCCGTTCGAAGCCGCTGAAGGTCAGCGACTGAGGTCCGTCGGACAGGGCCTTCTCCGGCTCGGGGTGGACCTCCACCAGCACGCCGTGGGCGCCGACCACCAGGGCGGCCTTGGCCATGGGAGATACGAGACTCCTCTTGCCGGTGGCGTGTGACGGATCGACCATAATCGGCAGATGGGACATCTCCTTGATAAGCGGCACCACCGACAGGTCCAGGGTGTTGCGGGTGGCAGTCTCGAAGGTGCGGATACCCCGTTCGCAGAGGATGACGTTCTGGTTCCCCTCGTCCAGAATATATTCGGCGGCGGCAAGGAACTCCTCTATGGTGGCGCTCATCCCCCGCTTGAGAAGCACCGGCTTTCTGATCCGGCCCACCTCCCGCAGAAGATCGAAATTCTGCATGTTGCGCGCCCCTATCTGCAGGAGGTCGGCATACTCGGCCACTACCCCCACGCTGTCCGGGCTCATCACTTCGGTCACAATGGGGAGCCCGGTTTCCTTGCCGGCCTGGGCCAAGAGCTTCAGCCCCTCAAGCTTCAATCCCTGGAACGTATGGGGCCCGGTCCGCGGCTTGAACGCCCCCCCCCGCAACATGTTGGCGCCCGCCTTCTTTACCGCCCGGGCGGTCTTCATGATCTGATCTTCACTTTCCACAGCGCAGGGCCCGGCGGCGACCACCGGCCGCTCCCCTTCGCCGATGGCCACTCCGGCGACCTTCACCACCGTGGCGCGGGGATGGAAATCACGGGAAACCAGCTTGTAGGGCTTCGAGACATGGATGACCTGCTGCACCCCCTCCAGGTCCCTGATGGTCGCATCGTCCACGTACCCCTTGTTGCCGAGGACGCCGATGGCGGTCCGTTCGCTCCCCGGGATCGGCGCGGCCGTCAGGCCCATCTTCTCCACGGCCCTGGTGACCGCCTCAATCTGTTTCTTCCCCGCTTTATGGTGCATGACGATAAGCACGATTCCCCTCCGCGTCCGTTGATATGCAACTAGTAGTGACCTGCCAAAGATACCAAGGCAAACGCGGCAGGTCAAGTGCAACTATAGCGTCATGTCAGGTAAATCTTGATTTTATACGCGGAACCCGTACAATGACGTCATTGGCCGCCGACTATTCACCCCCGCCGGTGACATTTATGGAGAAAACCATGCGTCTCAAGGAAGAACAGATTAACCGGCTGGCGGAAAAAGTCCTCGCCGACCTTGGCGGAGCCGGCCTCATCGTCCTGAAAAACGAGCGGGGCGCTGCCCTCGCTGCCATCAAGGCCGCCATTGTAACCGATATCAGGGGTGAAGAGTCCCTGGAAAAGGATGCCGAAAAGCTCCTGGACCAGACCCTCGCCGCCATGGGGAGCGGGACCGGTATCGACCGGCAGCGGATGCTGAAGATGATAAAGGAGAAACTGGCCACCGAGAGAAAAATCGTTCTGTGACGGGGAATCAGTTATTTCCGTAGTATCAAAGAGTACTATTCCAAAGCGGCCAGCAAAAAGCTCCAGATGCCAGGCGCGACAAGTGGGGCGCGAGGCGTACCGGGAAGGTACGTTGAGCGTCACGCGACGGAGCGCAACGCCGCAGATGGACTTTTGGCGAAGCCGTCGGAGGTGACATGTTTGTTTCCGAGGACCGCATCTCGCATCTTTCCCACAAGATCATCGACAAGCTCTGGGGGGACGACCTGGCGGACTTCCCCGACGAGGCCCGGGCGCTGAATGCCGTCAAGGTCTCCATCACCGCCTATTTCGCCCTCTCCGAGGAGGTCGACCAGGCAGTCCGGCAGAAGCTCGCCTCCTACTCCCAGGCAAAGGTCCCGGGGAGCAGGGAATGGGATATCCTCTACCAGAAATTCTACCGGGAAGAGCTGGACAAAAGAAAGCTGTAATCCCCTCCTCCGGAGAACCCGTCCTGCGGCGGCGAATCCCGCATGATTCACTGCCTTTCACAAAAAAAGGCCATTCCGCTCTGGAATGGCCACTGGTCGTAAGTGGGCAGCGACAGCTATCTGAGAATGGTATTGATGGCGGTATAAACTTCTTCGAAGACCGCATCGGGGTGTTGTCCCGCATTGATAAGTTTCGTTGCCGTGTCCGGCAGTTTTGCGAGTTCTTCGAGATAATATTTTTTCTGCAGGACCAGGTCGGCCGGCGTGAAATAACCGTCGAGTTTTTCCTCAAGCTGCTTTACACCGGCCTCGGGAGTAATATCCAGAAAAATTGTCAGGTCCGGAACGACCTCGCCTCCGAACCCCAGGCCGCGGGCGCGGGCTTCCAGGCAATTCAGGTCCTCGCGGTACCAGTCGTGCCCCTTGAGCCGTGCATAGACGATGGAAGAAAGGGTGAAGTGCTTGCAGAGCACGACGCTCCCTTTCACCAGTTCCGGTCTGATAGTCGAACAGACGCGCGCCCGCGAAGCAAGCTCGAAGAAAAAATCGGGCTTGAACAGGCCATAGCGCCAGCCGCAGTCGAGCTCCTGGGCTCCCATAAGCTGGGCGCGGCCGCTGTCCGGGCTGTCAATTTCGTACACCTGGCTCCCCTCGCTTACCAGTTTTTCCCGCAGCTTCTCCACAAGGTCCACGATGAGTTTCCCCGAGCCGTAAATCCCCTCAATTACAACCAGTTTGCCTTTTTTCATCTCGTCCTCCCTCGGTAGAATAGCAGTACGACATAAGTTTTTCGACATACACCCCGCGAACAAGCCCGGCAACGGTCCATCCCCTGTATCGGGAGGGGTAAAGCCCCGGCCTGAACCTATTCAGCTAAGTGCATGGCGGCAGCGCGTGATCTCTAGCCGGTTAACTATCATTAATTTGATTATAGTACCATAGAAACTTCATTAATGCTATCAGTCAATCAAGAGTTGTTCGTAATTATGCATTGCAGACCCGCTCCCCGGGGACCATTCCGGAACTGACACCGTATTCCTGCATCTCACCGATATACAGCGTGAAAAAAATTTCGATGATATGTCTTGATTTTTATCGATTACATGTTTATATTTACCCAGCGATTAGCACTCAGCGGTTTCGAGTGCTAATAATTTTTTGGACAGGGGAACTATTTTAACACGGACGGCGAACGAGAAATTCCGCACTTAATTTATCTTGGCCGTCAAATTTTCTACCCAACGAAAGGAGAAAGAAGTAATGAAACTCAGACCTTTGCAGGACCGTATCATCGTGAAGAGGGTTGAAGAAGAGACCATGACCGCCGGCGGCATTTTCATCCCCGAGACCGCCAAGGAAAAACCCCAGAAGGGCGAAATAGTAGCCGTCGGCCACGGCAAAAAGACCGACGACGGCAAGGTTATCCCGATCGACGTCAAAGTCGGCGAAAAGGTGCTGTTCGGCAAGTATTCCGGCACCGAGATCAAGATCGAAGGGGAAGAGTATCTTATCATGAGGGAAGACGACATTCTCGGCGTCATGGAATAGATTACGACGCAGCCAAAAGTCCATCTGCAGCGTTGCGCTTCTTCACGTGACGCTCAACGTACCTTTCGGGTACGCCTCGCGCCCCGCTTGTCGCGCGCCTTGCATCTGGAGCTTTTTGCTGTGCCGTTTACACTCAACACACCACAAAACTTATCCAAGGAGGATATATCAACATGGCAGCTAAACTCATCAAATTTGACCAGGACGGCAGAAACGCCATCCTGAAAGGTGTCAATACCCTGGCCGACGCAGTCAAGGTCACCCTCGGCCCCAAAGGGCGAAACGTCATCATCGACAAATCGTACGGTTCTCCGCTCATCACCAAGGACGGCGTCACCGTTGCCAAGGAAATCGAGCTGGACGACAAGTTCGAGAACATGGGCGCCCAGCTCGTCAAAGAAGTCGCCTCCAAGACCTCGGATGTGGCAGGTGACGGCACCACCACGGCCACCGTGCTGGCCCAGGCGATCTACCGCCAGGGCTCCAAGCTGGTGGCCGCCGGTCACAACCCGATGGAAATCAAGCGCGGCATCGATAAGGCTGTGGAAGTGCTCGTAGGCGAACTGCAGAGCCTCTCCAAGCCGATCAAGGACCACAAGGAAATCGCCCAGGTCGGCACCATCTCCGCCAACAACGACAAGACCATCGGCGACATCATCGCCCAGGCCATGGAAAAAGTCGGCAAGGAAGGGGTCATCACCGTTGAGGAAGCCAAGGCTATGGAAACCTCTCTCGAAACCGTGGAAGGGATGCAGTTCGACCGCGGCTACCTCTCCCCCTACTTCGTGACCGATCCGGAGCGGATGGAAGTCACTCTCGAAAACGCCATGATCCTGATCCATGACAAGAAGATCTCCAACATGAAGGACCTGCTCCCGGTCCTCGAGCAGACCGCCAAATCGGGCCGGCCGCTCCTCATCATCGCCGAAGACATCGAAGGCGAAGCCCTCGCCACCCTCGTCGTCAACAAGCTGCGCGGCGTGCTCAACATCTGCGCCGTCAAGGCCCCCGGCTTCGGCGACCGCCGCAAGGCGATGCTCGAAGACATCGCCACCCTCACCGGCGGCAAGGTGATCTCCGAAGAAGTCGGCTTCAAGCTGGAAAACACCACCATGGACATGCTCGGCCAGGCCAAGAAGATCACCGTGGACAAGGACAACACCACCATCATCGACGGCGCCGGCGCCGAGGCCGACATCAAGGGCCGCGTCAAGCAGATCCGCGCCCAGATCGAGGAAACCAGCAGCGACTACGACCGTGAGAAGCTCCAGGAAAGGCTTGCCAAGCTGGTCGGTGGCGTTGCCGTGATCAAGGTGGGTGCTGCCACTGAAACCGAAATGAAAGAGAAGAAGGCCCGCGTCGAAGACGCCCTGCATGCCACCCGTGCGGCCGTTGACGAGGGGATCGTCCCCGGCGGCGGCGTCGCTTACCTCCGTGCCATGTCCTCCCTGGACAAGCTCAAACTCCCGACCGAACAGCAGTTCGGCGTCAACGTGATCAAGCGCGCCCTCGAGGAGCCGATCCGCCAGATCGCCCAGAACGCCGGGGTCGACGGCTCCATCGTGGTGGACAAGGTAAAGAACGGCAAGGACGCCTTCGGCTACAATGCCGCCGATGACGAGTATACCGACATGATCAAGGCCGGCATCATCGACCCGACCAAGGTCGCCCGCTGCGCCCTGCAGAACGCCGCTTCCGTAGCCGGCCTGATGCTGACCACCGAGGCAATGATCGCCGAGAAGCCGAGAGAAGAAGGCGCCATGCCCGCGATGCCGGGCGGCGGGATGGGCGGGATGGGCGGAATGGGCGGAATGATGTAATCCAAAAGGAAACGCGGCTTTTCCGCAATCTCGTCGTTGCTCTTCGGGATTCCTTTGTGCGACGTGGCTCTGCCACGCCTCCGCGCAATCCCTTGAGCGCCTAGAGCTTATCGAAAAATCCACGTTTCTGACCTGCCCGGAAACAACGTAAAAGGGAGCGGACATCGAGTCCGCTCCCTTTTATTTTTTGAAATCAATGGGGCTGCGATTTTTGCGTCAGATCCAGGCGCCAAGGAAGAGCGCGGAGGCGTGGCAGAGCCACGTCGCACAAGCGATGACGCAGGCAACGCCGAGCTGGCGTAAAAGGCGCAGCACCTGACATCACATTTCGACGCGGGTGACGACTCCTTGCAGCTTACTCGACGGCAGCTTGTTGAACTGGACGAAGTTGGGGGTCAGTTT
Organism: Geobacteraceae bacterium; assembly: GCA_041481895.1. GTDB lineage: Bacteria > Desulfobacterota > Desulfuromonadia > Geobacterales > Geobacteraceae > JAMPXD01. Next base: position 21,929 of record JBGPCQ010000019.1, on the reverse strand, counting down.
CTTGATTGCCGAGAAGACCTTCCAGGCGGGGTTGGTGGTCGCGATGTCTTCAATCCCGTAGAAAATGACCTTTTCCTTGATGTCGTGCTTCTTCAGGAGCTTTTCGATGTCCATCATTTCCATGTAGCCGGCCTTGATCTCAAAGGCATCGAGCCCCGGGCCGATCGCCGGTTTCACGTTGGATTTCAGGCCGAACGGCTCGTCCGTCCTGATGATGGAGATGAAAACGTTCCGTTCATAGATGATGTTGCTCCTGAACATGCAGTGCACCACATAGGGGGGGACGATATTCCATTCCTTGGTGAAGAAGAGACCGGTGCCGGGAATGTTTTTCCCCTTGGCATATATCTGCTCATAGCTGAGCATGAAGGTTTCTATGTCGAGTGGTTTCAGGGCGCGGTAGAGGGCACGCTGCCCCCTGGTCCAGATCAGGATGGTGGCAAAGGGGATGGCCGCGAGGATGATCGACCAGTAGCCGCCATGGGGGATCTTGTTCATGCAGGCGGTAAAGAACAGAAAGTCGACCACCGTCACCAGGAGGGCAAACGGGACTTTCCACTTTTTCGTCGTCCGGCTGTAGATCATGACCATCATGACGCCGGTGAGGGTCATGGTGCCGGTCACCGCCAGGCCATAGGCCGCCGCCAGGTTGTCCGACTTGCGGAAAATGAGCATGATGAAGATGACGAGGCACATCAGGAACCAGTTAACCGACCCTATATATATCTGCGATTTCAGGTGGCTCGAGGTGTAATCCACTTTCATCAGCGGCATGATGCGGGTTGTGATTCCTTGGTAGACGATGGAGAAGACTCCGCTGATCATGGCCTGGGAGGCGATGACGGTCGCCATCACGGTCAGGATAAGGAACGGGATATAGAGAATGGGGGCCTCCCATTGCACCATGCCGAACAGGAGGTTTTTCCCCGCTCCATGGCCGAGCACGTAGGCCCCCTGGCCCAGGTAGTTGATGACCAGTGCCCAGAAGACGATGTACCACGCCCGGATAATCGGCCGCCGCCCCAGGTGCCCCATGTCGGCGTAGAGGGCCTCCCCCCCGGTAGCGCAGAGGATCACCTCGGACAGGACGAAGAAGGCGGAAAAACCGTTGTCCAGGAAGAACTTGACCGCATACCAGGGGCTGAACGCCTTCAGGACCTCGGGCACGGCGGCAATGGAGACAAGCCCCGAGACCGTCAGAGATATGAACCAGAGAACCATCAAGGGACCGAATGCCTTCGCCACCCTGTCGGTCCCGAGGAACTGGAAGACGAAGAGGACAACTGCGATGAGGGCGGCGATCAGGATCAATCCCCCCTGCGGGAGGTTTTCCAGACCGGGAATGAGCACCATCCCCTCCACGGCGGAGAGGATACTGATGGCCGGCGTAATCACCCCGTCGCCGAGCAGGAGCGACACGCCGAGAAAGGAGAGGAAGCCGACGAAGGCGATCTGCCGCCCCGGTTTGAGAAGCCTGATGAGAATCTCCTTGAGGACGATGGTCCCCCCTTCCCCCTTTCGCCCGAGACTCATGGCCAGCCAGGCGTATTCAGCGGAAACGAGGATGATCAGGGTCCAGACCACCAGCGACAGGATGCCGAAGACATTGTCCGGAGTCGGCCGGGTCAGGGCAAAGATGACCGTCAGGGTATAGATGGGGCTGGTGCCGATGTCGCCGAAGACCAGCCCCATCGATTTAACGATGCCGCCCCAGAATGAATCCGAACTGCCAGGTTTCATGCACGTATTCCTCTCAGAACTTATAACCGGCCTCTTATACCATTTCAGCGGGTCGAATACAACACAAATCCCCCTTTATCCTTGACTTTTCAATGAGTTCTAGGTAGTTTATTATGTTTTCCCGAGACATGCAACCATCCGAATGGAGGCCGTTCCATGGAGTATAAGAACACACTCAACCTTCCGGTTACCGAATTCCCCATGAAGGCGAATCTTGCCCAGAAGGAGCTGGATATCCTCGCGCAGTGGGAGACGTCGGGACTCTATGCACAGCTGGTCGAGGCGGGAAAGGGGAAGCCGAAATATCTTCTTCATGACGGCCCTCCCTATGCCAACGGCCATATCCATATCGGCCACGCCCTGAACAAGATCCTCAAGGATATCATTCTCAAGAGCAAGCGGATGTCCGGTTTCGACGCCCCCTACGTCCCCGGCTGGGACTGTCACGGCCTCCCGATAGAACTCCAGGTCGAGAAGAACCTGGGGAGCAAGAAACATGACATGACCAAATCGGCAATGCGCAAAGAATGCCGTGAGTACGCCGGGAAATTCGTGGAAATCCAGAAAGAGGAATTTGTCCGGCTCGGCGTGCTGGGGGAATGGGACAACCCCTATCTGACCATGCACTACAGCTATGAGGGGGTCACCGCCAGGGAACTGGCCCGTTTTGCCGAAAACAGCGGGCTCTACAAGGGTAAAAAGCCGGTCCACTGGTGTTCTTCCTGCGGCACCGCCCTGGCCGAGGCGGAAGTGGAGTATGCCGACCACACGTCCCCCTCCATCTATGTGAAGTTCCCCCTCAGGGACGACCTTTCCGCGGCCCTCCCCCAGCTTGCAGGAAAAAAGGTTTCTCTCGTCATCTGGACCACCACCCCGTGGACTCTGCCGGCCAACCTGGCAGTCTCGCTCCATCCGGAATACGATTACGTGGCATTGGAAATGAACGGCGAACTGCTCGTGGTGGCCGACGGCTTGAAAGAGGCTTTCCAAAATGCGGTTGGAGCTGCGGGAAAAGTTATCGCCACCTTCAAGGCTGATCTCCTGGAGAATAAGCAGTGCCGTCACCCCTTCTACCAGAGGGATTCGATTATCCTCCTGGGCGATCATGTGACCCTGGAAGCGGGGACCGGCTGCGTCCATACCGCACCGGGCCATGGCCAGGACGACTACGAAATCGGCCTCAAGTACGGCCTCGATATCTACAACCCGGTGGACAACCGCGGCCGCTTCCTGGAAAACATCGAGTTTTTCGGCGGCCAGTTCGTCTTTGACGCCAACAAGAACGTTATTGAAAAACTCCGGGAGACCGGGGCGCTTGTCGCTGCCGGAGAGGTCACCCACTCCTACCCCCACTGCTGGCGCTGCAAGAAGCCTATCATCTTCCGCGCCACCGAACAGTGGTTCATCTCCATGGAAGCTAACGGCCTCCGCCAGAAGGCCCTGGCAGAGATCGAAAACGTCGCCTGGATACCGAAATGGGGCAAGGAGCGGATCTTCGGCATGGTGGAAAACCGCCCCGACTGGTGCATTTCCCGTCAGCGCAACTGGGGGGTGCCGATCACGGTCTTCTACTGCACATCGTGCGGCGAGGCCCTGGCCGACGGCCGGATCATGCACCACATAGCGGACCTGTTCGAACAGGAAGGGTCCGACATCTGGTACGATCGCGAGGCGGCAGAGCTTCTGCCGGCCGGCACCGTCTGCCCCTCCTGCGGCAAGGACGCTTTCGACAAGGAAATGGACATCCTCGACGTCTGGTTCGATTCCGGCGTTTCCCATGCGGCGGTTCTGGAACTCCGGCCGGAGCTCGGCTCCCCGGCCGACATGTACCTGGAGGGGAGCGACCAGCACCGCGGCTGGTTCCACTCGTCGCTTCTGGCCTCGGTCGGCACCCGGGGGCGTGCCCCGTACCGGAACGTCCTTACCCATGGCTTCGTAGTGGACGGCAACGGCCGAAAAATGAGCAAATCAGTCGGCAACGTGGTGGCGCCGGAAGAGGTGATAAAAAAATACGGCGCGGAGATCCTCCGCCTCTGGGTGGCTGCCCAGGATTACCGTGACGACATCCGCATCTCGCCGGAGATCCTGACCCGGCTGTCCGAAGCCTATCGCCGGATCCGCAATACCTGCCGCTACATTCTGGGGAATATCAATGATTTTGATCCGGCAGGGGACGCGGTCGCCTACCGCGAGATGCCGGAGATCGACCGTTGGGCCCTGCATCAGCTCGAAATCCTGAAGGAGAAAGTCCTGAAGGCGTATGAAGCATACGAATTCCATCTCATCTACCACGCGGTCAACTCGTTCTGCACCGTGGAGATGAGCGCCTTCTATCTCGATATTCTCAAAGACAGGGTCTACACCAGCAAAACGGATTCGCTGGAACGGAGAAGCGCCCAGACCGCCATGCACCTGATCCTGGAAGCCCTGGTAAAGCTCACTGCCCCGGTCCTTTCCTTCACCTCCGACGAAGTATGGCGTTACATGCCGAAGCAGGCGGAAGCAAGCGTGCATCTCTCGGAATTTCCGGAACTCCGGCCGGAACGGCAGGACGAGCAGCTCGTGGCACGCTGGGACCGGCTGATAAAAGTCCGCGCCGAGGTCTCCAAGGCACTGGAGCAGGCGCGCGTGGCAAAGATGATCGGCCACTCCCTTGACGCTGCCGTAGCTATTGCAGCTCCGCGGGAACTGCGCGAATTTCTCGGAGAGTATGCCGGAGAATTGAAGAGTATCTTCATCGTCTCCAAGGTCCAATTGGTCGAGAGCCTGCACGGGGAATTCCATGCCGCGGAAACCATTCCGGATTTGTCCATTAAGGTGACCGCCGCACCGGGAGAGAAATGCGAGCGGTGCTGGTGCTATGACGAGGAGATCGGCGGGGACGCCGAACATCCGACGATCTGCCCGAAGTGTTTACAAGCGGTGAAATAGGAGCGCCACTTTTGACTCGGCCTTGCGGCCTCGCCCTTCGGGCAGCCTTCGCTGTCCAATTCACAAGGCTGAATTGTCCGCAATCTCTGCGTCAGACTTCGGGATCCCTTGTGCGGCGTGGCGCTGTTTATGCCCATTGGGTACCACGCCTCCGCGCAATCCCTCGTCTTCCTTGACCTTGCAAAAAATTGACGCTCCTTTGACCAATAAATTATTAATTACACGGAAACCTAATGAAACTGAAATATCTCATCCTAATTTGCGTCTCAACAATCGTACTCGGCATCGACCAGGCGACCAAGATCTTCATCGACCGGGCCATGGACCTTCATGCCTCAATCACCGTGGTGGAGAACTTCTTCAATATCACCTACCTCCGGAACAAGGGGGCGGCCTTCGGCATTCTCGCCCATTCCAGCTACCGTCTCCCGTTTTTCGTCCTGGTCTCGCTGGTTGCAATTGCCGTGATCATCGTGGTGTTCCACCGGCTCCGCCCCGACCAGAAGTTCACGGCCTTTCCTCTCGCTCTCATCTTCTCCGGAGCCGTAGGGAACCTGATTGACCGGATCCGCCTCGGCGAGGTGATAGATTTCCTCGACGCCCACTGGTACAGCCACCATTGGCCCGCCTTCAACATTGCCGACTCGGCCATCTGCATCGGCGTCTTCCTCCTCGCCATCGATATGATCATAGAGGAGAGACGGCTCAAAGCACCGGTAAAACTGAAAACCCCTGAATAGCTTTCAAGGGTTCAGGGGTCGGATGATTACTCACGTAACACAGAGGAAATTTTCACCCTCCCTGAAGCCTGCCGCGAGGGCCCAGTCCCGGATCTGCTGCCGCGCCCCGCGGGTCCCCACGGTTACCAGCATCTTCCCGTCAGACGGTGATACTTCCGTCGGCCCGACGATCGGCGCTCCGTGCAGGGTTCTGCCTATTTTGCGCGGATCGACATCCACCCAGAGGCCGACCCTGGTCTTCTCCCGCTCCAGCACCCGCGACCACGCCCGCCCCTCAAGCCCGGCGCCTGCCAGGATGACTTCATCACTACCTTTGAGAAAGCCGTTGCGCAGATGATGCGCCTTGCAGGCACGGAAGGCTTCCGCCGAATATTCGGGCCGGGTGCGGGTGACCCGTTCCCGCCGTTCCCGCCAGAAAAACAGGACCTCCGGCAGGCGGGCGAAACGGACTCCGGCAGCCGCCAGCCTGAGCCAGAGATCGTAGTCCTCGGCCCATCCCCTGTCCCGGTAGCCGCCAACCGCTAAAACCATGCTTTTCCTGAACATCACGCTCGGATGGACAAAAGGAGATTCCACGAACAGATCGCGCATGATCGCCTCATGGGTATCGAGCGAATTCTGCCAGGTTTCATAACCGAGCATCCCCATCCTGACCAGGTGCCTCGGGAAATGGCGGAAGGCGCAGGCCACCAGGCCCAGTTCCGGCTCGGACGCCATTTTTGCCATCTGCAGCTCCAGGCGGCGCGGGTGAGCTATGTCGTCGCCGTCCATGCGGGCCACGAGCGGTGCCCGGCAGGTTTCAAGACCGGCATTGAGCGCCGCGACCAGCCCCCTGCCTGATGAGGAGAGAAGCTTAAGGCGTCCGTCACGCCTGGCTGCAGCGGCCAGGATATGCGGTGTGGCATCGGTTGAGCCGTCGTCAATGCAGATCAGCTCCCAGGAGGTCATGGTCTGACGATACAATGAATCGAGGGCCGAAGGCAAAAACCGCTCTTCGTTCCTGACCGGAAGAAGAATGGACAGGGGGGGCGGATTCATGTCCGTACCATGAAAATTGCAGGATTGCAGAGATGCCGGTCCGGCAGAGGTCTTTCCCATATTCACTCCGCCAGCGCCTGCAGAAGCTCGCCAGGCAAGCGCCGTGCCTTCATGGCTGAACTGGTGCAGACGAGGGTTACTCTGCCGTCGGCCAGGACCCGTCCGTCAACCGCACGGACAACCTGCTGTCCCAGGACAAAAGAAGCTTTCCCCACTTCCAGCACTTCGGTCTCTACCTTCACCAGGTCGTCAAGAACCGCCGGTGAACGGTAGGTGATCTCCAGGCGGACCACCGGGAAAATATAGCCCCGCTCCGCCAGATCAGCCACCGCAAGGCCACGTTCACGCAGGTACTCGGTCCTGCCCCGTTCAAAATAGGCGAGGTAGTTTGCATGGTAGACTACCCCCCCTGCATCCGTATCTTCATAATAAATGCGAAACTCCATAACGTACGTTCCTTCCTAAATATTCATGACGACATCTAATGCCAAATTGCAGAATTCAAAAATACTTCCCCCTCTCCAACCCTCCCCCCTATTCCTGCCACTTGAACTCCGTTTCAACAGGAGCCGGCGGGGCACTCTCCCCCCCTCCAACAGCCTTCCCCCGGGTTGCGGCTTCCTTTATGGAACTAATCAGATGGACAATTTCAATCTTGTTCTGCACGGGAGCGACTGAAACGCTCAGGTCCCTGATTCCGAAGATATTCGTATGCGAAATATCCAGAACGTCAAAGACAATATAGCCGTTTTCCAGATTGCCGCGGATCTCCCCATTGTCGTAGGGACGGTCATTCTGGAAGAAAATCCCTTTAAGTTTTTTTCCCGCCAGTTTCTGGAGAAATTCCTTGCTGACGAGCATCTTCTCGACCGGGGCGCTGCGGGTCCAGACATCAAAGATGCCGACCAGTCCGTTCAACCGCCCCCCCTCCCCGTAAAAGTTCGCTGTCCCATCCACCTTCCCGGAAATATACCCCTTGATTTTCGGGTACGAGTTGCACAGCGCCCTGAGGCTGAGGTTATTGAGTGCCAGGTCTGCACCATATTGAATCTGTTTTCCGTAGTGGAAAAACCCCTTGCCGAGCAGGGTTCCCTCGAGAAATTCAGAAGTTAGAGAAGTTATCTCTATCAGACCGTCTCCCGCCCTGATTCCCAACAATGTTTCCCCAAGCTCCATGCCGCCGAAGCGGAGCCTGCCGATCCTGAAGGTCCGCCCCGTCTCTGCCGCCTGTCGCAGTGCGGAATGGAGAGTTGCATAGGTATCCCGCGGGGTATTCAGTTTCTTGTTTTTTCCCGGTCGCGCACTGCCTCCGGTGGCCAGAGAAATCGGGATGGTGCCCGTTAGGTCCGCTGCGCTGATTTTTTGTGCCGGTATCTCGAAACCGGCTTGCGCCAGGGCAGCCTCCCCGTCAAACATGACTTTCCCGTTCGCGACCCTGAGGGTGCCTGTCGCCCCAGCGGTCCCGCTGGCCGATATATCACGGAACCACTCGGGAAAGGCGGCGCCGAACGTGGCAAGCAGGTTAGTGAGAGGAGCCGTCGGCAGCGAGACGAAAATTGCCCCTTCTCTATCAGGAGTCTGGATGCGGGCCACCTCCCCCCTCACCCCCAGGGACACCCCGCTCCCCAGGCCGATGCTCCCCTCCCGGATAAAGAGTCTCCCCTGCATTAATTCACAGACTGTCTGAATCGTCCCGTCGGCCAGTACCGTTTTCCCCTCTTTGCCGGCCAGGGTTAACCCTTTACCCTTCGCCTCAAGGCGGCAGTGCACCCCGTCAGCTGCGGTATACCCCCCGACAAGCTCTGCGTCGAGAACTCCTCCGCTTACGTGCACGGGTGGCTTGACCGGACCGAATGACGCAAGACCTGCACAGTGCACCCCGTCCAGATGTATGCTGAAGCCGGCTTTTCCCCGCGGGTCAAAGGGGTCCAAATTTGCCGTCCCGCTCAAACGGCCGCCCAGGATCTTGCCATCCAGGTGCGCGGACATGCCGCTTTCGGAGAACATCAGGCGCCCCGCCAAAGAGCCCGCATCCCGTCCCTTGTAAGCGAGGCTGGCTACTGTCAGGACGCCGCTCCCGGTAAGCCACTGTTTCCCGCGACCCGCAACGTAATCAAGTCCCAGATCTCCTGCAAGGCCGCCACATGAGGCGTCGCCAAACCGGGCCGCAATGCCGTCCAGATGCAGACGGAGAGGGACCCGGCTAATTCCCCCCCCCCGGACCGGAGCGGGCAGGGGACCTTGGATGCTCGCGAAACGGAGATACGCCCGATCATATGTGACACTGCCATCAGACAGGGAGAACTCTCTGTCACGTATCCGGAAACCGGAGGCAGCCTCAACACCCGTGCCGTTGGGGAGTGACCCGCTGCACCTGAATCCCCCCCCGGCTGCAAGCTTTCCGCTGCTGCCGCTGAAGTCGGCGTCAATTGTCCCGTCCCTTATGGCGAAATTACCTCTGTTCATGCGCCCCTGGATACCGGCAAGACTTCCCCGCAGTTTCCCCCTGAAGTTGTGCGGGTCCTGCCCGGATGCCTGGAGAGAAAACTCAACCGTACCAGCGGATACTGTTACCTTGCCCCCGGCAAGGTAGCGGTTCACTGCGGCAGCCGGCGCTTTTTTCATATCAAGACTCACCAGGACCGGTTCGGAAGCCCCGGGCCGGTATCCGATCTTTCCCTGCACGGGAATGCCCGCCAGTCGTGCTGATAATAAAGATGTCCCGGCATGGAGAGGCTTCATCCGGTCGGAAAGGAGGGCGCTGATCCCCCCTTTGAGGTCCTGCAGAAGGTCGCCGTCGGCGTCTTTACCCTGGGAGATTTTCCCGAGCAGTTCCCAACCGGCCCGGACCTTGACAAGGGAAGCTGCAGCGGCCAGGTCCCTGGCAAGCAATCGCCCTCCCCTGCTCACCTCTCCCCGGCTGAGGGAAACCGTCCCCCTTCCGGCGGCTATCCCCGTCGCAGCGGTGCCGGAACACCTGAAATCTGCGGGACCCAACGTCCCTGACGCAGCCAGGTTGCCACGCAGTCCCGGCGGCAGCATTGCATGAAGTTCTCTCACGTCCGTTTCCCCCAGGGAAACCGCCGCAGCAAAGTCCCGCACCGTGCGCACCTGCCGCACGCTGCCTGAGGCACTCAGCTGAACGGTCTTGTTGAGCCGCAGGGAACAGGTTTCGAGAACCGCTTTATCCTCTCTGCTGTCGTACCCCCCGGTAAAATCGAGTTCCGCAGAGAAAGGCAGGGCGCCATTGCGCAGATTAAGCACGACGTGGGCAAGCGCCAATTTCCCCTGCACCGCCACTTTCCCGTTATGGAGTTTCAGTCCGAGGGAAAATTCGCCAGCCCCTTGGGCCAGCTCGAGGGCCGGCCATGTCTGAATGAATTGCCGGTAGTTTTTCAGGGGAAATGAAGACGCCGATAAAACGAATTCCAGGGAAGGAGTGGCGCCGAGACGGGCGCCGCCTTCGAGACGGACCGGAGTTCCGCCGACATCTCTGCAGGTCAGGATAAGCCGGGAGCCGGTCGTCCCCCTCGTGGAGAGGTCGGTAACCGTCAGCGCCAGATTATCGACGCGGAAATCTCCGACAGCCAGGGTCGAATCCGCAATTGCCAGGCGTTGTATAAACGTTTCACCCCCCCCTTTCCCCTGGGAGAGGAGGCGCGCCAGTGCACTGTAATTCCATTCATTTTTTTCGTTTCTGCCAAGAGTTATTCTGAGGCCTTCGACAGCAATCTTGTCGAAGTTTTTACCGCCGCGCAGGAGGGTTCTCCACCCCGGCGTTAGCGAGACCACCCGTGAAGAAACAATTTCCCGTTCTTTGAAGCCCGCGGGGCTGCCAATCGACAGACCGATTACGGAGAAGGTCCCGCCGCTGAGGCTGAGTCCCGCAACCGTCACCGGATGCTGCAGATGGTCGGTAAGCATCCGCGAAGCCTGGTGCGCTGCAGTGGGAGTGCGGAGGTAGCAGGCTAACAGCAGGTAACTGCCGATTAAGGCAGAACAGGCGAGGCTCACGGACAGGGCAATGAAGCGCCCGAGCCTGAACTTCTGCGTGGTTGTCGTCACCCCGGTTTCCGGCACGGCCATTCTCCTCCTGTAGCAGACTTTACCTTCTTCGGCACTGTTTGGCAAGAGAGTGGCTCAGGTTATCTGAAGCTGTTTCCGGCCATTTCCCTTACGCAATGGCTTCTGCCGTATAGAGGAAAGGGGCACTTGGGGGAGGAGTTAGATGCAGAGCAGAGATGACACGGGGAAATAAAAAAACCCGGCAAAAGCCGGGTTTTTTCTGTAACAGAGTTCCGAAAACGTACCACCGGTAAACATCAGGTCGAACGGGATCTCATGTACCGATGTTACTTCTTCTTGGCGACCGCATCCTTGAGGGCCTTACCGGGACGGAATTTGGGCACCTTGGCAGCGGCAATCTTGATTTCCTTGCCAGTCTGCGGGTTCCTGCCGGTGCGGGCTTTCCTGGCGGCAACTTCAAAGCTTCCGAAGCCGACCAACGTTACCCGGTCACCTTTCTTGAGGGCGCCGGTTACCGTGGAAATAAACGCCCCTACTGCCTTCTCTGCCGCCGCCTTGGTAAGACTGGCAGACTTCGCAACTGCTTCGACGAGTTCTGCTTTGGTCATAATGAACCCTCCTTTTTTGTGATGTTACCGCTATACTATAACTATAAATTTGCAGTATGCAAGGGATTATTGCAAAATAATTATATTTTTCTCAATACAGAGTACATTCCGCCACTGAACCTCTCCGATTTCCCCCGCGGTCAGCACATCCGCAAATGGTAAAATGGGCGAATCCCCGGTGGGAGACAAACGGCTCTTTCCCGATCCCCTACTCCTCGCTGCTGTCTTTCTTTGCAGCATCGCTATCATAGGAAGTCGGCTCGGTCCCGCTGATAAAGCATTCCATGACGCTCCCCTGGCCCCCCTCCCTGGCCAGACGACCGGTACGGGGATTTATCAGGGCAAAGGTCAGGTTTGCAGGTGGTGTAAAGGCAAGTGCCGGAATGCCCGCAACCGACCGCTGCATGAAATCGGTCCAGATGGGTGCCGCCGCCTGCCCTCCCGATCCCCCCGCGCCCAGGGACCGCTCCTGGTCGTAGCCGACCCATACCCCGGCCACCAGTTGCGGCACATAGCCGATGAACCAGGCATCCTTCATATCGTTGGTGGTGCCGGTTTTGCCTGCCACGGGCCGGCCCAGCGCCTTGGCCCTTTGCCCGGTTCCGCTTGACACCACGCTCTCCATCAGGTTCGTCATGACATAGGCGGTCTCCGGGGATATGACCTGTACGGGAGCAAGCGGGGAAACTGTTTCCGGAGCCTTACCGGCCTGGTCCTCGGGTTTTTTCACTGCCGAGGTCATCTGGGAAAATGCCTGAACGGACAGGGGCACAGTTTCTTCGAGGATATTTCCGTCCCCGTCCACAACCTTGGTTATGAAAAAGGGGGTGACACGGTAACCGCCCGAGGCAAAGACCGCGTAGGCGCTCGTCAACTCCATCGGGGTAATGCTTGAAGAGCCGAGCGCCAGGGTCAGATTGTTAGCGAGGGGAGAGGTTATTCCCAGTTTCTTCGCATACTCGATGGCGTAGCCGACCCCGATGGATTCGAGGATTTTGACGCTGACCACGTTGATCGAGTTGGTCAAAGCATCCCGCATGGTTACGGGACCGCGGTAGACGTTGTCATAGTTTTTCGGCTTCCAGGCCTTTTCCTTGCCGCTGTCGTATTCTGCCTGAGAATCGTCAATAATCGACGCCGGAGTCATCCCCTTGTCGAGGGCGGCTGCATATATGATCGGCTTGAACGCCGAACCGGCGTTACGCCTGGCCTGCATGGCCCGGTTGAACTGGCTTTTTTTAAAATCATACCCACCTACCATTGCTTTAACGGCACCGTTTTTCGGGTCCATGGCAAAAAGCGCAGCCTGGGCTTCGGGCTCCTGGTCAAGGGCAAAGACAGCGCCGACCTTGTTCACATCGGGGGTCAGCACCGACACTTCTATAACCGAACCGAGCGAAATCGCCTTTCCCTTTGACTTATCGGGCTTGCCATACGCGTCGACCAGATTGATCTTGCCGGCCCAGGCCATATTCTTGCGGCCCAAGGTCCCGATCCGGTCGCCAACCCGTACCGTCATCTCCCCCCTGGCAGCATTCATTGCCGTGACGACCCCCTGATAGGTCGCTCCAGTTCTCAGAGAGGCCGAGTAAATCCCCTCCTCCATGTGGCGGCAGAATTCGTCCACTTTTTCCTGGACAAGATACTGGATCGGCCCGCGAAAGCCCTGACGTTTGTCAAGCGCCTTGAGACCGTTGACCACCCCTTCATAGGCGGCTTTTTGCATTTCGGCGTTCATGGTTGTGTAGACCTTCAGCCCCCCTTTGTACAGGCGGTCCTCCCCGTACTTCTCTTCGAGCTTGATGCGCACGTATTCGAGATAATATGCCGACTGGTCACTGTTCACGATCTTCCTGGAACGTATGACAAGCGGCAGACTTTTGGCATAGTCCGCCTCGGCCTGGGTAACGTACCCTTCCTTGACCATTCTCTCCAGGACATAGGCCTGCCGCTCCTTGGCTTTTGCCAGGTGCTTGATGGGCGAATAGGTATTGGGGGCCTTGGGAAGTCCCGCCATAACGGCCATCTCCGCCAGGTTGAGCTGGTCCACATCCTTGCCGAAGTAGGTCTCCGCAGCCAGCTGCACTCCATAGGCTCCGGCCCCGAGATAGATCTGGTTCAGGTAGATGTAGAGGATTTCATCCTTGGAGAGCCTCTTTTCCATCCGGGTTGCCAGAATTGCCTCCTTCAGTTTGCGGGAATATCTCTTCTCCGGGGTGAGGAGCATCGATTTTGCCACCTGCTGGGTAATGGTGGATGCTCCCTCCTTTTTCCGCATTGAGATAAGGTTCTTGAAGGCTGCCCTGAGAACTCCGAGATAGTCGATCCCCCGGTGCTGGTAAAAATTCGCGTCTTCCGCCGCCACAAAAGCCTGGATCAGCTTTTTGGGAATCTTTGCCACCGGCACCACGGTGCGCCGCTCAAGGTAGAATTCGCCCACCAGGCTCCCGTCATCACCAAGGACCTGGGAAACGATGGGGGGCTTGTAATCTGCCAGTCGGTCAACTTTGGGAAGGGTGACCATGAGAAAGGAAAAATAGGCGGCGAGCGCCAGAAATGCGACGCCGGCCGCAGAAGCGGCAATTATCAGGAAAAGCTTGCCGGGGCTGGGCCCCTGTCTGCGCTGTAAGCGGCGGTTCTTGATCTGCTGCCCCTGGTAATGTTGCATGACTGAACTTCTCCGGAATAGATGGTTATATGGTCGGGATTAAAAATTCATTATCGCAGATTGGGTGACGAATTCAAGCAGATAAATTGTTACGCGAGGATCTAATCCAGAAGCTTCCGCAGGAACTGCCCGGTGGATGAGCGCGTAATCCGGGCCACCTCTTCGGGGGTTCCGGTGGCGATCACTTCGCCGCCGCGGTCTCCCCCTTCCGGGCCGAGGTCGATGATATGGTCGGCTGTCTTGATCACGTCAAGGTTATGCTCGATTATAACTATGGTATTCCCCGCCTCGACAAGACGGTCGAGCACTTCCAGGAGCTTCCGGATGTCGTCGAAGTGGAGCCCCGTGGTCGGCTCGTCGAGGATGTAGATGGTCCGGCCGGTGGCGCGCTTGGCGAGTTCCTTGGCAAGCTTCACCCGTTGCGCCTCGCCGCCGGAAAGGGTGGTGGCCGACTGCCCGAGCTTGATGTAGCCGAGCCCCACCTCTTCCAGGGTCTTCAGCTTCGACTTGATCCGCGGGATATTTCCCATAAACTGCACCGCCTGGGATACCGTCATGTCGAGCACCTCGGCGATGGATTTCCCCTTGTAGTGCACTTCCAGTGTCTCCCGGTTATAGCGCGCCCCCTTGCAGACCTCGCACTGAACGTAGACATCGGGCAGGAAATGCATCTCGATCTTGATGATGCCGTCCCCGGAACAGGCTTCGCAGCGCCCCCCCTTGACATTGAATGAGTAGCGTCCCGGCTTGTACCCCCTGACCCGCGATTCCGGAAGCTGGGCGAACAGGTCGCGGATATCGGTGAAGACCCCCGTGTAGGTCGACGGGTTGGAGCGGGGCGTCCGGCCGATGGGGGACTGATCGATGTTGATGACCTTGTCGAGCTGTTCGAGCCCCGTGATGTCCCGCACGGCGCCGGCTTTCTCCTTGCTCTTGTAGAGGCGCTGGCTAAGGACCTTGTGGAGGGTGTCGATCACCAGGGTCGATTTCCCCGATCCGGATACTCCCGTCACACAGGTCATCACCCCGAGGGGAATAGCCACATCCAGGTTTTTCAGGTTGTTTTCCGCAGCCCCGATAATCCGCAGGAACTTTTCCGGCTTGCGCCGCTTTTTCGGCACCGGGATGGAGAGCACGCCGGAGAGGTATTTGCCGGTCAGGGACTCGGGGTGGGCCATAATCTCGGCGGGCGTCCCCTGGGCAACCACCCGGCCGCCATGCACCCCAGCCCCGGGCCCCATGTCGATGACATGGTCCGCCTCCAGGATGGTCTCCTCATCGTGCTCCACCACGAGGACGGTATTCCCCAGGTCGCGCAGGTGCTTGAGAGTCTGGAGAAGGCGCGCGTTGTCCCGCTGGTGGAGGCCGATGGAGGGCTCGTCCAGTATGTAGAGGACCCCCACGAGGCTCGACCCGATCTGGGTCGCCAGCCGGATCCGCTGTCCTTCACCACCCGACAGCGTGCCTGAAGAACGGCCGAGCGACAAGTAGTCGAGCCCCACGTTGACCAGGAAATTGAGCCGCTCGCGGATCTCCTTCAGGATGCGCCGGGCGATCTCCGCCTCCTTTTCCGTAAGGGAAAGGGTCGCGAAGAACTCCAGGGCATCCTTGATGGAGAGGGCAGTCAGCTCGCAGATGTTTCTGCCGCTGATCCTGACGAAGAGCGCCTCTTTTTTCAGGCGGGCGCCCTGACAGGTGGGGCAGGGCATGACGTTCATGTACCGCTCCAGGTCTTCCCGCACCTGATCCGAATCGCTCTCCCGCCAGCGCCGCTCCAGGTTGTTCAGGACCCCCTCGAATTCCTTCTGGTAGGTGTGCCGGCGGCCGCCGTCCTCCTCCCACCAGAACTCGACTTTTTCACCGCGGGAGCCGGTGAGGATAATATCCTGCGCCTTTTTCGGGAGCTTTTTGAAGGGGGTGCGAATATCGAAATCGTACGCCTTGGCCAGCGCATCCAGGGTCAGGTGGTACCAGCCGGAGAGCCGTTTTTCCCAAGGTGCTATGGCCCCGTCGCGGATGGAAAGGTCCGGATTGGGGACCACCAGCTCCGGATCGAAATACATCCGCGTGCCGAGACCGGTGCAGTCGGGACAGGCGCCGTAGGGGTTGTTGAACGAAAACATGCGCGGGGTCATCTCCGGGTAGGAGATGCCGCAGTCGATGCAGGCGAAGGTCTCTGAAAACAGGAGTGTTTCGCCCTCCGCAACCGCCGCCTTGACGATCCCCTCGCCGTGGTTGAGCGCCGTCTCGAGGGAGTCGGCGAGGCGCCGCTGGATGCCGTCCTTGACGATGAGGCGGTCCACCACGATGTCGATGTCGTGCTTTTTGTTCTTGTCGAGGGTGATATCCTCGGCAAGGTCGTACGGCGTCCCGTCGATGATCACCCGGGCAAAGCCGTCCTTGCGAAGCTGGGCCAGTTCTTTCCGGTACTCCCCCTTGCGCCCCCGCACCATGGGGGAGAGGAGACTGATCTTTGTCCCCTCGGCCATCGCCAGTATCTGGTCCACCATCTGGGAGATGGTCTGGGCGGCGATCACCTTGCCGCAGCTGTAACAGTAAGGCCTCCCGACCCGGGCAAACAGGAGGCGCAGGTAATCGTAAATCTCGGTGACTGTTCCGACCGTGGAGCGGGGGTTTTTGCTGGTGCTCTTCTGCTCGATTGAAATGGCGGGGGAGAGCCCCTCGATCGACTCCACGTCCGGCTTCTCCATCTGCTCCAGGAACTGGCGGGCATAGGCGGAAAGCGATTCCACATAACGCCGCTGGCCTTCGGCATAGATGGTGTCAAAGGCCAGGGTGGATTTGCCGGAGCCGGAAATCCCCGTAATCACCACGAGTTTATCGCGGGGGATCTCCACATCGATGCATTTGAGATTGTGCTCGCATGCCCCTTTTATGATGATCTTGTCGGTTGCCATGGCGCTCCTGTAGTGTCCGGCTTTCCAGTGCTGACAGCCGGGACGCAATAGGACATTTTAGCATAAAATGGATTTTATTAATACGGTTCGATTGAAAGGGGAAATCGGCTGGACAATTGTCACGGGAATACGCGTGGGGGTGGTCTTCCTATTACTCTTTCTTTCTCGCTGCCAGTTATGATAGTATTTACCGAACCTGACTACCTATAAGGATAAGGGAGTAGAGCCATGAAAAACGGATTGTCTGCCATTGTTCACTTTTTTCTTTTATTTCTGCTGGGTGCGCTCCCTGCCGCCGCTGCCCAGATGGACCTCAACAAAGCACTCAAAATAGGTTCCGGCAAAACGGTCGTGATCGAATTCACCGACCCCGATTGCCCTTACTGCCGCAAGGGAGCGGCGTTTTTCAGCAATCGGCGGGACGTGACGCGCTACATCTTCTTCAACCCCCTCCCCATGCACCCCCAGGCCAAGGGAAAAGCCCAATATATTCTTTCAGCCGCTGACCGTGCGAAGGCCTATGAAGAGGTGATGTCCGGCAGGCTGGACAACAGTAAGCTGGCGGGAACAACCGCTGAAGGGATAAAGCTCCTCGAAGAGCAGATGGCGATTGCGCAGGAAGCGCGGGTGGAGAGCACCCCCATTTTCATCATCTGCGGCAGGATCATCCAGGGTTTTGACCAGCGCAGGCTGGAAGCGGCGCTGGGAAAGTAGGGAGCTCCACAAAAGGGAAGGGTGGATACATTTTATAAGCCGATTAGTGCTTATCTTCAGCCAGCCCCGAAAACCTTTGTAACCGCGAAGCACGCAAGGAACGCGAAGAAAACCTGAAATGAAAGGGTTTTACCCCTGAAAAGATCCTTGCGTTTCCCTTGCGTCCTTTGCGTCTTGAGCGACCGAAGGGAGCGGGCGGTTCGAGGTCTTGATTCAAGACTAGCTGAAGATTGACGCTTCAGGTTTTATAATCCGGCGATCTGCCGCCCCGCTGCCAGTAACTCCTCGACCACGGCAGGATCCTCCGCCTCGCTGTAGAGGCGCAATACCGGCTCGGTGCCGGAGGGGCGGATGAGCAGCCACGAGCCGTCGGCGAAAATGTACTTGAAGCCGTCCCGGAAATTCTCCGCGGCGACCGGCCGGGAGGCGATGGTCGTGATGCCCCCCCCCTGCAGTCGGCCGATGAGCCTCTCCTTGGCGGCGTTGTCAATGGCAAGGTCGATGCGCCGGTAGTAAAAATGGCCTATTTCGTCCATGGTCTCGTCGAGAAGCCGGCGCAGACCCTTGCCGGTCATGGCCATCGCCTCCAGGAGCAGAAGCCCCATGAGGATGCCGTCCCGCTCGGGAATATGCCCCTTGACTCCAAGCCCACCCGATTCTTCTCCCCCCATGAGAATGTCCCTCTCCAGCATCAATTCACAGATATGCTTGAAGCCGATAGGGGTCTCGAACAGTTCCAGCCCGAACTTCGCGCAGAGGAGGTCCACCATCCTGGTCGTCGAGACGGTTTTCACCACCCCCCCGCGCAACCCTTTCCTTTCGATAAGATGGCGCAGCAGCACCGTGAAAATCCGGTGGGAGGAGAAAAATTCGCCGGTCTCATCCACCGCGCCGATCCGATCGGCGTCACCATCCAGGGCAAGCCCTATACGGTACGCGCCGCTCTTCACCAGTGACGCCAGTTCGACCAGGTGCTCTTCGGTCGGTTCCGGCGGACAGCCACAAAAGCCGGGGTTCTCCGCGGTGTGAATTTCCGCAGTCCCCGGCAACAACTCGGGGATGAAGCCCGCGCCGGCGCCGTACATCGGGTCGACCATGACCGGAATGCCGGCCTTTTTGATCAGCTCCAGGTCCACGTAGCGGGCAAGCTGACCGAAATAGCTGGTCCGAACGTTGATCCGCTCGGCCCGGCCGCTCGCCAGCGCCTCGGCCATGGGCATCTCCAGCACGCCTCGCTCTTCCCGGATATTCCGCGCCACCACCGCTTCCAGGGCACGGGTCGTGGCAGGGCGGGCCGAGCCGCCAAACGACTCCTTGACTTTGAAGCCGTTATACTCGGGAGGGTTGTGGCTTGCCGTGATCATCACCCCGCCGCCGGCGCCCAGTTCGCGCACCGCCCAGGAGACCGCCGGGGTCGGCGCATAACTGTCGGCCAGCCAGGTCCTGATGCCGTTCCCCGCCGCGATCTCCACCACCCGCTCGGCGAACTCCCGCGACAGGAAGCGCCGGTCGTAGCCGACCACGAGCCCCTGCCCGGCAAGCCCCTGCTCGTGCAGGTAATCCATGGTGGCCTGGGCCACAATTGAAAGATTGTCAAAGGTGAACTCCCGGGCAATTACCCCCCGCCACCCGTCGGTTCCGAATTTTATCTGCACGCGCCGCTCCCTTCATCTTCACACGTTACTCAATGCTTCTCTTTTTTAACAAAAAAATCCCCCCCCGGAAAGAACTATTTCGGACTTACAGCTCAAAGATAGGTTGGTCCTTATTCCCCCCTTTGGCAAAGGGGGGCCAGGGGGGATTTGTTCAGACCATTTCAAAAGGGATGCTTTTTATGTCAATTTTGGGTATAGTCTCACCGCACACCACTCTCCGGGAGAACCAGGGACAGATGTACGGACGGATTTTCAAACCTTTCACCGTCGGGGGCTTTGTCATCATACCCGAAGGTGAGCTTCCCCCTTCGGGAAGCGGCATTCCCCTGGTGATGGGGAAGAAGGGGGCTTTCGGCTCCGGTGAACACGAGACCACCGCCTCCTGCCTCGAAGAGCTGGAGCGCCTGCCGGGCATTGCAGGGATGCGCTGCCTCGACCTCGGCAGCGGCACCGGCATCCTGGCGATTGCGGCGGTCAAGCTGGGCGCCGGCAAGGTTGTAGCGATCGACATCGCTCCCGCTGCTGCGGCTTCGTGCGCCGCCAATGTCAGGCTGAACGGCATGGAAGAACAGGTGGTGCCGGTCTGCGGTGAGCTTGGCTGCCTGAGGGAGGGGGATTTCGACCTCATCATGGCCAATATCTATGCCGACATACATCTTGCCCTGGCCGGCGAGATGGTCGCCAGGACCCGCCCCGGCGGCTTCCTCCTCCTCTCCGGCATCCCGGTGCAGGACAATTTCGACGTACAGCTCCGATTCCGTCGGGAGGGGTGCGAACTCATAGACAGCCGGTTCATGGAAGAATATGTAACGTTCCTGTTCCGCAAAAGCTCATCGCCCGGCCTTGACCCGGCACTCGTTATACCGTAAAATTTACCTATTAAACATTCAATCTGGAGGAACACCATGCTGAAAAAAATAACCATGCTTCTGCTGCTGGCCACCGCGTTGCCGGCATTGGCCACAGCCGCGGAAGTGAAGAACCTGAAGGTGAGCCAATCGAGCGATAAGGCCGTGGCCGTGTATGACCTTATTGCAACTGCGGGAGAGCAGGAGGCGGAGGTGTCCGTTGTCATAATTATCGACAACAAAAGGCGCACGTCGGACCAGCTCAGCATCAGCGGCGATTTCGGCAAGGCGGTGAAGATTGGGACGGGAAAACGGATCGTCTGGAATGCCACGGCCGACCTGCCGTCCGGCTTTGATGGTGAAGTGAAATGGGACCTGAAGACCAGCACAGCAGATGAGGCTGTATTTGCAAACGCTGCCGAAGTAGGAAACCCTGTAGTCCTCATGGATACGAGCCTGGGGAAAATAAAGATCGAACTGTTTGCCACGGAAGCCCCCCTCTCCGTCAAGAATTTCCTGGATTACGCGAATAAGGGCTTTTACAGCGGCACCATCTTTCACCGGGTCATGAACGGCTTCATGATCCAGGGGGGCGGGTTTACCACCGAATTCCAGCAGAAGCCGACCAGTGCCCCCATAAGGAACGAGGCCGACAACGCCCTGAAGAATGACCGGGGGACCATCGCCATGGCGCGAACCGGCGCCCCGGACAGCGCCACCTCCCAATTCTTCATCAATGTGGTCAATAACGACGGTCTCAACCGTCCCAGCCCCGACGGTTTCGGCTATGCGGTCTTCGGCAAGGTCGTCGAAGGGATGGATGTCGTGGATAAGATCAAGGGAGTAAAAACCGGAGTTACTATGGGAATGCCGAATGTGCCGGAAACCCCCGTGGTAATTAAATCGGTTACTCTGTTAAAATAATTTCCGCATCATGGTATACTAGCGAAGGGGGTCATCTGGCCCCCTTTTTCATTATCCCGGAGAGGGCATGCCCATTCCTCCCGGCCCGGGACGTGCAGAACGAGGAGGTTCGCCATGAAATCAAAACTCAGTTCCTTCGCCGCGCTACTGTTCATCCTTATGACCATGACCGTTTCCCCCTCCCTCCTGGCCGCGGAAGAAAAGGATCGAAACCTCCCACTGACATCCACCCTGGCAGACCAGACCGGGGTGGCGGTGACCGTCTACAATGTCAACGTGGGGCTGGTCAAGGACCGGCGGAATATTAAGCTCCCCGGCGGGACCGGGGAACTCCGGTTCATGGACGTGGCCTCCCAGATCATTCCCCCCAGCGTGCAGATCACTGCGCTCACCGATCCCGACAGCCTCAGGGTTCTCGAACAGAATTATGAATATGACCTGATGAGCCCCCAGAAGCTCATGGACAAGTATGTCGGGAAAGAGGTCCGCCTCTACCAGAAGAACCTCTACAGCGAAAGGGAAGAGGTGGTAAGCGCGACCCTGCTCTCCACCAACAATGGGCCTATTTACAAGATCGGGACCGACATAACCTTCAACCATCCCGGCCAGGTCATCTTCCCCGGCCTCCCGGAGGGCCTCATTCCCAAGCCGACCCTGGTCTGGCTCCTTGATACCCGGCAGACCGGCACACGGGAGATCGAGGCGACCTATCTGACCAATGGGATTACCTGGCGGGCCGATTACGTGGTTACCCTTGACGAGCGGGACAGCAGTGCGGACCTTAACGGCTGGGTCACCATCGACAACAAGAGCGGCGCCACGTACCGGGATGCCCGGCTCAAGCTGGTGGCGGGAGATGTCAACCGGGTCCGGGAAGAGGCCCCGAAAGGCGGCAGGGTGATGAAATTGGGCATGGCTGAGCTGGCCGCGGCCCCGCAATTTAAGGAGGAAGGGTTCTTCGAATACCACATCTATACTCTCCAGCGCCCTTCCACCATCAGGGACAACCAGACCAAGCAGATCAGCCTGGTGACCGCAAACAGCATCCCGGTAAGAAAGGAGTTCCTCTTCAAGGGGGAAAATTCCTCCTTCTACGCCCCCGCCGCCGAAACGGGAGGG
>JBGPCQ010000018.1:0-29150 GCA_041481895.1 Geobacteraceae bacterium | reverse complement strand
TGACCATCTCTGCGGCGGGTGCATCCAGGACCCGCCTTTTTTTGCCGCGGCCCGGGCCGCGGTACTGTTCGACGGTCCGGTCAGGGACCTTGTCCACCGCTTCAAATACGGGAAAAAGGTTCAGCACTGCCGTCCCCTCGGACTTTTGACGGCACGTCACATCGAAGAGTTTGCCGTTTCCTGGAGTGCGGACCTGATTATTCCAGTGCCGCTCCACGTGAAAAGATTGCGGGAGCGGGGCTTCAACCAGGCGGTGCTCATTGGAGAGTTACTGGCGAAGCAATGGCGGCTCCCCCTGTCCCGAAACAATCTGCGTCGGATTAGGTGGACCGAGCCTCAGATAAGCCTGTCGGCAGGGGAGCGGAGGGATAATGTCCGGGGTGCGTTTGCCGTTCGAGATGCTACGAGCGTCAGAAACAGGCGGATCATCCTCGTCGATGACGTCTATACTACCGGCAGCACGGTTACCGAATGCGCCAGGACCCTCAAAAAGGCGGGTGCGGAAGCGGTTTTCGTTGCCACTGTTGCTCGGGCGACGCACTGATCCTGACGCCCCCCGGAAGAAATAATGCTTGACAGTTGCGGAATAAAAATTAATAATTAGTCTGATTTAATAACATAAACAGGAGGTAGTACGTATGAAGAAGTTACTGGCTGCTGCATTGATGGTCGTTTTCGCTGCAACTGCAGCGCTCGCCGCCGACACTGTTGTCATGAATGCCAAGAACGGCAACGTGACATTTGACCACAAGAAGCACAGCGCTGACCCCGCTTCCTGCAAAGCGTGCCACGGCGATGCAAAACCCGGCAAGCTGACCCTCGGCAAGGATCCCGCCCACAAACTGTGCAAGGGGTGCCATGAGACGAAAAAAGCCGGCCCGACAAAATGCGGCGAGTGCCACAAGAAGTAATGGTCGGATATTCGAAAAAGGAAGGCCCCTTGCGGGGCCTTTTTTTTTCGGCATTATGATGAAAGGAGACAGCCAATCTTTAACTTGTAAAACACCATTTTATTTGGTATGGTGTCCTCCCGTGATGGTACGATAACGCCTTGTAAACAGGGAGCAGATATGGCAAAAGTATTTGATTTTAAAAAGCAGCGCACGTTCATCAAGATCTACGGGGTGGCCCAGGTGGTCCTTATCGGCCTTCTCGTTTACATGGCGGTCCATTTTCAGGCAGCCCTGCAGCAGCGGTTTATCAGCAGTGTCGTGGCCACCCTGGTGATCCAATTGGCCCTCTTTTATCCCATCTACCGGTATGCGGTAAGGGAGGCGACCCGGGAGATCGAGACATGTGCCGTGGGGCTGACCGACGATGAACTGAAGAAATTCCGCACCAAACGTATGATAGCCGACACGTGCAAGTGGGCCTACTTTATCTTTTTCGCAGCTTTTGCCTACAAGGCGCCGAAGGTCCCGTTCATCCTCAGCATCATCGTATTTTCCTTTCTCCTCACCAGCCTCACCTATTTGCAGTGCTACAACTTCGTGGCGAAACGGCTTATGAAGGAAAAGAGCTAATAGCTCTAAAAAACCGCGCCATGCCCGCCAGCACCTCCGTCCCCGTCCCTTTGAGCACCGGCGCGGCGGGGAGCGACCTGAGAAAAAACCTGCCGTAGTTTTTCGACACCACCCTGCTGTCGAGGATCAGCACCGCCCCGCGGTCGTCCCTGCTCCTGATGAGCCTGCCGAACCCCTGCTTGAACTTGATCACCGCCTGGGGTACGGTATATTCCATGAAAGGGTCGCCCCCCGCCGCCGCAATGTGCTCGGCCCGCGCCTCCAGGATCGGCTCGGTGGGGACCCGGAACGGGAGACGCGCGATCACGACCAGTTCCAGGGCCTTCCCCTGAACGTCAACCCCTTCCCAGAAAGAGTCGGTGCCGAACAGCACGGAATTCTTTTCCTTTTTGAAGCGGGAGAGGAGAAGGTGCCGGTTCATCTCACCCTGCCGGAGCGGCGTGAGTCCGAGCCTCCCCAACGGTTCGGCCAGCGCGTTGTAAACCCGCCCCAGCATGTCATACGAGGTGAAGAGAACAAACGCCCTCCCCTGCGAGATGGTCAGCCCCTCCAGGAGCATGTCACGGAAGGCCGCTTCAAAGCCCGCCGCGGTCGGTTCCGGCATATCGGCGGGGATGCCGACAAACGCCTGATGCGCATAGTCGAACGGCGAGGCGAGGAGAAGTTCCGTCACCCGCGACCGCGGCAGCAGGGCAATGCCCGTCCGCGCTTCCAGGTAGTCGAACCGCTCCCCGACCGCGAGGGTCGCCGAGGTGAGCACCACGGTCTTGAACTTCTCCAGGATGACCGATTTTATCGATTCCGCTACTTCCAGGGGTGAGGAGCAGAGCTTTACCGACATCCCCTTCCCCGATTTCCTCACTTCGAGCCAGTGACAGAACCCCTCATCGTGGCCGATGAAAAAGAGGAGACTTGTCACGGCCGCTTCCAGCCGCCCCTTGATCCCCTTGAGGTCGACCAGATTCCCGGCCAGTTTCTCCTGAACTTTTTCCGGAAGTCTGCCGCAGGTCTTGAAAAAAGCCGTGAGCGCCCCGGCATACTCGTCCAGTTCGGTAGTCAGCAACCGGACCCGCTCCTCCACCTCTGCCCAGAAGGGGGTGGTGTACACCGGGGGGGTGAGGCGGAGCTTTCGCTCTCCTCCCGTCTCTTTCCCCTTTTTCAGATGGGAGAGGAGCGCCAGTCCAACGGCGTCCATAGTGCGGGAGACGGCATCGACGAGAGCGGTCCGGCGGGGGATCAGCTTTCCCTCAAGGATGCCGGCGGCTTCCATGTAGAGGTCGTCAAGGGCTTCCGGGACTTCGCGTGAGAGCTGGGCGGAGAGTTGGGGGAGGAGCCCGCGCTGGGGCTTTTTCGGGTGCTGGAGCCTGCCGAGGATGCGCAGGAGTCCCTGCCGCGAAGTCTGGGTGGAGAGATAACCGGTCGCTACTTCCTCCAGGTGGTGCCCTTCGTCGAAGATCAGCCGTTCGAAGGGGGGGAGGATCGCCATGGTGCCGTAGCCGGTTTCCTGGCGCACGGCGACGTCCGCCATCAGGAGCGCATGGTTGACGATCAGGAGGTCTGCGCCGGCGGCCTCCCGCCGGGCCGAGTAAAAAAAGCAGTGCGCGTAGTGGGGGCATTTCACCCGGTTGCACTGGTCCGCCTCACAGCAGACCTCTTCCCAGACTTCGTCGCGCGGGATGAAGGAGAGGTCGCCGCGGCATCCGTCGGAGGTCGTGCGGCTCCAGGCGACGATCGCCACCAGTTCGGCGGCCCCTTCGTCCTTGAACAGCGCCGGCTCGCTCTCGACGTTTTCCAGCTTGCGCCGGCAGAGGTAGTTGCCCCGACCCTTCACGAGGACCGCCCTGAACTCATGGCCGCAGTGCTTCCGGAGGAACGGGATGTCCTTTTTCGTCAACTGTTCCTGGAGGTTGATGGTGTTGGTGGAGATCACCACGCGTTCCCGGTTCCGGACGGCCCAGAGGAGAGCGGGGAGGAGGTAGGCGAGGGATTTTCCGGTGCCTGTTCCCGCTTCGATCACGGCCACCCGGTCTTCATTGAATGCCTCGGCCACGGCAAAGGCCATGCGGCTCTGTTCTTCGCGGTGCTCATAGTCCTTGAGATGGGCGGCGAGGAGGCCGCCGGGGGCATACCAGCGTTCGAGTTCCGGAAAGGAGAGGCGTTCGGTCGTGAGGCGCTTAAACGGCGCCACCGCCTGGTAGCAGCGCTCTGCATTATTGTCGATAATGTAGAACCCTACCCCCTGGTTGCCGAGAATTCCTGCAATATCGATGTCCGCGGGTGAAGGGGTAAGGTTGCCCGAAGGATGGTTATGGATCACCACGTCGCCGAAAGAAGTTGCCACGAGGATTGCGGCCACTGCGTCCCGGTTGCCCCGGGCCAGCGGTTCCACGTCAACGACCAGTTTCATTTCGTCGGTGCGGCCGAGGAAAAAAACCTCGTTGCCGCCGGCATCAATGATCTCCCCGCGCATCTGGAGGAGGGCTTTTTCGGAAAAGTAACGAATCATAACCTGCAAAGATACAACCTTTGCCACAGCGATTCAATAAGAAAAGGGAGATACAAAAAGGGGCGGATTTCTCCACCCCTTTCTGTTCAGGATACAGAGGGAATTTTTCGAATTTACCGATCCCCGGTCCCTAATTCCTAAATCCCGGTCCCTGCTTACTTCTTGTGGCAATCGCCGCACTTGGTCGGCCCCATTTTCTTCTCCTCATGGCATCCCTTGCAGGTCTTGTGCGCCCAGCCCATATTAAGCCCCTCGATCTTGCCCGGGGCTTTTTCGTGGCAGGCCGTGCAGTTTTTCAGGAGGTCCTGGTGCTTCTTGTGGGGGAAGGTGATGTTGCCGTTCTTGGCCGGGAGGGTAATGGATTCGGGACCGGCTGCCAGAGCCATGCCTGCGGTGAATACGGTGAGTGCGGCTGCTGCGATGAGACGTTTCATGGTGGTGCTCCTTTCGTTTTTGGGTTAACTCATTTATCCGATTGTGATAAAAGTATCATGTCATTGCCGCTCCCGCAACCGACATCTATAGCAATCCGACCCGATGTCGGGTTGTACAGCCCGGCAGAATCCTGCAAAAAATACGTGAAAACAGCGGGATAGTTGATACACTGGATATATGGAACAGAGCAGCGATAAAACTGAAAAATCAGCTCTCCCGGTTGTTGCCATCGACGGAGTGAAGATTAAATCGATCAGGGAAGCGAAGCAGCTGACCCAGCTCTACGTGGCGAGCGTAGTCGGCGTAACCACCGACACAATTTCCCGCTGGGAGAACAACCGCTATCCGACCATCAGGCGTGACAATGCCGAGAAACTCGCGACCGCTCTTGAAGTGGATCCGGCGGAGATACTCAAGAGAGAAGAGGGGGGTGAAGAGAGTGACGATGCACTTTCCCCGCCAGAGCAGAAAAGTCATCGCCGGTTCCTGGTCCCCGTCATCACTCTGGCCGTAATCCTCGTGGCGGCTGCGGTGTTACTTTCCCGGCAGATGTTCGTCATTCCCACGGCCGAACGGAATCTCCCCGCTTTCGGGGCGCCTGGCGAGATAATCCCTGTGCAGATTAAAATTGACCGCAAGGATGCCGGAACCGAGGGATTCATCGTAAAGGAAAAGCTTCCCGCAGGATGGCGGTTCATCAACTCCCTGCCTCCGGCAGCCGGCAAAGCCTATGCCGAAGAGGTGAAGTGGCTTATCACGGCCGGGACCGGCTCCGTTGCCATTTCCTATACTGTCCAGATTCCCCACCAGGCCGGATTGAAGACGTCGGCGCTCTTTACAGGCGAGGTCGTGGTCAATGTCGACAAGATATCCCGCCGGAAATCGTGCAGCGGCGACTCGATGGTTACCGTGGATGCGGTGCACTGGGCGGACGAAAACGGCGACGGCCGCATTGATGACGATGAGATCATGCCCGCCTTTTACCGGACAGAGGAGATGAAGGGGCTCGGGCTCGATTGGGATACCGTCGAGGCGATCTGGAACGGCAAGGGGTATCGCTGGGACGTGCAAAAGAAGCTGTTCGAGATTATCCGGTGATTCCCGCCCAAAATTTGCCATTCAGCGCCAAACGTGCTATATTTCCCAGTCGTCTTCTAATCCGGCTTCTTCAGGTAGTTTCTCATCCGGAATTCCGGATGAGAAACTACTGGTTTCGATTCGGAAAGAGGGGATTTTTTGTCCTGGCAAAGAAATCAAGGGATTGCGCGGAGGCGTACGACCGTACGCCGCACAAGTAAGCCCGCAGATTGACACCGCCAGGGCGGAAAAGCACCCTTTCCGGACGGACACCAGGTAGAATTTACATTATGCGCAAAGAACTGCTGAAAAAAGTAAGGCGGATCGTCGTCAAGATCGGGAGCAGGGTTCTGACCCGCGAAGACAACGGCCTCGATCCGGACTTCATACAGGGGCTTGCCGGCCAGGTTGCCGCCCTACGGCAGGCCGGCCGGGAAATTGTCATCGTCACCTCAGGGGCCATAGCCGCCGGTCGCCGGGACCTGGGGCTGCTCGAGCGGCCGCGGACCATTCCCCAGAAGCAGGCGGCCGCAGCCATCGGCCAGACGCGGTTAATGCGCGCCTACGAGGACGCCTTTGCCTGTCACGGTCTCAGACCGGCCCAGATACTCATCACCCGTTCCGACCTGGCCGACCGGACCCGTTTCCTGAATGCCCGTGCCACCCTGGAAACCCTGCTCGAGTGCGGCGTCGTTCCGGTTATCAACGAGAACGACACGGTCGTGGTGGACGAGATCAAGTTCGGCGACAACGATAACCTGTCGGCACTGGTGACCAACCTTGTCGACGCCCACCTGCTCGTCATCCTGACCGATATTGACGGTTTTTACGACGCAGACCCCCGCACGAACCGGGATGCCCGGCTGGTGCCGTTCGTGAAGGTCATCACCCGCGAGATCGAAAGGGCCGCCGGCGGGAGCGGCTCGTCAATCGGGACGGGAGGAATGGCCACCAAGCTGGCGGCAGCGAAGAAAGCCGGCAAATC
Source organism: Geobacteraceae bacterium (assembly GCA_041481895.1). Classification (GTDB taxonomy): domain Bacteria; phylum Desulfobacterota; class Desulfuromonadia; order Geobacterales; family Geobacteraceae; genus JAMPXD01. Next base: position 22,624 of record JBGPCQ010000018.1, on the reverse strand, counting down.
GGGTGTCGCCACCCTCATCGTCAACGGCAAGGTCCCCGGCATTCTGAGCAGCGCCATGGCGGGCGAGGAGGTGGGAACCCTGTTCCTGGCCGCCACGGAAAGCCTCCCGAGCCGGAAGCACTGGATTGCCTACACGCTCAGGGCGAAAGGACGGGTCATTGTCGACGAAGGCGCCCGCAACGTACTGTCGCAGCACGGCAGGAGCCTCCTCCCTTCCGGCATCATCCGGGTTGAGGGGGATTTCGACCGGGGCGACTCTGTACGGGTCTGCGGTCCGGACGGGGCAGAATTCGCTCGGGGCATCACCGACTACTCCCACAAGGAAATCGCCTCCATCATGGGCCGCAAGAGTGCCGAAATCGAGGAGATACTGGGATACAGGTACGGGGATGAGATCATCCATCGGGACAATCTGGTCGTTTTATCCTGAAAAGCATTTCACCACGGAGACGCGGAGGCACGGAGCACGGAGAAAGGCCGAAAGGCATATTGGGACGCAGAAAAGGCGGAAAAATCGGATAACTGCGGATCAGGCAAAACCTAAACCTTTATTCGGGTAAAGCCTTTAAAATCCGCCTTTTCCGATTTGATCCACGTCCCATTCAATTTTTAAGGTTTTCTCTATGTCTCCGTGGTAAAGATTTATGGAGGTTTCAGTTATGACCATTGCCGAAAAAATCCGAAGAATTGCCGTTGATGCCCGCCAGGCATCCATTGCCATGGCCAGGCTCTCGTCCGGAGCAAAGAACGACCTCCTTGTCGCAATGGCACGGGCCCTGGTGAGCAACACCCTGCACCTGATCGAGGAGAACCGGAAGGATCTTGAAGCGGGCGCCGGGAAAGGGCTTTCGGACGCCATGCTCGACCGGCTCATGCTCAATGAGGCGAGGATCACGGCAATGGCCGACGGTCTGCGGGAGGTGGCCGTCCTCCCCGATCCGGTGGGAGAAGTCACCAGGATGTGGAAACGGCCCAATAACCTGATGGTCGGGAAAATGCGGATTCCACTCGGGGTCATCGGCATAATTTACGAGGCGCGACCTAACGTGACTGCCGATGCTGCGGCCCTCTGCCTGAAGAGCGGCAATGCCGTGATCCTGAGGGGGGGGTCGGAGGCCATCCATTCCAACATGGCCATTGCCAGGGTTCTCCAGGAAGAGATGGCGAAGTCCGCCATCCCGGTTGCCGCCCTTACGGTTGTCCCTTTCGTGGAGCGGGAAGGGGTGCTGGAACTTCTCAAGCAGGAGGAGTTCATCGACCTGATCATTCCCCGCGGCGGCGAGAGCCTGATCCGCTTCGTGGTGGAGCATTCCAAGATACCGGTCATCAAGCACTACAAGGGGGTCTGCCACATTTTCGCGGACGCCTCCGCCGACTTCGCGATGGCGGAGCGGATCATCGTCAATGCCAAGACCCAGCGTCCCGGCGTCTGCAACGCTCTGGAGACCCTCCTGATCCACAAGGACATCGCGGAGACCTTCATCCCCCGCATCGCCGGGGTGCTCACCGGGCTGAACGTCGAGCTGCGCGGTGACGAATGTTTCCGCCAGTTCGTTCCCAATGCCGCGCCCGCCACGGAAGAAGACTGGCATGCCGAGTACCTGGAACTGATTCTCGCCTGCCGTGTCGTGGACGATCTGGACGAAGCGATCGACCACATCAACAGGTACGGCTCGCTCCACACGGAAGCCATCGTAACTTCCGACTACGGCAATTCCCAGCGCTTTATCCGCGAGGTGAACTCGAGCACCGTGCTCGTCAACGCCTCCACCCGCTTTGCCGACGGCAACCAGCTCGGGCTCGGGGCGGAGATCGGCATCTCCACCACCAAGCTCCACTCATTCGGCCCGATGGGGCTGGAGGACTTGACGACGACAAAGTTCATCGTCTACGGCGACGGACAGGTAAGGCTGTAAGGGAACGCGCCTTTTGACTCGGCCCAAGGGCCTCGCCCTACGGGCAGCCTGCGCTGTCCAATTCGCAGGGCGAATTGTCCGCAATCTCTGCATAAGTCTTCGGAAGCCCTTGTGCGGCGTAGCGATGTTTATGCCCGAAGGGTGCTACGCCTCCGCGCGCTTCCTTGACAGCCTTGATCTTGCGAAAAAATCGCGTTCCCTGTTAATGCCAAGGAATTTATATGAAAATCGGCATCTTAGGCGGCACATTCAACCCGATCCACATCGCCCATCTCCGCATAGCCGAGGAAGTGCGGGACCGCTTCGGCCTGGCAAAGGTCGTATTCGTGCCGGCAGCGACCCCTCCCCACAAGCCGCTCGCGGAAGACCTGCCGTTTGCGGGCCGCTATGAAATGGTGCGGCGGGCGATAGAAGGCAATCCCTTTTTCGATCTGTCCGACATCGAGGGGAAGCGGGGCGGTAAATCCTATTCGATCGACACTCTCCATGCCTTCCGGAGTGAACATCCCGAGGACGAATTCTTCTTCATTATCGGCAGCGATTCATTCCTCGATATCGGCTCCTGGCATGAGTATGCGGCGATATTCTCCCTGTGCAACATTGTCGTTGCGGAGCGTCCGGAGGCCCGGGTGCCTGCTCCCGACCAGGCCCTGCCGGATGCCATAGCCCACGAGTTCTGCTACTATGGCGCGGAAAAACGGCTTGCCCACCGGTCGGGATATTCGGTCTACTACCTGGAGGGGGTCCCCCTCGCTATATCATCCAGCGCCATTCGAGAGTTGGCGCGGCTCGACCGTTCGGTCAGGTACCTGGTGCCGGCAGCGGTCGAACATTACATAAAGGAACAGAGGTTATACGCGAATGCGCGATAAGATTAAGCTGACGACGCAGGAGAGGGCTATCAAATGCGCCGCCCTGGCGCTGGACAAGAAGGCGCTGGATGTCGCTATCCTTGAGATAGGGCGGCTCTCCAGCATTGCCGACTTCCTGGTGCTGGCTTCGGGGCGCTCGGACAAGCAGACCCAGGCCATTGCCGATTCCGTACGGCAGGGGCTCAAGAAATTCGGCAAGGCGCTCGACATCGAAGGGGTGAAGGAGGGGAAGTGGATCGTCATCGATTACGGCGACATCATCGTCCACATCTTCCAGGAGGATATCCGCCGCTACTACAACCTGGACGAACTCTGGTGCGCGGCGCCGAAAGTTGAAATCCCCGCCGAATACCGTTGGGAAGACAGGGAGCCGTGAAGATCAGGGTCCTCTGGGTCGGCAAGACCCAGGAGGAGTGGGTCAGGCGCGGCATTGAGGAATATGCCGGCCGCATCCGCCGCTACCTGCCGCTGGAAATCGGTGAGGCCAGGGAGGAAAAGGGGGCTCAGGCGGAGGCGGGACGAGAGACAGAGTGCCTGCGGCTTATGAAAGCAGTGCCTAAAAATGCCCGGCTCATCCTCCTCGACGAACGGGGTGATGCGTTGACCTCGCCCCAGTTGGCCGCTTTCCTCGGCGCGGAGCGGGACCGCGGCACCGGTGAACTGGTTTTCGCAGTAGGGGGCGCCTATGGTTTTTCCGAAGAGTTCCGCGCCCGTGCCGCGATGACGCTTGCCCTGTCCCGGATGACCTTTACCCACCAGATGGTGCGGATATTCCTCCTGGAACAGATCTACCGGGGTTTTACTATCTTGAACAAAGAACCTTATCATCATTGACGGATCGTGAGATGTGAGATGTGAGACGTGAGACGTGAAGAGCGAAAGGCGTCATTCTTTTGTGCTTCTGACGTCTCACGTTTTACTTCTTACTTATGGAGGAGACATGCCGAAACACCCCCTACTTTTGATGATCCTGGACGGCTGGGGGATCAACCCCCGGCGGGAGAACAACGCGATTGCCCAGGCGAGGACCCCCAACATGACGGGGCTCTGCGCTGCCTACCCCTGCACGGATATCGGCACCTCGGGTATGTCGGTGGGCTTGCCCCCCGGCCAGATGGGGAACTCGGAAGTTGGGCACCTGAATATCGGCGCCGGACGGACCGTCTATCAGGACCTGACCCGCATCAGCAAGGCCATCGTGGACGGCGATTTTTTCACCAATCCCGTCCTGCTCGACTGCATCACCAAGACCAGGGCTGCCGGCGGGCGGCTCCACCTGGCCGGCCTCCTTTCCGACGGCGGGGTCCACTCCCACAACACCCACCTCTATGCCCTGCTGGAACTGGCGCGCCGGGAGGGGTTGCAGGAAGTTTTTGTCCACTGTCTGATGGACGGCCGCGACACCCCGCCGAAGAGCGGAGCGGATTACCTCGCCCAACTGGAAGGAGAGATCTCCCGCATCGGGGTGGGGCGGATCGCCACGGTGATCGGCCGTTACTATGCCATGGATCGGGACAACCGCTGGGAGCGGGTCGAGAAAGCATACGCGGCAATGGTGTACGGGGAGGGCACGCTGTTCGCGTCAGCGGCTCTGGCTATCGAAAAGAATTACCTGGACGGAGTGACCGACGAGTTCGTCATGCCGGCGGTCATGGCCGACGGGAGCGGGGCGGTCGGGCAGGTGAGGGAAGGAGATGGTCTCATCTTTTTCAACTTCCGCTCCGACCGGGCCCGGGAGATCACCCGCACCTTCACCGACCCCGATTTTTCGGGGTTCCAGCGCAAGGTATGGCCCCGTCTCGCCTCCTATGTCTGTATGACCACCTACGACGAGACCTTCCACCTGCCGGTGGCGTTCGGCCCAGAAGTGCTGAAAAACATTCTCGGCGAGCTCCTCGGCAGGGCCGGCCTCACCCAGCTCCGCATCGCCGAGACCGAGAAATACGCCCACGTCACTTTTTTCTTCAACGGCGGCAGCGAAGTCCCCTTTCCCAACGAGGAGCGTCTGCTCATCCCTTCCCCCAAGGAGGTTGCGACCTACGACCTGAAGCCGGAGATGAGTGCCTACACCGTCACCGACGAACTCTTGAAACGGCTCGATGAGGAGAGGTACGACGTGATCGTTCTGAATCTGGCCAATGCCGATATGGTCGGGCATACCGGTATACTGCCGGCGGCCATCCGGGCCATCGAGGCGGTTGACGACTGCGTGGGAAAGCTTGTGGCAAAGGTGCGCTCCAAGGGGGGGAGGGTGCTCATCACCGCGGACCACGGCAATGCCGAGACCATGGTGGATGAAAACGGCGGACCCCATACCGCTCATACCACCGACCGGGTCCCGCTGATCCTCGTGGACGACTCCCGCAAGGGGGCGAAGCTGCGCCCCGGTATTCTGGCGGACATCGCGCCGACCATGCTGGAAATCCTGGGGCTGCCCCAGCCGGCGGAAATGACGGGAAAGAGCCTGCTCGAGAAGTGATGACCGGGAAACGTCTAAAATGTGGCCCAGTATGTGCATGCTTATTCATGCCGGGGAGTGAGAGTTTTCACTGCTCCTGTAAAAATAAACAATATTGATATGTTACGGATATCGGCCCTGAGCCGATAAATGGCGAACTATGACAAAATTACTTGGTTTAGCGTTTTTTTTGCTTCTTTTGCCGCAGCTTGCCCTGGCTGACCGGGTTTCCCCCGTCGATAACGGAGTAGTCACATCGGGCATCGGGTTGCGCCTTGATCCGTTCGGCAGCGGCAGGATGGTCTACCACAACGGCTATGATATCTCGGTCCCGCTCGGGACCCCGGTCTATCCGACCCAGAAGGGTTCCGTCTATTTCGCGGGTTCCTACAAAGGCTATGGCAACCTGGTGGTGATAGAGCACGGGGCGGGGTATGTCACGATGTACGGCCATAATTCGGAGATTCTGGTTCAGGCGGGGGACAAGGTCGATACGAAGACGGTGATTGCGCTTTCCGGCAGCACGGGGCGGTCCACCGGCCCCCATGTCCACTACGAAATACGGCAGATTCCCGGCTACGCGAAGGCGCAGAAAGAACAACTGGAAAACGGCCTCAAGTCCTTCGTCAGGAACAACATTGACGGCATGGTTGACGATTTCGCACAGGGGAAGGGTGGCGGCGAACTGGAAGCCATAATGCCCGTAGATCTGGACGAGTAACAGAGGCAGCGCGGAAACAAAGAAGCAGCTGGCATGTTTGTTGCTATAACCATGTATAGGTTAGGCAGTGCCGTGAGCGGATTTATGCAGATCCGCACAGAGGCTAAAAGCATACCGGAGGTTGGTTAATACGTCATGAAGAACGTAACAGCGCTTGTAAAGGACATCTGGCAGACTTATCTCAACGGGGCACGGAACAGGGACAAGACGGTGATCGGTTTCGTTGTGATTATAATGCTCTCCATCACTCTCATAATTCTTGGTCTGCTTAAACTGTAATAAGGTATTTCCTGCCTCATTTGCGGCAGGGGTCCCCCCCGCCATTACCCCAACAGTTCACGTTTAACCGACTCTTCGATCAGGCTTTCCTCAATGGCATCACGCACCCACGCCGCGCGGCTGCGGGCGAGGACGCGGGCAGCGCCTTCGGCGATTGCCGGGATGTCGCTCCAGAGCGCATTGCGTAGGGAGTGGAGGTGTTTTTCGTCCCCCATTTTCCCATCCGCCAGTTCCCGGCACGCGCCGCACAGAAGCGCCAGGGTTTCTCCGGAGGGGTCGGCTTTGGGGCGGTAGTCCCAGATGCGCAGATCGTCTGTCTCGTCGCACCATTCACACCGGAATGACGCTCGCTTGCCGAGCTTCTTGCCGAACGAATTGATCAGCTCCTGCCGCTCCCGGTTCGAGTTAAACCCTTTCGCCATGCTTTTCCCCACCCTCTCCACTTTTTATCGTACCGTAGCCCGGGCTCATGCCCTTGTCGCCATCCCCTTGAAAAAGGTATAGCAGAACACTCCATTGTCACTGGTGGTGGCGTACAGGTCGGCAATCCCCTGCGCCCAGCGCGCCTCATCGATGAGCTGATACGCCAGCGCCTGTTCCCTGACCCCTTCCACCATGGCGATAAAGGTATTCCTGGTAAAACCTTCCACAAGTTCCGGTCTGGCCGAATCGACGTAAACCATGCGCGGGGCAACCACGGGATTGACGAAACCGGAGTCCTTGAGCAGGGGGTAGAGCTGGCGGCCGATCAGGGCATTTCCGCCGAGCCGCGCCTGGACGTGGATCAGGCATTGGATGGTCTGCCGCGCCGCCCGGCTTTCCGGGTGAAAGGAGACCGACCCGTGGTCCCCTTCGATAACTGTTATCGAGCCCCCTTTCTTCACGACCCTTTTCAGGTACCGCAAAGCTTCGACGGGGTTTTCCAGGTGTTCCAGGACGAAACAGACGAAAATGTGATCAAACGTTTCGGCTTTAAACGGGAGATCAACAATATCGGCTGCCCGGAACGTTACGTTCTCGATTTTTTCCCTCGCGATCAGGCTTTGCGCGGCAGCCAGGGATGCCGGCGAGATGTCGACGGAGGTGAAACTGGCGCCGGGGCTGTTCCTGGCCAGGATGACCGTCTGCGCGCCCGCGCCGCACCCTGCTTCGAGGACATGGCTGCCGGCCGGGTAGAGGGTGTCGCCATGCAGAAGCTCGGTGAGCGTGCCGGCCTGATCGTAGAGGCGGGAGTTTTCCCGTTCTGAATAGCCATGTATGTAATCGTGTCTGTGCATCAAAGGGATCCTTTTCCCGGTTGATTCCGGGTCGATTTCATCCTGCAGTTTAACGTCGAGACAATGCCCTGTTACGCACAGGGGGGGAGTGCCGGGCATGCTCACCGTACTTCCCGGGGACGATAAAAGGCGATGGCGTTTTCGTACAACACCTGCCGCGCACCCGCTTCGCCCAGGGCAGCCACGACCAGCTCCAGGTCTTCGTCCGCATAGGGGCGCGGCGCCCGGGTAGAGGGGAGGTCGGTGCCGAACATCAGGGCAGCGGGATTGGCCTTGTGCAGTTTTTGCAGGGCGTTTTTGAGATCGAAGTCGACCCGGCCGAAGCCGGTCGCCTTGATGCGGACCCCCTGTTCCGCCAGCCTGAGCAGGACCGGCAGACCTTCGCCGGACAGCCCCAGGTGGTCAATGCTGACCGCCGGGAGGGCCACCAGGGTGGCGAACAGTCCGGCCAGTTCCCGGGAGTCGACATAGAGCTCCACGTGCCAGTTGACCAGCTTATGGATCCGCCTGGCCATCTCTGCCAGGTGCTCCACCCCTTCGCTCCCCCCCCGCCTAAGGTTAAAGCGGACCGCCCGCACCCCGAGTCCGTTCAGTTCGAGAATCTCAGCGTCGGGGGCCGCTGCGGGAAGCTGGGTCACCCCTACGAAGCGGGGGCCGAGCTGCTGCAGGGCGGCGCGGAGGTAGGTCTGGTCGAAGTCCTGGAAGGAGCCGGATACAATTGCTCCCCCTGCCAGGTTATAGTCCCGGGTCCGGTCCAGGTAGTCCGCGCAGGAAAAATCTTCGGGGAGATAGCCCTGGTTGGGGATCAGGGGGAAGCGCCGGTCGATGATGTGGAAGTGGCTGTCGAATATTTTGAACTTTTTTATTTCAGGTGAGGATACCAAGTTCAAACTCCTGAAAAAGTCAAAAGCTTTAACGCAAAGACGCAAAGAAAATTATGTTGCGCGGCAGCCATAAAGTTTTACTTCCGCGCTTCAGATTTCGAGTTGTTTGTTCTTGTCCGCCTTGAGGTGCAACTGGCAATGCAGGCACTTACGAAGGTAGAAGAGGGTCATGCCGTGCATGTGGAAATAGTTGCCGCACCGGGGGCAGCGGGCGAGGGCCGAATAGCCGACGACAACCCAGAGCATAATGAACCAGACCGCAAAAACGACGGCCAGTGCCCAATAGGTCGGCGAAATCTTCATCGTGACCATCATCGCCGGCAGGTAGACAAGAATCTCCGCCCACAAGCACCAGCGTCGCTTGCGGATGGTGCGGAGACCCGGACCGTAGTCCGGTTCGTCGATGGTCGGGTTTTCAGTCGATTCAGTCATGTGGCTTGATCAGTGTCAATTATCATGGAGTTAATGCTTCCGCGGATGACCGGACGAAGTTCTCGTTTATCATTCAGAACGTTGGCAGCGGGCGGAGTCAGCTGATACTACGGCTTTTAAGAAAGGAATTCAATGGAAAGTTCGATGGTTTTGGCAGAGGGAGGATAAAATGTGGCAAGGTTATGGGGAATACGCGGTTAAATAGGGGCCGGATGAGCGCTGATTTTCAGGTATTGGCAGGGTCGATCATTTCGGATAGAAGCACCCGGGCCATTTCCACTGCTTCCATAGGGGTCGCGGCCTTCGTTACGCCCGGGATTTCCCAGGTACCGAGGCCGATGACCGGCTTCCCCATTTTCAGGGCGAAGGCTATTTCCGAGAGGGTGCCGTACTCGCCCCCCACGGCGATGATGAGGTCGGCGGTCCGAACGATGATGACGTTCCTCCCTTCGCCGAAGCCGGTGGCGATCGGAATGTCAATGTACGGGTTGGCGTTCTGCCGGTCTGCCTGGGGGAGTATCCCCACCGTGGTGCCCCCGGCCCCCTTCGCCCCCTTTGCCGCGGCCTCCATGACTCCTCCCAGTCCTCCGCAGACAAGCAGGAAGCCGCAGCAGGCGATGAGCCGACCGGTCTCCTCTGCCCTTGAGAGGGTTTCCCTGACCGCCGAGCCCGCGCCGATGATGCCGATGATTGTGCGTTGCATAAAAATCCCCATTCTGCCCGTCCGGGGCCTGTCCCTTTTCTTCAAGTCAACCATGGCCGACGGGGGATGTCCAGCGCCGGTCAATAAATATAAAATCTTTGGTATACTTATCCGGAACAGTCGACCTGTTGACGGTACCCCCGGGAGGAATATGAAACGGGAAAAAGTTGTTATAGAAAAGATCAGACGTTCGGCTGAGCTGATCATCATCAGGCTGGGACTCGGTATCTTTACTCGTAGCGGCCCCGGGGCCAATATCCTCGAAGTCGAGTCCCGCCCCGCCTGGGCCGCCACTGTCAGCGAACTGGGTAATGAAGGCTATGCGATGACCTCTCCCGAAGGGTATGCGGCTGCCTGCGGCGTGACCACGAAAGAAGTTGAGAAGATGATCCGGCAGCAAGGGAGCCTGTTTGCGGTTGTCTATGCTCCGGATACCGGCGGCATGGAGGTCGCAGTCCCTCTGCCGAAGAAGGAAGAGATCGACAGCCTGGGGCCGCACTTGACGGGGTGATACTGCACACTCCCGGTTGCGCTCACCTTGGCAGGGGCAAACCCCGGAGGACCCGGTCCCACAGGACTTTCCAGGTGGGCCAGTCGTGCCCCCCCGCGATGGAGTAAACCTGGTCAGGCGGCAGCACTGCGGCCAGCAGTCCGTCGGCTTCGGCAAACTTGTCCTGCAGACCGTAGCCGAGAAAAAGCCGCTTTCCGCTCTTCTCCCGCTCAGTGTAGGTTTTCATCCCCCGCCATATTTTGTGCTGATCGTCAATCACTCCGTCCTGGGGCGGATTCCAGGCGGCCAACCCCCCGGCCAGCCTGACCTCGCCGACGACTTCCGGGTCGCCGAGATACGGGGCCAATGCTACCACCCCTGCCAGGTCGCCGGGATTTTCGATGTCGTACCAGAGTGCGCCGAAGCCGCCGAGGGAAATGCCGACCAGCCAGACCTGCCGGTATCCCTGTTGTTTGGCCGGGGTGATGACATCTTCCTTGAGCCTCGGCAGGAACGTGTACTCCTGGTAGTATCCCAGGTGGGCGTCGACGGCCATCATGTCCGCCTGAACGCCTGCCCGGCGCACCGCAGCGACGAACCCCTCTTCGTCGTAGCTGACGGGATCGTTGTGTCGTCCCGGCAGGAACACGAGCAGGACATGATGACGCGGCGCATTGTCCCGATTGAAACTGACAGTGGGGATGGGGGTTGTCGTGGCGGGAACGCAACCGGCAGCCATACACGCAAGCAGGCAGGGGAGTATGGCTTTCCCCAAGGAAACGAGGTGTTTCAGCAGAGCTGTCATACGGCGGATGTCTCCCTACGGGTGGCGGTTTCCGTACGTTGTGTGTGGTTAGTTCACCGCATTAATCAGTTTTCAGCACTCAGCTTTCATAATGCATAATTCATCCTTGCCTTAACGCAACTCCGCAGTGCATGCAGGTGCCGGTGAAGATGCTCCCCCCCATCCCCCGGACATGGAACGGCTTGCCGCAGGCGGGGCAGGGGGCGAGACCGATAATGAAGGCGATGACGATCCCCAGGCCGATGAGGAAAACGGCAGTGCTCATCACGAGCCAGCCGGGGAGCTTCAGGAAGTAGAGCAGGCAGACCGCGGGGATGTAGATGATGAATATCCCCGCCAGCCATCGGTGCTTGCGCCGGATGCTGGAAAGGCCGGACGTAATCTGTTCCTGTTCTGCAGTGTCGGTCATCAGAGCATCCTCGCACGTATGAAAAATGAAATTTATAACCCGCCCCATTATACGCCGCTAATCCCATTAATCAAGGCCGAACATTCTCCAAAAATAAAGCGGAAGACAGAGGGAACACGTAGTTTTGCGACAAACGTACCCTGTTCCATCTGTTGTTCCGACGCCTCCACTCCCCTTTTTTTGTCAACCTTCGACATGCGTTATGCGTTATAATAAGTGTAGGAAGGAGAAAATTCAGCGGCTCGTGGGACGATGCCGGGGAAAGCCGTCGTACGGCTTGGCCGCGGGATCGTTCAAGATGGCCGCAGAAAGAGCGTTCTTCGCGAGGCAAAAGATGAATGCGAAGAAGAGAAAACCAGCCATGAAAAAGACAGTATTCAGAAAAGGATGGGTAATCTTCGCTAGCCTCCTGTTGCTGTTGCTGCCGGCCGTCGTGTTTGCCCAGACGTATGGGGCGAATTCACGCCAGCCGCCGATAGCGCAACAACTGGTCCGGGAAGGAAACCTGGCCATACAGTTGACAGCGGCGTTGGGGCTTGGAACCTACGATAATGAAGCCGAAGCCGAGAGCATCCTGGGGAATGCGGGAATCGTCCCGCGGAACGGCTGGGTCGCCGACTACCCGGTCACACCCGACATCATAGGTGAGCTGGAGAAATCGGTGGGTGCCGCCGCGGATGCCCACAAGATCGCGCTGAGCAGGGATGAGGCCCTGAAGAGACTGAGAGATGTCAACGCCGGCTTGATGCTGGCCGTCAGTCCCTACAGCGTTGATCAGCGTGCTGGAGTCCCGCCGGCGGAAGCCGAAATATACCCCGACCAGGCGGTACTGGACGAATACTATACCACCGAGGGGCCACCGGTGGTGACGTACTACGCGCCACCGCCCTACTACAACTACCTCTACTCCTGGGTTCCCTACCCGTTCTGGTATGCTGACTTCGGGTTCTCCGGCTTCTTCATCCTGAACGACTTCCACCGACAGTGCTTCTTCGGGAACGGGGTGTTCTTCGTCTCCAACCACTTCCGCGACTTCCGGTCGAACCGGGTGTTCCGCATCAATCCGGTGGGGCGTTTCCATGGTAGAACCTTTGCCGGGATCGGCGTCAACAATAGGCACGGGTTTAACTCCGCAGGGGTGCAGCGGGGCGGGCGGCATGACCTTAACGGCTCCCGGACCAATGGCAGCCAGGCATTCCGCAGGGGCGGCCCGGCCGCTCGGACGGGTGCTCCAGCTTTCCGCTCGGGCAACCCGGCCTTCCAGAGGGGTGGCAGAACGGCCGCAGTGCAGTCTTCCGGCACCAGGATGAACGCCTCGTTCGCGCATAGCAGCATGAGAAGCATGGGGAGTCCGTCCTTTGGCGGCGGCAGAATGGCCGGCCAGACTTTCTCCGGCGGCGCCAGGGGTGGCGGTTCATCCATGCATGGCGGATTCGGTGGTTCGTCCGGCAGAGGCGGAGGCGGGAGAAGATGACAGCTGACGTGGGGATAGGAAACTGATCTCAGTCAGGCAGTGTCCGAAGGGGTGACTGAAGGCGAGTCCCCCTTCTAAGTCTAGAGCTAAAAGGGGTGATTTACATGTTGAATATCGGGAAAAGAACAGTGGCTGTGCTGGCGGTGCTGATGCTGAGCGGCTGCGCAACTCTCCCAACGGGGCCTAGCGTCATGGTGCTTCCGGGCGCCGATAAAACGTTTGAAAAGTTCCAGGCGGAAGACGTGACCTGCAGGCAGTGGGCAAGTCAACGGATCGGGACTGCCCCTCAGGAAGTTGCCAATCAGAACACGGCGAGCGGGGCAGTCGTAGGTACGGTCATCGGCGCCGGACTCGGCGCGGCTATCGGTGCGGCTACCGGTAATCCGGCAGCGGGCGCGGCCATCGGCGCCGGCAGCGGGCTCCTCGTCGGCACGGCGGAGGGAGCCAATGCGGGTCAGGCAGCCGGATGGGAGGCCCAACAGCGCTATGACTATGCATACATGCAATGCATGTATGCCAACGGGAACCAGCTTCCGACGGTTGACCGGGGACCGCGTCGTTATTACCGGGCAGTAGCGCCTCCTCCGCCGATTTATTATTATCCCTATTAAGGTCAGACGTAGGAGCCCGGCTCCGGCCGCTCCGGCGTTGCCGGGGCGGAATCGGCGGGAAGAGGAAACTTTTCCGTTCTCAAGCGGAATCTAGATGAATTTGTAACAAATAAGGGTCTGTCATCGTTTTTTAGCAGATGATAGACCCTTGTTGTTGTCGCGGATTTCCTTTAGAGTCGCGTGACCTCTCACGAACCGTGCGCCAGCTTCTTCAGTGCCTTGTCAAACGTAATCACCCCGTAACCTGTTTTTCTGCCCTGATAAGCACCATGCAGTCTGCCAGATCGAGACTCTTCCCGGCAAAGAGTGCCAGCGCTTCCAACAGGATATCCTTGTCGTCGTTGACGATTCCCTTGTAATGCAACAATCCTGTGAGGGGGGCCACCGCCTCATTCTTGGGCACTCCGTAAAACTTCGTCAAGACATACGTGCATTCGACCAAAACGCTTTCAAAAAAAAGCGCCTTTCTCTTTCCCGTGCGTATCCCCTCCAGCCAGGATTCCGCTTCGGCGAACTGCTCGGGAATATCGCATACCAGCTATTCCTGTCCTGAAATATCGCTCCTGCACGGGAAATTTTGGCCGGCAATCCCTTTCAGGAAAAAAGTGGTACAATAAAATAAAAGGCATGAGGAGGTGAACATCATGGCGGTTTTTTACGACCCGAAAGACGAGCGTGACCTGGGCCGGGTGAAGCGGGTTCTGGACGAGGGCGGGATTGAATATTTCCTGCGGCGCGAACCGGCTCTCGGTATCGGACCGATGCAGGTGCACGTGGCGGAAGAGGATTTCCCCAAGGCCGAGGAGTTGGTGAGGAAGGATGAGGTGAAGCACGAGCCGCTGCTGATCTGACCGGGCCCGGCCAAGGGGGGGGAGCGCTAGCCGCTGATGCGGATGGTGTCGCCCGGCCGGATCGCCCCCCCCTGCAGCACCCGGGCGAAGATCCCCTCCTTCGGCATGACGCAGTCCCCCGCCTGGTGATAAATGGCGCAGCGGGTGTGGCACTCCTTGCCGATCTGGGTGACTTCGAGAAGGGTATCGCCAATGTCGAGACGGGTCCCGAGCGGCAGCGAGAAAAGTTCCACGCCGCTCGTGGTGATATTTTCGGCAAAATCGCCCGCAGCCACATCAAGGCCGAGGCGCTGCATCTTTTCGATGCTCTCCTGCGCCAGCAGGCTTACCTGGCGGTGCCACTCTCCGGCATGGGCATCGCCGATGATGCCGTAATTTTCCTTGAGTTCCACGCAGGCAACGGGCGTTTTCCGCTCTCCCTTGTGTGCGCTTATACAGACTGCAACGACTCTGGCTGGCATGACCCCATTCCCCTCAAATTCTCACTCTCACCCGGCTCATACTTCATACTTGTTTTTCATCCTCCCACCTTCGACATGTCGAACTGCCGGTTTCCAGATTCTTCCTCTGACAACCGGTGCCGGTCCTGCTTGATGCAGACCACGCGGCGCAGGGCCTCCTCAAGTCCCGCGGTGTCGCCGGCCCTGAGCAGCGGTTTCAGGTCGAATTCCTCGTCGGAGAAGAGGCACCCCTTGGCCATGCCGGTCGACGTTACGCGAATGCGGTTGCAGTCGCCGCAGAAGTGACCGAAGACGGGAGTAATGAAGCCGAGGGTGCCGGCGGCGCCGGCTATTTTGAAATCTTTGGCCGGTCCGGCGAATTTTCCTTTGTCAATAGGGTGCAGGGGGTAGCGCCGGGCGATCCGCTCCAGCACCTCCTGGCCGGGGATGGCAAGGAATTGCCACCCCTCTTCGCCCGTTGTGGGCATGTATTCAATGAACCGAACGGCGTACGGCTTGTCGAGGGTCAGGGCGGCGAAGTCGACCACCTCGTCGTCGTTTACTCCCCGCATCACCACCATGTTGATCTTGGGCGCCGGGAAGCCGGCCCGTTCGGCAGCGGCGATCCCCGCCAGTGCCCGGCGAATATCCCCTCCCCGGGTGATGGCGGCGAATGTTGCGGTGCGCAGGGAGTCGAGGCTGATGTTGAGCCGCTGCACCCCGGCGTCATGCAGGCTGTCGGCCATTTCCTCAAGGAGCAGGCCGTTGGTGGTCAGCGCCAGGTGCTGCAAACCGGGGATCTCCGCCAGGCGCGCGAGGAACGGGGCGATACCCTTCCTGACGAGCGGCTCGCCGCCGGTGACCCGGACCTTTTCGATACCGAGCCGCACGGCAGTGCGGGCTATGAACAGGAGTTCCTCGTAACTGAGGATGGCGCCATGGGGCAGGGGAGGGACCCCTTCCCCGGGCATGCAGTACCGGCAGCGGAGGTTGCACCGGTCGGTGACCGAGAGGCGGAGATAATTGATCCTGCGGCCGAAGGAATCAGTCAGTTCCATGGAGGAACCTTTTCGATAAGTGTGGTTTTACCGGTCCCCGATTTTGCCACGAACGAGACTCCCTTCATGCTCATTGGTTCCCTTTCCGGGTGACCCGGGCGAATTCTTCCGGGGTATTGACGTTGACGAAGGCCCTCTCTTCGCCGTCGAGACCCGCCAGCTCAGCCAGCGGCACGTATCTGACGTTCATCCCGGGGTAGAGGTCGAAGATGCAGGAATTGCCGCTTTCCAGAAGCCGGCGGACCGGTTCCCGGCAGCTTGTCGCGTAGAGGGCGAAGAGCGGCTCGTACCCGTTCGCGCTTTTTGCCACGACCGCATCGAATCCATCCCGCAGGGAGACCAGGTAGCGGGCCACGGCACTGCTCGGAAACGGCATGTCGCAGGCGGACACGAAGATATAGGGCGTTCCCGCGTGGACAAGGGCCGTATAGAGCCCGCCGAGGGAGCTGCCGGGATAGATGTCGGGGTAGAGGGTGAGGCCGGAGCCGGCAAAACGTTCGGCATTGCTGCCGATAAGGATGGTCCTGGTGAAGGCGGCCCTGAAAACATGGAGCACCCGTTCAAACAGGGGCATCCCTTCTATCTCCAGGAAAGCCTTGTCCAGTCCCATGCGCCTGCTTTTTCCCCCCACGAGGATGACGCCGGTGACGTCCGTAATTTTTTGCAGCATGGGGACATTGTAGCGTTCGCGACCCGCTCGTGTCAAAGTGAATTTACCGCACTCACTCCCGCATCGTATGTCATGGTGTCGGGCTGACCGATTTTGCCTGTTTATTGTGCACAATGTCCCGGCTGGAGTCAATTCGCCGGCAGCCGGCATGCTCTGCCGGGATCCTGCGGCGCCCGTCCCTTGGCAAAATGCGGTGAGTAGAGTATACTTATCTTGTAGACTCTCATGCCCGCTGATATTTAAGTACTGTCCGGCACACTTTATGAATAAGGAATAAGCATAAAGATCCAGCCCGGTCACTTGACCGGAAAGGCGCCGACAGAAATGGATGTGTGGGGAGGTGGGTCATGAAAACCGAAACTATTGAAACGGCGATCGACAAATACGTGCACGAGCGGATGGAGCAGGGGAAACAGAGGGCCAGCGAGCATTTCCTGGCGTATGCCTATCTAAAACACAGCGGTGATGAAGTCCGGGAGTTCATGAAAAAGACGGTCGGCCTTTCCCGGTATTACATCAACTTCCTCACTACCATGGAGAACCCGTTCAGGGGGCCGGAGCTTTTCTGGTTTGCCTCGATGCTCCTGGTCGGTATCTTCAGCTGCTACCTGATGGAGCTGGATGATGAACGGCTGGTCGGAATCATGGTGTTCTCCGGGACACTTGTCCATGCCTGCTCCCTCATCGTTGCTGTGGCGAAGAAATGGAGCGATACCGGCGTGATGATCGCCATTTACCGCGAAATAGAGGAGATTGCCGAGCACGAGGTGTCCCAAGCGTTGTAACTGTTATTGAAATTCGATGCGAAAAAGGAAGTGTGTGGTGGGGAAGGAAAAGGGGAAAATGAAAAAGTTGGCAACCCTGCTGTTGGGGATGCTTTTCGGGTTCACCCTGACCAGTGTCGCATGCGCAGAGCAAAAGGCAACCAGGGACGAATGCGTCGCCATGTGCAAGGCGGCCGCGAAAATGCTCATGGAAAATAAAGAGGCGGGTATTGCTGAAATAGCCAATCCGAAAGGTAAATTCGTCTGGAAGGACTCCTATGTGTTCCTTATGAACATGGATGGCAAAATGCTGGCCCATCCGTTCATGCCCGAACTGACCAGGAAGGGGCCCCTTTTCAAACTCACCGACGAGAACAGGACGCATCCCAAACCGATCTTCGTCGAATTTGTCGATGTGGCAAAAAAGAACGGTGAAGGCTGGGTTGACTACAAGTGGCCGAAACCGGGGAAAAAGATTCCTTCGAACAAGTTCACTTTCATCCTCCGCGTAGGCTACACGGACATGCTGGTGGGGGCGGGCACGTACAAATAGTTTCCATCCGGAAACGGTTCTTTTCCGCCCTGCGCTGCTGCCCAAAAAAAACATACAAAAAGGCCCTCCCTGACGGAGGGCCTTTTTGTGACCATCTTCGATCTAATGATGTCCGTTCAGTGTGCTTCGTCCTCCTTGAGAAAGGCCGGCAGAAACTTGTTGATGAAATAGAAGAGCACGAACGGGGTGGCTATGACCGTGAGAGCGCCGAACAGACCTTCCTTGAATGTCTCCAGGTCGTGCGGGATTATAGGCAGATGGAAATCCATGAATCCGGCGAAGCTCAGTGAAAAGGCCTGTCCGCCGATAACCACATTATAGCGCATCATGAACACGCCGAACATGACCAACACGGTGGCGATGGTGGTGCGGCGCACCGTGCGCCCCGGCAGAACCATCATGAGGAACGGCAAGACGTTGCCGATGCCGTACTGCATGATGAAGATCTTGGTGAAGTCCCGCTCCATGATGACCTCGCGCAGGATGTCCCAGGATTTGACCTGGGTGTACCCACGGAAAATCAGGTCGAGGATTTCCAGGGTGATGGCGCCGATCATGAAGTAGAGGAGGTAGTTGGAGGCGAGCATGACTTCTTCGTGCTTGGCGCCTTCGAGCTCTTCAACGGTCGGGGCGCTGGCATCCCTGGCCCAGCGGGCCATCTTCCGTCTGGCCAGGAACTTGCGGATCTCCTGGACCACCACGTAGCAGAGGATGCAGAGGGCAACCCCGGAAACGACCGCCGAGCAGATGAAGATGACCGGCATCAGCGGGGTCATCCAGAGGGCGTTGGCCTTGACCGAGCCGAAGATGAAGCCGGCGTAGCCATGGAGGAAGCAGGCGACCGGGATACCGATCCCCGCCATGATCTTGCAGGCCTTGTGATCCTTTTCGATGGCTTCGTGGCTGATGTCCCAGGCGCCGAGGGTCAGGAGCCTGAAGATCAGCAGGCGAAAGGCGTCGATCACGCTGCGATTCTGATCGGCCTTTAAGGCGAGAGCGGTCAGCACGAAATGCTTGCGGTAGACCAGCCACAGTTCGGTGGCGACGATCGAAGCGTAGGTCAGAAACACAATGCCGAAAGCCGAGATCGCCGAGGTAAAGTGCGGCGTCATGAGCACGTTAATCCCTCGCAAGGGTTGCTGCAGGTGCAGCATCAACGGCATCATGGCCACCGGCAGCAGGGCAAACGAGAAGACCAGGGAAAATCTGGCTATTTCCTTCAGCTTCTCGACGCCAAAGACATGGTAGAGGGAGGAAAGCACGAAGGCCCCCGCCACGAGTCCTGTCATGAAGGGGTACATGACAATCTGGATCGACCAGTAGATGTATTCGTTCGGCAGGACGAAAAGTTCCTTGACCGTCCATGCGTCCCCGTGAACGTGCATAACGTGTTGTGCGAGCTGTTCGACCATGACTAACGCACCTCCTGGGCAAGGCCGATGTAGAAGGCCTGAGGCTTGGTTCCGAATTCGTCCTTGAGGACCCCGACCCGTTCGTTCATGATGATCTGGGTGATCGGGTCATTGATATCGTGAATATTGCACATCTTGCGCGCGCCAAAGGGACAGGCATTGACGCAGGCCGTCTCTAGACCCTTGGTTATGCGGTGGTAGCAGAAGGTGCACTTGTCGGCGACCTTGAGCAC
Source organism: Geobacteraceae bacterium (assembly GCA_041481895.1). GTDB lineage: Bacteria > Desulfobacterota > Desulfuromonadia > Geobacterales > Geobacteraceae > JAMPXD01. The sequence goes on along the minus strand of JBGPCQ010000018.1, from coordinate 3,312 downwards.
GGGGTGGAAAAAGCGGGCGGCGTAGGGGCAGGCCATGATGCAATAGCCGCAGCCGATGCACCATTTACGGTCGACCAGAACCACGCCGTCATCGGTCTTGTAGGTGGCGCCGACCGGGCAGACCTGCGTGCAGGGGGGAGTCGTGCAGTGATTGCAGAGTTTCGGGACGAAAAAGGCCTTGCCGACATTCTTCGGATCAATCTCCTTGAATTCCCCCCTGCCGAGATCGATGCGCGATTCGGTGTAGCCGTAAAGCGCACCTTTGGGGCTGTCGACGTAACGCCGGTCGTCCTTGGTGTAGACGTAACGTTCCACCCAGGTGCGGGTGACATTGGCGTCAAAGGGGATGTCGTTCTCGGTCTTGCAGGCTTTGACGCAGAAGCCGCAGCCGACGCACTTTTCAGTATTGATCAGAAAAGCCCACTGAATCTGGGGATTGGCGGCCAGCACCTTTTTGGGATCGATCAGCGTCAGGGCTGAGAGGGGGACTGAGGCGCCGGCAATGACCATGATACAATTTTTCAGAAAATCTCGACGCTTCATTTTTTCCTGTCCTCCAGTCTTGGGTTGTGCGGGTCGTGGCATAGAACGCATTCCAGGTCGGAGTTGTGCTCTTTGGGGTTGATGCCGGGGATGCGTTTGCGCTCACTTGTCGTATAGGGGAGGCTGGTGTGACAGCGCAGACAAAGCTCACGGCTGCGGTCTATGGTCAGTTTCGTGGGGTTTTCAGGATGGTTGAGCGCCGGCCCGTGGCAGTTTTCGCAGGGGATGATACCGTGCAGGTCTTCACTACGGGTTTTGACCTCGGCGCCGTGACACTCTCCGCAGTATTCGTGCATTTTCTGCTTGCCGGTAACCCCGTATTTTATGGGCTGGGCCTTCCACTCACCCTCATTGGACATGCGATGGAAGGCGTACATGAAACCCCTCTTCCCGGAGCCGAAGTCCTTGGGGACATAAAAGTAGCGAAACACCAGCAGCGCGACGACAAAAGCAATGACCACATACAGTGGTCGCCAGACGTGACTTTTCACTTGCTACTCCCTTTCTGATTATGGATTGTCAGGCAAAATATTTACGGCTTGCCGCACACACCGGTTGCCGGAGAGTATCGCAGGCCGGTGACATAAGACTGCGCTAAAATAGTATCCGATCCCTGTTTCATGTCAATACATAACGCCATAAACCGGCACGTTGAAATATTTCCCGGCAAGGTTTGATCGTGTATACCGCCACCGAGTTAGTGGAGTATCCGGAAGTTCAGCTGGACTCTGCCGATTCCGGCTCTTCTTCAGGTTTCTGCTGGACAAAGAACAGCTGATCGCCGATGTAGGAACCGACCCCGTCGTCGGCGACATGGAAGTCACCGTTCAATATCGGGATGGCCACCCGCAAGAGCATGGTGAAGACGAACAGGCCGGTGGCCCAGATGCCCATGGAGAGCAGCATTTCGATGCCGGATGGCGCATACTCGTAAATCTCATGCAGGACATCGGGAATGAAGCCGGGAATGACCAGCCCCATCCCTTTTTCGATGTAGACCCCGGTGAAAACCAGGAGGCAGCCGATTACCAGGGTCACGTTGTTTTTCCGTGTTTCGGGAATCAGGAAAATCAAAAAGGCGGTGACGTTGAAAACCATCGCCGTCCAGATCCAGGGGACCAGCGCGGAATGGCCCTCCAGCCCAAAGAAAAGGTACTGCACGGGGGCCAGGTGGACCGTATCCGTATAGAACTCCTTGAAGAGCTCTGCCCCGAGCAGGAGGAGGTTGATGAACATTGCGTAGGCGATCAGTTCGGCCACCTTCTGGATGGCCTTGTCCTCTATCCTGAACTTGGTGTACTTGCGCACCAGCATGAAGATCAGAATCATGAACGCCGGACCGGAGCAGAAGGCCGAAGCGAGAAAGCGCGGTACCAGGATCGAGGAGTTCCAGAAAGGCCGGGCGCCGAGACCATTGTAGAGAAATGCCGTCACTGTGTGAATGGAGATTGCGGACGGAATCGAAAGGAGCAGCAGCGGGGTGGTGAAATTCTTGTTCGGCTCCCGCTTGTAGTAGAGGTTGTAGAGGATGTAGACCGCGATCGTCAGGTTCAGGGCCAGATAGGTATTGAGCACTACCACGTCCCAGGCCAACAGCGACTGGGGGAAGTTGAGAAGGCCGACCTTGGGAATAAGATGCCAGAAGCGATCGGGGCGACCGATATCGACCGTCACGAAGAGCAGGCACATGACGATGGCCGATATCGCCAAAAGCTCCCCGAGCACGGCGATCTCCTTGATCGGTTTCCAGTGGTAGACATAGGCCGGAATAACCAGCAGGACCGCTGCCGCCGCCACCCCGACCAGGAAGGTGAAATTGGAGATGTAAAAACCCCAGGAGACCTGGTCGCGCATGGCGGTAACGATAAGGCCTTCGCTCAACTGATGGATGTATGCTGTGGCGCCGATAGCCATCAGGACCAGCAGGGAAAGGACCCAGCAGTAGTACGCCTTGCTCCCCTTGGAGGTCAGCACCAGTGTGCCTTTGAAAAAGTACCAGATATTCTTCAGTGCCATTGCGCGCTCCCTGCGGACGGTTAGGTCGCGTAGAAGTAGAAAAACTTCGGCTGCGTGTTGAGTTCTTCCTTGAAGATAAAGACCCGTTTGTTCTCGATCAGGTAGCGCATCTCGCTCTCAGGATCGAGCAGGTTGCCGAACTTGCGGGCGCCGACCGGGCAAGCCTCCGCGCAGGCGGGGTAGCGGCCCGGCTGTTCGCGGGTGCGCTGGATGCAGAAGGTGCACTTTTCCACCACTCCTATGGGGCGGGGACGGTTACCGAGGTAGTGGGTGGTGGGGTTCATCTCCTTGGCCGGTAGCCCGGGCTTGCCCCAGTTGAAATGACGGGCGCCGTAGGGACAGGCCGCCATGCAGTAGCGGCAACCGATGCACCAGTTGTAGTCGACAACAGTAATCCCGTCGTTTTCCTTCCAGGTGGCCTGCACCGGGCAGACCTTGACGCAGGGCGGCTTCTCGCACTGCTGACACTGGACCGGCATGTAGAAATGCCCTTTTTCCGGAACACTGGCCGGATTGTAGTAATGCTCGGCATGTGACAGATCGACGCCTTTTTCCTTGTCCAGCTGCAGGACCCTGATCCAATGGATCTGCGGATCACGCGACTGGTTGTTCTCTGCCACACAGCCATAGACGCAGCGCCGGCAGCCGATGCAGCGGGAGAGGTCGAGACCGTAACCAAAAAGGACCCCCTCAATCGGCGGGGTCGCCTTGACGTTAACCTTGCTGCCGAACTGCTGGCTGTATTTTTTTTCA
>JBGPCQ010000017.1:0-32044 GCA_041481895.1 Geobacteraceae bacterium | reverse complement strand
TCACAAGGGCTCCCCATCTTCGTCACCCGGGACTGGCACCCCCCCGTAACCAGGCATTTCAGGGAGTTCGGCGGGTTGTGGCCCCCCCACTGTGTTCAGGGGAGCGTGGGCGCTCTCTTTCACCCGGGGCTCAAGCTCCCCGGCGACGTGATCGTCGTGTCAAAAGGGATGGAACCCGACAGGGACGACTACTCGTCCTTCCAGGCAACCCTGGAGACGGGGCTCCCGCTCAGGGAATACTTCAGAAATGCGGGGGTGACGAAGCTTTACATCTGCGGCCTGGCGACCGACTACTGCGTCAGGGATACCTGCCTTGACGCCCTGGGGGCCGGTCTTTCCGTTACCGTGCTGCAGGACGCCGTCAAGGGAGTGGAAATTAAAGCCGGTGATTCCGCCCGCGCACTGGAGGAAATCACCAGGAGGGGGGGGGAACTGGCCGACCTGGCGGCCATCGAGAAGGAGTCCGCAGAGACGTGCTAACAGATCGGGAATTCCCCCCTTGCCAACGCCGCGCAGAACAGACTTATTCCCGCAAGTTCCCGCTCGAAGATATCTTCCACCTTCCGGGCGATCTCGCTGATCCTCCTTCCCTTCTCCAGCAGGAGCTGGGCAGTGGCCATCTGGGGCCGGTCGATAGGAACGCCGATCCGGCTGAGAAGGAGAACGTAAACCTCCTTGATGCCGCTTACATTCTCGTAGATATCCTGCGCCATCCGGTGAGCAAGCACATTGTAGATCTTCCCCACGTGGCTTACCGGGTTTTTCCCGGCAGCCGCTTCCGTCCCCATCGGCCTGTTTATCGAAATGAGGCCGTTCACCCTGTTGCCTCTCCCCACCTGGCCCGAATCGCCATCTTCAGCCGAGGTCCCGAGCAGGCTCAGGTAGACCCCGCCGAGCCCTCGCCCTTTCGCGTCGAGGGTATTGAAATTGACCGTAATCCGCCCGAATTCACTGAACCGGGATGCAATACCCCGCATCTCTGCGTGCAGTTTTTCTTTTCTTTCGAAATAGACCTGTTCCGATTCAATCAGAGGGGCGAGGAGCGGCATGGCGACCGTCAGGTCGAGCACCCTCCCCCGGCGCGCCCCCATGACCTTGATGTCCTCGCCAGTCTCGGGAAAGCTCTCCTTGAACTCCCTCCCGTTGAGAATCCGCTCCATCCCGAGGACACCACGCTCCGTGGGACTCAGCGGATAATAGCCGACGGCGGCCGAAGTGTCGTTGGCTGCCCTGACCGCGCCGGGCCGGGCAAAGATATCGGCCAGTTCTGCCGAGCCGGGAGCAAGGACACTCCGGTAGCGGACGTGCTTCACCGGGTCAACATGGCGGAGGTTCGCCCTCAGCCACTCACGGGCGGCCCCGATAGCGATCTCGTTGACCGGTATCTCTCTCCCGGCCGCACTGAAAGTGGCCCGGTCGCCGATGATCAACTCCATGGGACGGACGACCCTCCCCCCGCCGAAGCGCTTATCCACCCTTCCCGCAGCCAACAGCCCCTTGTCGATGTTATGGTGGAGAATCGTGCCGAACATCCTGAGGTATTCCCGCGACAGGGCGACGGAGATGGCTTCCATGATGGAGTCGCACATCTGGTCGGGGTGTCCCGTTCCCTTCCGCTCGACGATCTCCACCCGGTGCTCGGTGACCGATTTCCCCTTGTAGGTATCGACAACAATCATATCCATCCGCTCCCTTACTTTAGTATTACACAAGCCGGCCCAATGACAACTCCGGTGTCGTACTGACGGGAAGACGCTTTCAGCCGGCCGCGTGACAATGCTCTTTCCCATTGATTTTGACAGGCAAACAGGCTACAGTAACACGATGCATTGGAAAGAATTCACGTATAAGGAACCGAGCGAAAATGATACGAACCAGCAATCTCAAGATCAAGAGCATCACCCCCATCATCGCCCCTGCCGACCTCCGTCAGGTCTTCCCCATCTCTGCGGAGGGGAGCGAGTTTGTCAGCTCCAGCCGCGAGCAGATCAAGAACATCATCAAGGGTAAGGACCAGCGCCTCATGGTGGTGGTTGGACCCTGCTCCATCCACGACCCCAAGTCCGCCCTCGAATACGGGGAACGCCTCGCCAGGCTTGCCAGGCAGGTTTCCGACCAACTCTTCCTCATCATGCGGGTCTATTTCGAAAAACCCCGCACTACCGTCGGCTGGAAAGGGCTCATTAACGACCCGGACATGAACGGCTCCCACCTCATCTCCAAGGGGCTCGGGGTCGCCCGCGGGCTCCTCTGCAAGATGACCGAGCTGAAGCTGCCGGTGGCGACCGAGATGCTCGACCCGATCACCCCCGAGTACCTGGCGGACATGCTCTGCTGGGGGGCGATCGGCGCCCGCACCACTGAATCCCAGACCCACCGCGAACTGGCGAGCGGCCTCTCGTTCCCCATCGGCTTCAAGAACGGCACCGACGGCAACCTCCAGATCGCCATCGACGCCATGATTACGGCCCTGCACCCGCACAGCTTCCTCGGCATCAATCGCGAGGGGCTCACTTCCAACATCCAAACGACCGGCAATCCGGACGTTCACATCGTTCTCCGGGGCGGGAAAAAGCCGAACTACTATCCGGAAGATATCAAAAAGACCGTGGAGATGCTGGAAAAGAACAACCTCTTTCCGACCGTCATGGTCGACTGCAGCCACGGCAATTCGGAGAAGAACCACGAAAAACAGCCGCTCGTCCTGGAAAGCGTCATCGACCAGATCGTGACGGGAAACCGTTCAATCTCCGGGGTGATGATCGAGAGCTTCCTCGAAGCCGGCAACCAATCGCTCCCCAAAGACCCGCAGGACCTCGCCAAGCTCAAGTACGGCGTTTCCATCACCGACAAGTGCATAGACTGGGCAACCACCGAGCGGATGCTCTGGGAGGCGCATGGCAGACTGAAAGCGTGCGGCGGCAGACATATTGCCTGATAGTGCCCCCTACATCTCCGACATCAAAAAGGCCCCTCTGACTAAGGAGGGGCCTTTTTCGTTTTCGTAAGGCGGGCGATAGAACAGGGATGGACAGGGTTGACACCTTGAATCTTTTTTTGCGGTTCAGCTTATATGGAATTAACCAAAAAAATGCAGTTGTCCACGAAATGCACGAAAAACACTAACAAAACCACAACAACAAGCTGCTTGAATACTTCGGGAGGTGGAAATGCCTCATATCTTGCTGATTTGTTTTTGATTATTTCGTGTTTTTCGTGGACAAATGCTTTTCACAGGATTAACGCAAATGCCCGAGCATGGCCGCCCCGTCCCTGAACAGAAGAACCGCAAAGATGAGGAGCAGCGCGCCGAGCGCCCGCATAATGTACCGGTAGGCCGGCCCGCTCAATAGCTGCCGTGATTTCCCCGCCGTCACTGCTATGACTATCTTCGCACCGACCAGGCAGACCATGAAACCCGCCACGAACGCCCCGGCCCGGAACGGGCTCGCTGCCCACCCCTTGATAATCATCGGCGCCCCGACCGTCAGCCAGAAGAGGTACGGGTAGGGACTGAAGAGATTGACGATTATTCCCCTGCCGAGCGATTGCAGATCCGCGGCCCTTGGAGAGGTATCGACCCCGCCGGTCCTGATGCCCTCCCACGCCAGCACCAGCACGAACAGTCCGCCGATGAGCGAAATAACCCCCAGGACGGCGTGATAATTCGCCAGCCTGGTCAGCAGGAATGCGGCGGCCAGGATGATCGGCAGGTCGGTGACGAGCGGCGCCAGAGCGACCTTGACCCCCTCCCTGATGCCGTGCCTGAGGGTCTGGGTGATGACCAGCGTCATGAGCGGGCCGGGCGAGAATCCGGCCGACAGTCCCAGGACTATGCCGGCGCTGAGAAAAGTAACCATGATGTTCGGGCTTTACCCTATCCGGAACGAATTGTCAAGCAACCGCTTTACCCCTTTTTGACACCATCGCAGGAGTGTGGTATCTTCTTCCGACGTCAGCATCGTAGCAGCCAATGTGCACTTGACTCACCCCGGAGGTCTGATAATGCCGACTTTTGAAGAGGCACGAACCATTATTCTGGCCCACATCAAGACTCTCGGAACCGAAGAGGTGATGCTCCTCGATGCCACGGGCAGGGTGCTTGCCGAAGAAATTGCCGCCCCATGGGACATCCCCCTCTGGGACAACTCGGCCATGGACGGTTATGCAGTCAGGTCAGCGGACTGCCGGGAAGAGGTGACCCTCCCGATTTCCGCCTTCATCCCCGCTGGCAGTCTTCCCCACTTGCCAATCGGGGAAGGCACGGCCATCAAGATCATGACCGGTGCTCCGGTTCCGCCGGGCGCGGATGCGGTGGTCCCTTACGAGGAGACTGAAGAAGGTGACGGCTGGGTGAAGATCACGGGACCGGTTGTGGCACGCCGGCATATCCGTTTCCAGGGCGAGGATGTTCAGGCGGGGGAATCTGTCCTTCGTGCAGGAACCGTCATTAGACCACCGGAGATAAGCATGCTCGCTTCCTGCGGGCAACTTCTTGTGCCGGTCTTCCGCAGGCCCCGCGTGGCTGTACTCTCCACCGGTGACGAGCTTGTAGAGCCGGGAGAGCCGATTGCCCCGGGGAAGATTATCAACAGCAACACCCTCGCCCTGGCGGCTGCCATAAGGGAGCTCGGCGCCGACCCGGTGATACTCGGGATAGCCCGGGACAACAGGGAAGACCACCGGCAAAAAATCGGCGAAGGGCTTCTCGCCGATGTCCTCATCACTTCAGCCGGAGTCTCAACGGGAGACAGGGACCTTGTCAGGGAAACCCTTGAAGAGCTGGGGGTTCTGCCGCTGTTCTGGAATGTGGAGATAAAACCGGGGCAACCGACTGCCTTCGGCATGAAAAACGCCACGCCGGTTTTCTCACTCCCCGGCAACCCGGTTTCCACCCTGGTCACCTTCCAGGAACTCGTCCGGCCTGCCCTTCTGAAGATAATGGGACACCGGAGAATAATGCAGTCCGGTATAACTGCCCTGCTCAGGGAAGAGGTCAGGAAAAAGCCGGGAAGGCTTCACTTTATGCGCGTCAGGATCGAAATTGAGAACGGCCGCTACATCGCGGAAACTGCCGGTGACCAGAACACCGGAATTCTCACGACCATGGTCCGGGCAAATGGACTCGCCCTGCTCCCGGCTGACCGGGGGGTGTTCCCTGCCGGCACGGAGGTGCAGGTCCACCTTCTGGATCGCGGGTTCGAGATGCTTGAGGGTTGACTATCATGTAAATATGACGACAGAGCAGAGCGTCAATTCATTGAAAAGGAGAACCCAATATGTCCCATAAAAAACCGGAATTCAAGTTCAAATACATCTTCGCCGACGACTACAACCCCGTTTACGTGAACGGCGCCCATGGCGGAGTGACGCCGCGGGGAGAACTGGTGGTCAACTTCTACCTGGAACGGCAGCCTCTCCCCCACGCCATCACCCACGAGTTGAACCCGAACGGAACAATCGGTAACGAAACGGATGTGGAGCCCGGCGATCTCAATAAGAGCCTGGTCCGGATAATCTCCAATGGCATCGTCCTCACCTACCAGACCGCCAGGGAGCTGCACTACTGGCTGGGAGAGAAGATCAAGGAGATGGATACCATGGAACAGGCGAAAGTAACCCTTAAGCCAGGCATGCAGGCAGAGGGTAAAGGATTCAGCCACTGATAGCGTCTTTTCTTCCTGTCTCCCACGCTCAACAGAAAGCAGGTGCCGCGCACATATGGCATTATGTAGAGAAACCGTCCAAAACTATGCTTCTTTTCACTGACCTGCGCCGCAAAAGGCTTAAGCTCCGCCCGTTCCCCTCTGCATGGCTGTCCGTCATGGAACGGAGCGTCCCCCTCTACAACCGCCTTTCCCTGGAGGACCGGGCTGAGCTCCAGGGGCATGTCCGGGTCTTCCTCGCCGAGAAACGGTTCGAGGGGGGTGGGAGCTTCACCATGACCGACGAGGTGCGGGTGACTATCGCCTCCCAGGCATGCATCCTCCTTTTGCACCGAAAGACCGATTACTACCCCGCCCTCTCGTCCATCGTCGTCTACCCAGCCGAATACCTTGCTCCGTACTCTGGAGTGGACGAATGGGGGGTCGTCACCGAGGGGATCGATCAGCGCTCGGGCGAGTCGTGCCCGGAAGGGGCGCTGGTCCTCTCCTGGGAGGACGTCATGGCCGAAGGGATCGACGTCCACGAAGGTTACAATGTAGTGCTCCACGAATTCGCCCATCAGCTCGACGCCGGAGAGGGGATAACCGCCGGTATCCCCCTGGAGCCGGAAAGCCCGGGCGATTCTTCCGGGAAAGATGTTCTGACGCGCGCTTACCGGCAGCTGCGGGAAGACGATGCGCTGGGTCGTCCGACAGTACTCGACCCCTACGGGGCGGAGAGCCCGGAAGAGTTCTTCGCCGTGGCGACTGAAGCTTTTTTCCAGATCCCTCACCTCTTCAAGGAACGCCACCTTGAGCTCTATGACGAGCTTTGCCGCTACTACCGGCAGGACCCTGCCGGGTGGCCGACAGCAATGCCTTCGACCTGATCCTGAACCGCATGCCGAATTCAGTGTCCTGAGCTGCCCCTGAAGGCATATCACATACAAAAAAAGGCCGCCAGGAATTCCTGACAGCCTTTTTTTGTGTAGGGTAACCTGAAAATAGAGCGGATTACTGACGTTTCTCTACTGAGCCTGAACTGCGGTGATCGCCACTACATTGACTATATCATCCACCGAGCAGCCGCGCGAGAGGTCGTTGACCGGCTTGGCCAGCCCCTGAATAATCGGCCCCACGGCTTCCGCGCCCGCCACCCGTTCCACCAGCTTATAGGCGATGTTGCCGGCGTCCAGATCGGGGAAAATTAGGACATTGGCCTTGCCCGCCACCGGGCTCCCCGGCGCCTTTTTCTCGCCCACCTTCGGCAGGAGCGCTGCATCGGCCTGGAGCTCGCCGTCGATCTGGAGTTCCGGATCGATCTTTTTGGCAATCTCCATCGCCTGGAGCACTTTGTCGATATCGGCATGGGCTGCGCTCCCCTTGGTAGAGAAGGACAGCATGGCGACACGGGCAGGGACGTCGAGAAACGCCGTGCAGTTCCTGGCAGTGGCCACGGCGATCTCGGCGAGGGCCTGGGCGTCCGGATTGGGGTTGACCGCACAGTCGGCGAACAGGAGAACGCCGTTTTCCCCAAAAGTCGGGTTCGTGGTGATCATCAGGAAAAACGACGAAACCGTCTTGATCCCCGGGGCAGTGCCGACTGTTTGAAAGGCCGCCTTGAGCACGTTGCCGGTGGTGCCGGTGGCCCCCGCCACTTCTCCTCCGGCATCCCCCTGCCGAACCATCATGCCGGCATAGTAGAGGTTGTCCTTGGCAGTCAAAAGCCCCTTCGCCTCGTCTCTGGTCAATCCCTTGCTTTTGCGCAGTTCCACGAGGGCGTCCACATACGCCTCCAGCTTCGGAGAAGCAGCCGGGTCCAGGACCTCCACCCCGGCCAGGTTAACCCCCTTGGCGGCAGCCGCTGCTGCAACCTCGCCGGGGTTCCCCAGTATGATAATTTTTGCCAGGCCCTGTTCGTGAATCTTCTGGGCGGCAGAGAGCATCCGTTCATCATAGCTCTCCGGCAGAACAACGGTCTGGAGATTTTTTTTTGCTTTTTCCTTGATCTGCTCAACCAGGTGCATACCTTTCCTCCTTCACTAAATTTATTCAATGAATATAGTAGTATACAGCAGCTTGTCGGGTCATGCCTTACTTGCGGACGAAGTCCGCCCGGGCGAAGGAATACTCGAACTGCATGTGATCGGTATACGTTCCGTCCAGAATAGCCGCCACATCCTCGGTGAAAACCAGTTCCTCATCGGTGGGGATAACATAGACCTTGACCGGTGAAGCGTCGGTGGTTATGAGAGTTTCGCGCTTCCGGGTCATGGCGGATTTGTTTCTATCCTTGTCCAGGATAATTCCCAGGTGTTCGAGTCCCTCGATTGTCCTCTCACGGATGGGCCACCCCATTTCGCCGACCCCGGCAGTGAAAACTACCGCGTCAAGCCGCCCGATGGCTGCCATGTAAGAACCGATATACTTCCGGAGACGGTAAGCCTCGATATCCAGGGCGAGCTGACACCGCTTGTCCCCATTCTCGGCATGTTCGATCACGTCGCGGCGGTCGGTGAAACGGCCGGTTATCCCGAGCACGCCGCTCTTCTTGTTTAGGATGCTGTCGATTTCCTTTGCAGACAGATTCTCCTTCTGCATCATGAAGGCGGGAATGGCCGGGTCGATGTCACCGCAGCGGGTCCCCATGACCGCCCCCTCGAGCGGGGTGAGCCCCATACTGGTATCGACGGAAACGCCGTTTTTGATGGCGGCGTGGGATACGCCATTGCCGATATGCATGGTTATGATATTGCAGTCCTTGGGCGCCTTGCCCAGAAGCACTGCCGCCCGCTTCGACACATACAGGTGGGAAGTCCCATGAAAACCGTAGCGACGGACGCCGTACTGTTCGTACCATTCGAACGGAAGCGGATACAGATAGGCATGCTCCGGCATGGTCTGATGGAAGGCAGTATCGAAGATCGCCACGTGGGGAACATTGGGAAGCAGTGCCTGGGCCGCCTCTATCCCTGCTATGTTGGGCGGGTTATGGAGCGGCGCCAGGTGCTGAACCTCTTTAACTGCATTAAGCACCTGCTCGTCAATCATCACCGAACAGGTGAATTTTTCACCACCGTGCACGACCCGGTGGCCGATAGCCGATATTTGGTTGATATCCTTGAGAACACCATGCTTTGTGTCGGTAAGTGTTTTAATGATGAGGTCGATTGCCACCTGATGGTCAGGGCACTCCGACGCCTCTCGATATGTCTCACGACCCGGGACTTCGTGGAGGATAAAGGAATCACCTATAATGACACGCTCTACCATCCCTTTGGCAATGACTTCTTTCTTTTTCCAGTCAAACAACTGGTATTTTACCGATGAGCTGCCGCAGTTGAGGGCAAGAATATCCATGGAATCTCCTCCTGATTGGAATCTTATGATTAATAGATTAATAATTAATGCAAGAATGTTTTCATTATTATTTAAATAATTTACTCGTAATATAATTATTGTTTACTTAATTATAAAACTGTTTTTTATAATAACGCAGTGCTGCCTACAATTCAATATTAAATATACTAGAGGACCATTTTTCAGCCCTACTGAAAAATATTTATTCTTATTTTATATTACTCTACTGATATAAAACTGTTTTTTACAACTATGTGGCTCATCAGCAATTCAAGGTTATTCTATAATTGAAGACTAGATACAGAAAACCTTTATGCTGGACTTTTTCAACCTCGTATGCTAGTTTAATACAATTCAAACAACTACTTAAGAAATCAAACAGAAGGAGGTGAACCCCTTGGCCCACACGATTACCGAAGAATGCATTAACTGCGGCGCATGTGATGAATCCTGCCCGGTTAACGCCATCAGTGAAGCGGGTGACAAGCGTGTTATTGATGCTGATACCTGCATCGACTGCGGTGCTTGCGTAGATACCTGCCCGGTGAATGCCATTCACGCCTGATTCAGCACACGATGAAAAGAAAAAGGCCGGTATTAGCCGGCCTTTTTCTTTTCTCCCTCCCCCAAATGTCCCGTTACTGGCTGGCAACCGTTGATCCCACGACTTCGACTCCAAACTCCACAACCTCTTTCGGTACATTCGTAAGAACTATGACGAAGGGAATCCCCTTGCCGGGCTGAACTGCAAGATTTGAAAGGGAATCTCCGAACTGGTTATTCATGGCCGTTTCCAGCTTCGCCGCCGGCAGAACTGACAATTGCTCACGGGAAAGAACGTTACCGCAGTATGCGGATTTCTGCTGGAGCACTTCGGCTTTCGGCCCGAACAGAGTGGCCTTGACCTGAATAGAAGCGCGCGGCTTGCCAAAATTATTGATTGCTTCGCCGTTTATGGCAAAAATTTCCCCAACCTCCTTGTTGTTCAGGAAAATGCCTGCCGGGTTCTTTAGCGCAATCCCCCCTGCTTCCTTGTTTTCCATTCCAAACCACTTGGCCATGAATCCCAGGCCAAGCTTGTTGAACGCCGATGGTCCTTCCTTGAAAATATAGAAACCTCCGCCTGCAAGGGCGAGTACCAGAAGGACGGAAACAACCGTCACGACAACCGGGAAGAGGGCTCCCCCTCTCCGCCTTGAAGAAATTGCAAGGGGTGGGGGCTCTTCCTCAAAAGAATCCATCTCGGGAAGCGGCGGGGCTGATATCCGACTGTGCGCGGGAGAAACCTGATCTTCAATGTCCCAGCTTTCCGGCTTCTGTCCTGCAGATTCACTTTTTCCCGGTGCGGCAGCTTCGCCAAAATCGAAGTCGCCGAAATCAAATGGAGCAGGTTGTCCGGAATCCGTTTTATCAGTCGTAACTTCCGGAGAAGCTTTAAATTCGGCGGACTCCTGCTCTGGGGAGAATCCGGTGGAAACATCAGCAAAGAAATCATCCTCTGCGTGCGGAGCTTTCAGCCCGGTTGTCTCGGGCGTAGTGAAAAACTCTTCAGGAGCAGAGACAATAACGTCCTCTTTTGTTTCGGGAGAAAGTGCAGCACCGGAAGTCACGGCCCCGTCGATTTCGCCGAAAACATCAAGGCCATCTATATCCAACTCGAATTCCGGTATTGACGGAGGAGCAGATTCGTCCGTGAACACGAATTCTTCATGCGGAAACGGTCCTGTTCCCTGTTCCGGTACTTTCTGCATTTTCCCGGGAGGATTTCCGTTACCCAAATCCAGTTCGCCTAATGTTAAATCTTCATCAGCTTTCCACTCAGGCCCCTTTACAGGGGGAGGAGCGGGCTCGGCACTGAAACTTTGCTGGTTGAAAGTGAATTCACTTAAATCGAAATCATCCTGCTCGGTGGAATGGCTGCGCTTGTCGGGTTCTTCTCCCTTTTGAGCGTCTTTTCGCGATTGGTTTCCGGTTTCAGCAGCTTCCTGACCGGCAAATGAATCTGCTGTCGACGTTGATTTTACAGAATCCTTGTCGATCCCAGGGGACGAAGGCGTCAGGCCGCTCAGAAAAGAATCAAAATCGGCCTCCTCGGCAGGAGCTTCCTGTTGGACTACAAATATATTTTTGCACTTTGAGCAGCGGACCTTTACTCCGCCTTCTTTTATCTTGGCATCATCCAGCCTGAATTTTGCATTGCACTGGTCACATTGGACTATCATTCGAACCTCCGCAAGAAGGATTGGCTACAACTTCGTAGATCGACGGCAACTCACGGCAACGTTCATCCAGGTCCAGGCCGTACCCGACGAGGAACCCGCTGTCGCATGACATTCCCGCATAATCCGCCGTAACTCCACTCCGTCGCCGACCCTGCTTATCAATCAAAGTGCATACCTTGAGGCTCTTCGGCCCACTGCGCCTGAGTCTTTGCAGCAGGAAACCGAGGGACATCCCTGTATCCAGTATATCCTCAACAACGAGAACATGTTTATCTTTGACTGACATTTCAATATCGTCAGCCAGAAAAACTTCGCCTCGCGTCTCCATACCACTGTAACTTGAAATCCTGATAAAGTCCAGTGACAAGGGAATTCTGATACTTCGGGCCAGATCGGCAGCAAATATGAATGCTCCTTTCAGGACCACAACCAGCAGGAGTTCCTGCCCCGCGTAATCGGCGGATATCTGATCTGCCAGTCTCTGTACTTCCGCCGAGATACGGTTTTCAGGGTACAAAAGACGCAGTTTTACCCCTTCGATAATTTCCATACTACCGCTTTACCTTTATAGATTCTGAGATTTTTCTATAACAGAAAGGGTCAAGTGTGTCAAATCATTATAGTTGAAGTGAATCCTTTATGGTATAGTAACAGAATTCAACGACTCTTTATACATGACAGGAACTTGTTGTGAAACTCTCGCCCCTATCTCTCGCAAGTATACTGCTCATCACCTGGGTTACCGCGGCGATGGCCGCCCCGGAGATGGCCGTTGACCAGCCGGCCTTCGATTTCGGGTCTATTTACCAGGGAAAGAAGGCGGAACACATCTTTACCATAAGAAATAGTGGTGACAGCCCGCTCGTCATCAAAAGTGTCAGGCCCTCATGCGGTTGCACTGCCGCCTCAATCACGACTTCCGTTATTCCCCCCGGCAAGGCTGGCGGGATAAAGTCTTCGTTCGACTCCACAAATTTCACCGGCGCTGTTAAGAAAACGATAGAAGTGAATACGAATGATTTCAGGTCCCCAACCTCTACCCTGACCCTCCAGGGAATGGTCATCGAAGAAATCCTGATTAATCCGAAACAGCTGAGCCTCGGAAAGGTAAAAGTTAACGAAACAGCAAGGGCTTCCCTGGTTGTTACGAACAAGGGGAATAAACCGTTGAAACTCACTTCCGTCAGATCACCCCTCCCCCAGATTATGGCCGTGGTAGATAAAAAGCTCCTGAACCCTGGTGAGTCAGCAAAAATTTCTGTTACCATCAGGCCGGGAAGCGGGGACCGCCTGCTAAGCGGTTATCTCGCGATAAGTACCGACAACCCCGACAAAGCGGAGATACTGGTCCCTGTCTATGGTTCTCCCGTTTTTTAAGGGATTATACCATCACTTAAAACTTGAGTTCATGCCGGAAATGTAGTAGAAATGGTTAAAGGGGCGGTTAGCTCAGCTGGATAGAGTACAGGCCTCCGAAGCCTGGGGTCGTGGGTTCGAATCCCATGCCGCCCGCCAAATCGATAAAAAGGGAGCCTCGGCTCCCTTTTTTGTTTCTTGCCCCTTTCCCGTCATGTGGTACAATTTCGACAGGTGACGGTCATGGCAAAGGATTTCCTGCGACATAGCTCCCTCCCCCTCTTCCTGAAGGAACTTGCTGCTTATGGTGATGTTCACGGGCCGGTCATGACCGACGATACTGTTCCGGCCTTTGGCAGGATCGATTCACCAGCCGACCTCAGGCTCGACAACCGAAGAGCTCTCATCCCTCCGAAAAAATACCTCCTGCCGCCGCGGGAAACGGTTCTGACATTTTCCCCCGACAGAGGATACCGACATCCTCCAGTTTCCGAACGAAAAATCATCCTCTTTGGCCTTCACCCCTGCGACCTTGCCGGCATATCCTACCTCGACAAGGTTTTCACGGCAACCGAACCCGACCCCCTCTATCTCAAGCGGCGCCGCAATCTCATTCTGGTCGGCCTCTCCTGCGAACCGGACGACTATTGCTTCTGCGGAGATATGGGGACCGGTGAACCGTCTCAGTTCGATATTTTTTTGCACTGTACCGTTGAAGGCTACAGGCTGGCCGGCGGAAGCCCGCAGGGGGAACAGATAATCTCCGGTATTTCAATGCTCCTGTCAGAATGTGAGCTTCTCCCTCACTCCCGGCAAGCGTGTTTAATCGAAAGGAAGATTCTTGATGCAGCCGCTTGTAACGAGACCTTTCCAGACAGTCCTCTCTGGGATGATTTTGCCGCTCGCTGCCTTTCCTGCGGCGCCTGTTCGCTTTGCTGCCCGACATGCTACTGCTTTGACATCCGTGAATACGGCAGCCTGGACGGAGAGACGGCGAAACGCCTCCGGGAGTGGGACAACTGTCTGTTCACGGAACACGGAAAGGTGGCGGGAGGATTCAATTTTCGTAATAACCGCCGCGCACGGTTTCTCTACCGCTATCAGCATAAATACCTTGGTTTCGGTCCGGTCCGCGGCATTGTCGCATGCGTCGGCTGCGGCCGCTGTCGGGAAGTCTGCCCGGTACGCATAGATCTCCTGGACCTTTTCCGGGAAGGCGGTCATGAACAGCAATCCTGTAATTAAATCGCTCCCGCTGCCGGCAAAGATAACCGGCCTGCGGCAGCTCTCCACCGACACTTCACTCTTCTCCGTACGACTGGATGACGGAGAAGCGGCTCGTCAGTTTATCTTTGAACCCGGACAGTTTATCCAGCTCTCCGTTCCCGCCGGCGGGGAAGTCCCCATTTCCCTCGCATCAACCCCGACGGACAATGGCACCATTGAGCTGTGCGTCAGACGTAGCGGACATGTCACCTCCCTGCTCCACACCCAGGAAGTCGGCGCCCGCCTGGGGATCCGCGGCCCGTATGGCAACGGGTTCCCGGTGGGGGAATGGAAGAAGAAAAACGTTCTTCTCTTAGCCGGTGGGCTCGGTATCGCTCCGCTCCGTTCCCTGCTCCATCACCTTCTCCGCCACCGGGTCGAATTCGGGGATATCGCCCTCATGTACGGGGCCAGAGAACCGTCGGCCATCCTCTTCAAGGAAGAGATGGTGGAGTTGGGCAATCGCACAGACATGCATCTCTTTCTGACCGTTGACTTCGCTTCGAATGAGTCGCCCGCCGGGCTCATCTGCAACACAGGCCTCCTTCCGACCCTTCTCAAAGAGGTAAATTTCGCCACTGAGAATACCGTTGCCGTCGTTTGCGGGCCACCGGCACTCTATCGCTGCGTTATTGTGGAGCTGCAGGGTTCCGGCTTCAGTTGTGACTCCATTTTTTTGTCGCTGGAACGGAGGATGAAATGCGGAGTTGGCCTCTGCTGCCATTGCGCAGTGGGTGACCTTTTTTGCTGCACCGACGGACCTGTTTTCCGTTACACCGATATCAAGGGAATCAGAGAGGCGCTGTGAACCGTAACAAGTCGCATTTGCATGGATGCAAGGATTCCAACACAGGCACAACAGGTAGCCCTGTGAAGGCGCCTTCGTATAGGCCGGTCATCGCCATGGCGGGACTTACCGCCTGTTCCGGATGCCAGTTGACTTTCCTCAACTGCGAAACCGAGCTCCCCGAGCTAACCCGTCGTTTCACGATATACTATTTCCCCATGGGGGTCACGGCCCGTGCCACATGCGGCCCCATCGATATTGCTTTTGTCGAAGGGGCGGTATCCACACCGGATGATCTGGAGTTACTGCTCAAGATCCGCAGCACGAGCCGTTTTCTAGTCGCTTTCGGTACCTGCGCCTTGTGGGGCGGAGTTGCCGCAATGAACAACAATGAATCGAGGAAGAGCATGGTGGAAGCGGTATACGGAAAATCCGCCGGAGGGATGAAGACCTTCAACCCCCAGCCGTTCGTCAATTTTGTCAAGGTTGATTTCGCTATCACCGGTTGCCCCCCGGAGAAATCCGAACTCCTTGCCACCCTTGCTGCGTTCCTCAAGGGTATCTTCCCGGTTTTCCCCCGGTATCCGGTCTGCACGGAATGCCGGAACAGGGAGAACCGCTGCCTCCTCATCGAGGACAACGACATCTGTCTCGGCCCGTTGATCCAGGCGGGGTGCAACGCCCGCTGCCCTACGGTAGGAATTATCTGCGAGGGATGCCGCGGCCCCGTGGCAGAAGCCAATGTCGCCGCCGAACTGAAGCTCCTGTTGGAAAAGGGGTTCACACGGGAGGAAATCGAGCGCCGCATGCGGCGTTTCTACCCGGAGTGGGATTATGAGCAGCGTTATTGAAATAAGCCCGCTTACCCGGGTCGAGGGGCATGGCCGGATTTTCGTCTATCTCGACGGGAAGCGGGTGGAACGGGTCCAGCTCGCTCTGACTGAATCTCCGCGCCTCTTCGAGGCCCTGCTCCTGGGAAAGAGTTACCACGAAGTGCCGGAGATCGTCTGCCGCATCTGCTCACTCTGCTCCACCGTCCACCGTGTAGTGTCCCTTCAGGCTGTTGAAAAGGCTCTCGGCATCGAGGTTTCCGAACAGGTGAGGCTCTACCGTGAACTGATCCTGTATGGCGGGCATATCCAGAGCCATGCCCTCCACCTCTTCTGCCTGGTACTTCCTGATCACTTTGGGGCATCGGGGCTCCCCGAACTAGCGGCTAAAGCCCCGTGGGAGCTGAAAATGGGCCTGCGCATCAAGGCGGCGGGGAATCTTGTCCAAGAAACTGTCGGGGGGAGGCTCATCCATCCGGTTACGCTGATCCCCGGCGGGATGGGAAAGCCGGTCAGAACGGAAGGTCTCCTGAATCTCAGATATAATCTTGCCTCGGTCCTTTCCGATGCATGTCAGGCGTACGAGCTGTTCCGTTCATTCTCTCCCGAATCGGACAATCCACCTGGTCACGGTTTCATGGCTGTCCAGGGAGTATCTGTGCCGGCTCTCTTCGGCGAAACGCTTGTTACCGGCATGAACCGGTCATTCCCCGTTGAAGAATACCGGGAAGCGCTGGGAGAACGGGTGACAGACCATTCATACGCCAAAAACAGCCTGATTAATGGAAAGCCGGTTATCGTCGGTGCTCTGGCGCGCCTCAACCTCGGTATGAGCCTCTCGCCAAAGGGAGCAGAGGCTTTTCGGGATTCTCGGGACCAGATCATGCAGAAAGATGTCTACGCCAATAATCTTGCGCAGGCAGTGGAGCTTATCCATGCGGTGGAACACGCCCTGGAGATCGTTGATACCCTGATCGCAAGCGGATTCCGCCGGGAACGCCCGCTTGAAGCAATGCCCCGCAAAGGGAGCGGCGTATCAGCCATAGAGGCGCCTCGCGGAGTACTGATCCACAGTTACTCCTTTGACGATCGGGGACTCTGCTGCGCTGCTGATATAATCACTCCCACTGCAATCAACCAGGCCGCCATGGAGCAGGACCTGCTTGCATTGGCTCGCAGCATGGAAGGAACTGAGGAGCAGGAAATGACTTCTGCTCTCGAACGTCTCGTGCGCGCCTACGATCCTTGCATCTCCTGCGCCGTGCATGTAACAAAGCTCTGACCGCCGATAAAGTTTAACCCGTGCTTGCAGGATGTCTATTAAACGTAAAAAAGGCAAGGTTTCCCTTGCCTTTTTTACGTTATGTTCAGCCGTCGTTAGTCGGCTTTTGCCTCACACGTATCATCGCTTTCCTTGACAACGGTCTTCGGCACATCGGCTTTTTCAACTGTTTCGGCAGGCGCCTCCGCGGAGACAGCTAGTACCTCTTCGGGTTTCGAAGCTATTTTGGCCTTTTTATCCTCATGTGCAGGGGAAGACTTAGCTGCGGTTTTTTTGGCAGTCGGCTTTTTCGGCGCTTTCTTCTCCACCGGTCCCTCGACAAGCTCTATCAGTGAAAGAGAGGCGTTATCGCCTGAGCGCAAACCGAGCTTTATGATGCGGGTGTAACCGCCAGGCCGTTCCTGATAGCGTGGCGCTATGGTAGTAAAGAGCTTGGTGACCACCTTCTTGTCGCGGATATAGGAAGCTGCCTGACGCATGGCGTGCAGATCGCCCTTTTTCCCGAGGGTAATCATTTTTTCGGCGATGGAACGGAGTTCCTTTGCCTTGGCATCGGTGGTGGTTATTTTTTCATGATCGAGGAACGATGTTACCATGTTCCTGAACATGGCGACCCTGTGGCTCGTGGTTCTTCCCAACCTTCTTCCGGCTTTATTGTGACGCATGACGACGGGTTCCTTTCTCTATCGAAGCCTTGAGAATTATTCTTCTTCTTTGCGCTCACCGCGCAACCTGCGCAGTATTTCGGGATCGGGGAAATTATCCAGCTTCATTCCAAGTGTAAGACCCATGTCTGCAAGAATATCCTTGATTTCGTTGAGCGATTTACGACCGAAATTCTGGGTTTTGAGCATTTCGGCCTCGGAGCGGGAAACCAGCTCACCGATGAGCTTGATACCGGCGTTTTTCAGACAATTGGCCGAGCGGACCGAAAGTTCCAGTTCATCCACTGTCCGGTAGAGGTTCTCGTTAAACCTTTCACGATCCTCTTCCGGTTCAGCATCATCTCTCTCTTCAGCCTCTTCATCAAAATTGATGAAAATGGCAAGCTGCTCTTTCAGTATCTTGGCGGCAAAGGCCAAAGCATCATCAGGCTTGACGCTGCCGTCCGTCCGAATTTCGAGGGTAAGCTTGTCGTAGTCGGTAATCTGACCTACACGCGCATTGGTGACGGTAAAATTGACCTTTTCGATCGGAGTAAAAATGGCATCTATCGGTATTGTGCCGACCGGAGCCTTCTCATCGCGGTTCCGATCAGCCGGAACATAGCCTTTTCCCATTCTGACAATCATTTCCATCTCAAGGCTGGCATCTTTGGAGCAGGTGGCAATATGATGACGAGGATTCAGTATTTCAACGTTCGGATCAGTGATCAAATCGCCGGCCGTTACTATCCCTTCACCCTTGTGGACTATCCTGATGGTTCTCGCTTCATAGCCATGCATTTTCAACCGCACACCCTTGAGATTGAGGATAATGTCGGTTACATCCTCTGTAACACCGGGAATCGAAGAAAACTCGTGGAGCACCCCTTTGATTCTGACGGAGGTGATTGCCGCTCCCTGAAGAGATGAAAGAAGCACTCTCCGTAAGGAATTGCCAAGTGTCGTGCCGAAACCGCGTTCGAAAGGTTCTGCGTAGAATTTACCATATGTGTTTGTAAGCGACTCTGTCTCAATCTGCATTTTTTTGGGACGAATCAGGTCGCGCCAATTCTTATACATGAATTTCCTCCCTGTAGCGGGTGTTGTTAGGCTTTACTTGGAGTAGAGTTCGACAATCAACTGCTCCTGAATCGGCATGGTGATGTCTTCCCTGACAGGCAGCGACTTTACTGAGCCCTTGTAACCCTCCTTGTCCAATTCCAGCCACTGCGGTATGCCCCGCCGTACAACCCCTTCCAGGGATTCGTTGATGCAGGCTACCGTGCGGCTCTTATCGCGAAGCTCGATCACATCACCCGTTTTAATCTGGAGGGAAGGAATATTAACTTTTCTGCCATTGAGTCTGAAGTGACCATGCCGTACCAGTTGACGGGCCTCAATCCTTGATGAAGCGAAGCCGAGCCGGTAAACGATATTATCCAGGCGCCGCTCCAGAAGAAACAGCAGATTTTCACCGGTGACCCCCTTCATGCGGTCCGCCCTTTCAAAATATGAGCGAAACTGCATTTCCAGGATTCCATATATGCGCCGCACCTTCTGCTTTTCACGGAGTTGTGTGCCGTAATCGGTAACCTTGACCCTGGCCTGACCGTGCTGCCCGGGAGGATAGTTTCTCCGCTTGATGGCACACTTGTCGGTGTAGCAACGCTCCCCTTTGAGAAACAACTCCATATTTTGCCTCCTGCACAGCCTGCAGGAGGGTCCTGTATATCTAGCCAATTAAGACCTCCTTAATTCTCTTTATCGTGGTCTGGTTGAATTAGACTCTTCTTCTTTTTGGAGGGCGACAGCCGTTGTGTGGTATCGGTGTAACGTCCCGTATGAAGCTGATGCTGAAGCCGGCTGCCTGCAGAGCCCTGAGTGCCGACTCGCGCCCCGACCCAGGTCCCTTCACGTAGACCTCCACGCTGCGCATGCCGTGTTCCTGGGCCTTTTTTGCGCAATCCTCTGCGGCAATCTGGGCAGCAAACGGCGTACTCTTTCTGGAGCCTTTGAACCCCTTGCAGCCGGAGGTTGACCAGGCGACCACATTACCGGCAGGATCGGTTATAGTAATCATGGTATTGTTAAAGGTAGCCTGAATATGGGCAACCCCGTTGGGGATATTTTTGCGTTCCTTTTTTTTCTTTATAACTTTTTTTGCCGGGCTAGCCATTATTCCTCCAGATTCTTAGAGACTATTTCTTCCTGCCTGCAACAGTTCTGGCAGGCCCTTTGCGGGTGCGTGCATTGGTTTTGGTCCGTTGACCACGGACCGGGAGACCTTTTCTGTGGCGCAAACCTCTGTAGCAGCCCAGGTCCATCAGCCGCTTTATATTCATTGAGATATCCCTGCGCAGATCGCCTTCGACCTTGATGCTCTTGTCAATGCACTCCCTGATTCTGGCCACCTCGGACTCAGCCAGATTGTCGGTTCGGGTATTCATGTCCACACCGGATTCGACAAGTATTTTCTGCGCGGTGGATCTCCCTATTCCATAAATATAGGTCAGTGCAATCTCGATCCTCTTGTTTTTAGGTAAATCTATGCCAGCGATACGTGCCAATGCCCGCTCCTCCTAGGTAGTTAGTCTTAACCCTGTCTCTGGGAGTGCTTGGGGATATCACAGATCACCCGCACCACACCCTTACGTTTGACAATCTTGCACTTTTCACACATTTTTTTGACGGACGCCCTTACCTTCATCTCTAACCCCTTCAAATCTTTATTACTAGAGTTTTGTCAGTATTTCAGGTCCCTGATCGGTGATTGCTACGGTATGCTCGTAATGTGCAGAAAGACCACCGTCACACGTAACTGCTGTCCAGCCGTCACCCAGAACCATGACATCCGGCCCCTTCTCGTTGACCATCGGCTCAATGGCAAGAACCATTCCCGTCTTCAGTCTCATACCTCTTCCGGGCAGACCAAAATTCGGAACCTGAGGACTTTCATGGAGGCTTTTCCCTATACCGTGGCCGACAAAATCACGAACCACTGAAAACCCGAATGCCTCAACATGGCTCTGTACAGCATATGAAATATCGGAAAGCCTGTTTGACTCTGTAGCCGCATCTATTGCCGCGTATAATGACTCTTCCGTTACCATTAACAGGCTGCGTGCCTTCACGGGAATCTCACCTACGGCAAGAGTAACAGCAGCATCTCCATAATATCCGTTGTACACAACACCAAAGTCTATGCTCAGAATATCCCCATCCCTTAGCTCCCGGTTGTTCGGCATCCCATGCACAACCTGGTCATTAAGCGAACAGCACAGGGAAAAGGGATATCCACTGTAGCCTTTAAACGCAGGTTTTGCTCCCTGCTTCAGCGCCTCTTTTTCGGCCAGCGCATTAAGAGCCAGAGTGGTTACTCCTGGCCGTACTAATTCTTTCAGCAATTCAAGTACTTCCGCAACCATTCTGCAAGAGACTCTCATCTTTTCAATCTCCAGGGGAGATTTCAGAATGATCACCCTTGCCCACCCTCGAGCTCTTTCATAAGCCTCTGCTGAATATCTTCTATAGAACCAATGCCGTATATGGTCCTCAGGAGCGATTCTCTTGCATAATATTCAATCAAAGGCGCAGTCTGATTTTCATACACATCGAGACGTTTGCGCATTGTTGTTTCACCGTCATCGTCACGCTGGTATAACTCTCCACTACACTCGTCGCAGCTGCCGTTCACCTTGGGTGGATCGAACCTTATGTGGAATCCTTTTCCGCAATTTTTGCAGGTTCGTCGACCGGTTATTCTTTCGAGCAGGACTTCCTTGTCAACCTCTATGGAAATAACATGATCGATGGATTTGCCGAGTTTTTGCAACATTTTCTTAAGCGCATCGGCCTGAACAACAGTCCGGGGAAAGCCATCAAGGATAAAACCATTCCTGCAGTCAGGTTTAGCCAACCGCTCTTCAACAATACCGACAACAACCTCATCTGAAACCAGTGCCCCACTGTCCATAAAACTTTTGGCTTTGATGCCCATGGGTGTCTGGTCTTTAATTGCGGAACGGAGAATGTCTCCGGTAGATACCTGCGGGACATCATATATTTTAGTAAGTAATTTTGCCTGTGTTCCCTTGCCTGCGCCCGGAGGTCCGAGAAGTATGAGGTTCAAGAGGCCTCCCATCGCCTGCTATTTTCTGCCTTTTATCCTTACACCCTTCATGAAGCCTTCATAGCTGCGGGTGATCAAGTGCGATTCGATCTGCGATACGGTATCCATGCCGACACCGACAGCAATCAACAGTGCTGTACCGCCAAAATAAAAGGGGAGATTAAACTTGCCGATAAGAATGGATGGGAGCACGCATACAATGGATATATATATGGCGCCGGCAAAAGTCAGCTTGGTCAGAACGGCATCAAGAAAATCCGACGTTTCTTTACCAGGACGCTTGCCGGGTATATATCCACCATGCTTCTTGACGTTTTCAGCAACATCCACCGGGTTAAACGTTACAGCCGTATAGAAATAGCAGAAAAAGACAATGAATGCAACATAAAATATGTTATATGCCCAGTTACCGGGGGTAAGGCTTTTTGATGCCTGCTGAACCCAGGGCACATTGATAAAATTTCCTATAGTCGCAGGAAACATGATAATCGAAGAGGCGAAAATAGGCGGGATGACGCCAGCCATATTAACCTTGAGGGGTAAATGAGAGGTTTGGGAGCCGAATGTCTGCAAACCGACGACACGCTTCGCATAGTGTATGGGAATGCGGCGCTGGCCCCGCTCAACAAAAACAATTGCGGCAATGACTATAAACATGAGAATCAGCACAAAGAGGAGCACGAACAGGGAGAGCTGGTTCTGATTCATCAGTTTGAAACTGTTGCCGATGGCCGTCGGGATACGCGCCACGATGCCGGCAAAAATGATGAGAGAAATCCCGTTACCGATTCCCTTCTCGGACATCTGCTCGCCTAGCCACATAATAAAGGCCGTTCCGGCGGTAAGGGTGATAACCGTCATAATTCTGAAACTCCAGCCGGGATTCGGCACAACCAACTCGCCGGCAGGCCCGCGCATGGTTTCAAGGCCTATGCTTATTCCCATCGCCTGGACAACACTGAGGACAATGGTACCATAGCGGGTATATTGAATTATTTTCTTTCTCCCAGCCTCACCTTCCTTGGAAAGTTTTTCTATGGATGGAACAACAACCGTAAGAAGCTGAAAGATAATCGATGAAGAAATATAGGGCATGATGCCGAGGGCGAACACCGTCAGCTTTTCCAGTGCACCGCCGGAAAACATGTCGAAGAGCCCGAGAAGGGTCCCTTGCGCCTGCTTGAAGAAATGGGCAAGTGCCTGGCTGTCAATCCCGGGAGTAGGGATATGGCAGCCGACCCGATACACAGCGAGCATTCCGAGTGAAAACAGAACCCTCTTTCTCAGCTCGGGAATCTTGAATATATTCTGAAATCCTTCGAACAAGGCTATATCTCCTCGATGGTACCACCCAAAGCAATGATTTTATCTTTGGCAGCAGTGCTGAATTTGTGAGCCTTAACAGACAGGGACTTGGTCAATTCACCTTTGGCAAGCACCTTCACACCGTCAAGCACTTTGCTGATCAAGCCGTATTTCAGCAGCAGTTCCATGTCGACTACCGTTCCAGCCTCTAAAACATCCAGCTGCCCGAGGTTCACAATGGCATATTCTTTCCGTTGCAGAGGCGTGAAACCTCTCTTCGGCAGTCTGCGCTGCATCGGCATCTGCCCGCCTTCAAAACCGGCTTTGATGCTGCCTCCGCTTCTCGCCTTCTGACCCTTATGCCCTCTAGTTGCGGTTTTTCCGTGACCAGAGCCGGGGCCTCTGCCGATTCGCTTTTTATCCTTCGTCGAGCCGATAGCCGGCTTTAAATTGTTCAGTTCCATTATTACACCTCGAGGTGAGTTACTCTTCAACCTTCAGCAGATGGGAAACCTTGTTTACCATGCCTTTGATTTCAGGGGTATTTTTGAGAACAACCGTCTTGTTGAGCTTGTTAAGTCCCAGGCCGTGAAGTACGGCTCTTTGACTGGCCGGTCTCCCGATGTGACTTCTGATGAGCGTTATTTTAATTTCTGCCGACATTGCGCCACTCCTTGAATATATCTGAAAGCTATTCCGTCAGACCTCTTCTTGCCATAATTTCTTCCGGGCTCTTGAGTATTTTCAAACCGGCAAAAGCTGCCTTCACAACATTGTGCGGGTTATTGGAACCGAGGCACTTGGCAAGAATATTATGGATCCCCGCAGATTCGAATACAGCCCGGGCAGCGCCTCCGGCGATTACACCGGTACCTGCCGAGGCAGGCATCATCAGCACCCGTCCGGCGCCAAAATGGCCTTCTATTTCGAAAGGAATGGTCTGGCCTTCCACAATCGGCACCTTGATGAGATTCTTCTTTGCCTGTTCAACACCTTTTCTTATGGCTTCAGGAACCTCATGTGCCTTTCCGAGGCCATAGCCGACATAACCGCTGCCGTCTCCGACCACAACCAGTGCAGAAAAGCTGAAGCGGCGCCCCCCTTTAACAACCTTGGCGACACGATTGATATGAACAACTCTGTCCGTAAGATTCAGTTCACTGGGATTGATCTTGAGCAAGTAAAGCCTCCTTTGTATATCCTTTAAAAGGTCAGACCGTTCTCGCGAGCGGCTTCCGCAAGGGCCTTGACCCTGCCGTGATACAGAAACCCATTGCGGTCAAAAACCACAGTGGTGATATCCTTTGCCAGAGCCCTCCTGGCTATTTCAGCTCCAACTCTGCCAGCAGCCTCAATGTTACCAGTGTATTTGAGGCCTGAATTTATATCATCCATCCCTGACGATGCTGTTGCCAGAGTAGTCCCGGCAGTATCATCTATCAGTTGGGCATAAATATGCCTGGCGCTCTTGAAAACGTTCAATCGTGGACGTTGAGCTGTCCCACGGATCTTTTTCCTCACTCGAACCTGACGTTTCAGGCGGGCTTGCTTTTTTTTGGCTAGAGAACTCACTGATGCTTCTCCTTGGCATTAACTATTATTTTTTGCCGGTTTTGCCGGCTTTTCTCAGAATTTTCTCACCGGCGTACTTGATTCCTTTGCCCTTATACGGCTCAGGACCACGAAATCCCCTGATTTTAGCGGATACCTGTCCGACTAGTTCTTTGTCGATCCCTTTTACCAGAACCTTGGTCATCTTCTCGACTTCTACAGTAATCTCATTGGGAAGCTGGAAATTAATCGGGTGGGAATACCCGAGGCTCAAATTCAGGACATCTCCCTTTACTTCGGCGCGGTAGCCAACACCATTTATTTCCAGAGCAGTTTCAAAACCCTTGGTGACGCCAGTAACCATGTTGTTGACCAGTGTGCGCGTGAGGCCATGGGCGGAGCGGGACTTTATACTGTCATCGTCTCTCGCTACCACGATTCTGTTTTCGGACATTTCGAGAGAGACTCCTTCCATAATCGTACGGGAAAGAGTGCCTTTGGGGCCCTCGACCTGGATGAAAGAACCGGTATGCGTAATTTTAACCCCTTTGGGGATTTCTATGGGAAGTTTTCCAATCCTGGACATGCTCAATGCTCCTTGGTTCCGGATAAATTACCAGACGGTACAGATAAGTTCGCCGCCGACTCCTGCCTCACGAGCGGTTCTGTCGGAGACAATACCCTTGGAGGTGGAAAGTATGGCTATACCCATGCCGTTCTTCACATTGGGGATTTCGTCACCCTTCACATAACGCCTGCCGCCGGGCTTGCTGATCCGCTTGATCTCGTTGATAACCGAATCTTTCTCATCGATATATTTAAGGTAAATGCGCAGTATCCCCTGCTTCTGGTCTGCTATGACCTTATAGTTCTTGATAAAGCCCTCTGCCTTGAGAACATTGGCCAGACTGACCTTCATATTGGAAGACGGGACGTCAACCTTCTGCAGCTTGGCCATTTTACCGTTCCTGATTCTGGTTAGCATATCGGCTATAGGATCAGTCATCGACATCGATTACACTCCTCTGTACGTTCATTTGCTGTTACCAGCTTGATTTAATGACTCCGGGTAGTTGCCCGTTTGAAGCAAGCTTTCTGAGGCAAATCCTGCACATGTCGAATTTTCTGTAATATGCTCTGGGTCTGCCGCACAAGGGACAACGGTTATAGTTCCGAACCGTGAACTTGCTCCCTCTTTGCGCCTTGATGATCATCGATTTCTTTGCCACGCAATTCCTCCAAAACTTGTTTAGTTCCTGAAAGGCATCCCCAGGAGCTTGAGAAGCATCCTTCCTTCTTCGTCGCTCTTGGCGTTAGTAACGATGGTGATATTCATTCCCTTGATCTTGTCGATTTTATCGTAATTGATTTCGGGAAATATCAATTGCTCTTTAACCCCAAGCGAGTAATTCCCTTTGCCGTCAAAACCCTTGGGAGAGACCCCCTTGAAATCGCGGACGCGGGCCAATGAAACATTTACCAGTCTGTCCAGGAATTCATACATCTTTTCCTTGCGGAGGGTCACCATGCAGCCGATCGGCATACCCTGGCGCAATTTGAAGGTCGCAATCGACTTCTTGGCCTTGGTGATCACGGCCTTTTGCCCGGTTATGGTGGCCAGTTCATCAACCGCAGAGTCGAGAATCTTGACGTTCTGGATTGCCTCGCCCAGGCCCATATTGACGACGATCTTCTCCAGTTTAGGAACTTCCATGATGTTTTTATAGTTGAAATCCTTGATCAACTGGGGAACGATCTCTTTATCATAAATGTCCTTCAGCCTAGCCATTTAATCCTCCGTGCTATTTATCAAAAGCTTCGCCGCATTTCACGCAAATACGGGCCTTTTTGTTGTCCTCGAGGAGATTGGTCCGCGTCCTGACAGGCTTGGAACACTTCACACAGTATATCATGACATTGGATCTGTGAATCGGCGCTTCCTTATCCAGAATCCCGCCCGACTCATTACCGCGTGCCCGGGTATGCCTCTTTACTATATTGAGCCCTTCTACGAGCACCCCATCTTTTTTGGGAAGTATTTTCAGAACTTTGCCGGTCTTGGACTTATCCTTGCCCGTCACTACCATGACCGTGTCGCCTTTTTTCACATGCATATTCTTGCCTGCCATCACTAATCTCCCAATCTGATATTAAAGTACCTCAGGGGCGAGGGATATAATTTTCATGAATTTCTTCGCCCTGAGTTCCCTGGCGACCGGACCGAAAATACGGGTCCCTACCGGCTCCTTCTGGTTATTGATTACAACTCCCGAATTACCGTCAAAACGGATATAGGAGCCGTCGGGGCGTCCTATTTCCTTGGCAGTCCTCACCACCACTGCCTTCACAACATCACCCTTTTTCACCTTGGAATTGGGGATGGCTTCCTTGACCGACGCCACGATTATGTCGCCGATGCTGGCATATTTTCGTTTGGAGCCGCCGAGCACCTTGATGCAAAAAAGCTTCTTTGCTCCTGAGTTGTCAGCCACATCAAGTATTGTCTGCATCTGTATCATTGCATTACTCCTGGCTTAGTGGATCCTCTAAATTATCTGCCGAACTTTCCAGCATTTGTCCTTGCTCAAGGGGCGAGATTCGACAATTATAACGCGATCACCGATCTTACAGCTGTTATCGTCGTCATGAGCCTTGTATTTGGCAGATCTTTTAATGTATTTGTTATAGACAGGGTGCTTGACCAGACGGTCCACCTTAACCACCACGGTCTTATCCATTTTGTCGCTGACTACCACCCCAGTCTGGGTTTTCCTGTTACCGCGCTCACTCATATCTAGCCTCTCCCTAACTACGTTTTTCCCGGAGGATGGTCTTCACCCTGGCAATATCTTTTTTTATAGCAGAGAGCTTGGCACTGTTTTCCAAACGCCCCGTGTGAAGCTGGAATCGGAGGTTAAAAAGCTCCTGAGTGAGCTCCTTGTCCTTTGACAGAAGCTCGTCCGTACTCAAGTCTTTAATAAGTTTACTGACCTTCATGGCTTTCCTTCCTCAGCGTGAATTTGGTGGGAATAGGCAGTTTATGAGCTGCCAGGCGGAACGCCTCGCGCGCGATCTCCTCGGTAACACCCTCCATCTCGTAAAGGATTCTTCCCGGCTTGATGACGCAGACCCAGGAATCCGGGGCGCCTTTTCCTTTTCCCATACGTGTTTCAGCAGGCTTGGACGTAAGAGGCTTGTCCGGGAATATGCGTATCCATATTTTCCCGCCCCTTTTGATGTAACGGGTCATGGCAATACGGGCCGCCTCAATATGGCGTGAATCAAGCCAACCGCACTCCGTCGCCTGCAGGCCATACTCTCCAAATGCAAGGTCAACGCCGCGCTGGGGCGTACCACTCATGCGACCCTTCATCTGCTTTCTATGTTTAACTTTTTTGGGCATTAACATCGCGAAAAACTCCTGTTTCTATTTTTGGCCGGGGAGCACTTCACCTTTGAATATAAGGACCTTGACGCCGATGAGACCGTAAGTTGTCTTCGCTTCCGCGAAACCGTAATCTATATCGGCCCGCAGGGTGTGGAGGGGAACCCTCCCTTCCCGGTACCATTCGGTCCTGGACATTTCAGCGCCACCCAGACGACCGGAGCAGGTGATCTTAATCCCCTTCGCGCCAAATTTCAGAGCAGATGTAACGCTCTTTTTCATGGCACGACGGAAAGCGATTCGTCTTTCAAGCTGAAGGGCTATATTCTCCGCGACAAGTTGCGCATCGAGTTCCGGCTTGCGTACTTCCTGGATATTCAGGTAGATCTCGTTATCGGTGAGCTTGGCCAGTTCCTTCTTCAAGGTTTCGACCTCGGAACCCTTCTTACCGATTATAAGTCCCGGCCGAGCTGTAAAGATATTGATCTTGGCCTTATTGGCAGCCCGCTCGATCTCGATTTTAGAGACGCCCGAGTGATAGAGCCGCTTTTTGAGGAATGCTTTCAGCTTCAAGTCCTCATGAAGCAGTTTGGCGTAGTCCGCCTTGGCGTACCATCTGGAATCCCACGTCTTAATGATTCCAAGCCTGAAACCTATTGGATTTACTTTCTGACCCAAAACTTCACCCCCACCAGTTCTCTTATTTCTTTTCAGCCAGCACAACGGTAATGTGGCTGGTCGGCTTTCTTATCTTACTGGCCCTGCCCATTGCCCGCGGCAGGAAGCGCTTCAGCACTGCGCCGCCGTCAACATATATCGACTTGACGTACAGGCGGTCCACATCGGAAACCCCTTTTTGTTCAGCATTCGCAACAGCCGAACTGAGAAGCTTGGCCACCAGCCGTGCTGAAGGCTGCGGCGTGAAACGAAGTATATTGAGTGCGGTCTGAATTTCCTTACCCCTCACCATATCAACAACGAGGCGGGTTTTTCGAGGGGAGAGGCGCGCAGAAGACAATTTGGCGCTTGATTCCATCGGTAGCTCCTTTAACGTTTACCTGGTTCGGACTTTTTCAGCTTACTCTTCTTATCAGACGCATGGCCATAGAAAGTCCTGGTGGGAGCAAACTCTCCAACCTTATGCCCGACCATGTTTTCCGTGACAAAGACCGGTATAAATTTCCTGCCATTGTGCACAGCCAGTGTCAGGCCAACGAATTCCGGAGTAATGGTGGAGCGGCGCGACCATGTTTTGATGATCTTTTTTGAACCAGCTGCCTCGACCTGAACTTTCTTCGCAAGGTGTTCGTCTATAAACGGCCCTTTTTTTATCGATCTTGCCATCGTATCAATCCTTTATACTGTTAATTATTTTGTACGTTTTTTAACGATGAAGCGCGAAGAAGTCTTGTTGGTCCGCGTTTTATAACCTTTGGTCGGAATACCCCACGGTGTTACCGGGTGGCGGCCACCAGAGGTCCTTCCCTCACCACCGCCATGGGGGTGGTCAACAGGGTTCATGGCGACTCCGCGCACTTTCGGACGCTTGCCGAGCCAGCGGGAACGGCCTGCTTTACCGATTGAAACGTTTTCATGATCGATATTGCCGACCTGGCCGATGGTGGCGATGCAATCCTGAAGGACCATGCGCACCTCCCCGGAAGGAAGCTTTACCTGAGCATATTTACCCTCTTTGGCCATAAGTTGGGCAAATGTTCCGGCGCTACGGGCAAGCTGGCCACCTTTACCGAGTTTGAGTTCGATATTGTGAATGATGGTGCCGAGGGGTATCGCCCTGAGCGGAAGTGCATTACCAGGCTTGATGTCTGCATCTACACTGGCTATGACCGAATCACCGACCTTCAGGTTCAGGGGAGCAAGCATGTAACGCTTCTCGCCGTCTACGTAGTTCAGAAGCGCAATCCGGGCACTGCGATTAGGGTCATATTCTATGCTGACCACTTTCGCGGGTATGTTCTGCTTATCGCGCCGGAAATCTATGATCCGGTACTTCTGCTTGTGCCCCCCGCCAATGTGTCGGGATGTAATCCGACCCAGGTTGTTCCTTCCGCCTGATTTTTTCAGTGTCACCAGAAGTGATTTTTCCGGTATTGCGGTGGTAATCTCGTCAAAGGTTGAACAGGTCTGGTGCCTGCGTCCTGGCGAAGTCGGTTTGTAACTTTTGATAGCCATTATATCAACTCCACATTGATGGTTTAGACTTCAAAGAAGTCGATATTACTTCCCTCTTTGAGGGTCACATAGGCTTTTTTCCAATTGGAGCGTTTGCCGAGATTCTTGCCGACCCGTTTAGTCTTGCCGGCGACATTGATCGTCTTTACAGCTGTGACTTCAACCTTGAAAAGCTTTTCCACCGATTGCTTGATTTCAATCTTGTTCGCATCCCGGTTAACCACAAACGCCACAACATTATTGGCATCTTTTTCTGTGGCAGTCTTTTCAGTAACCAGGGGCTTTTTTATAACGTCATAGATTATCATGACTGTAATGCTCCTTCGACCTTCCGCACCGCATCCTGGGTGAAGATGATGCTCTGGTATTTCATAATATCATAGATATTGAGACCTTCAGGCCTGAGAAGCTTCACTTCCTTGACGTTGCGGGCTGACAGTTCGAGGGACCTGTTCTCTCCGTCAATGACCAGCAAGGTTTTGTTAATGTCGAAACCATTGAGAACACCGACAAAACTCTTGGTGGATATATTCTCCAGGTCAAATGAATTCAGTACAGTCATCTTGCTCTCCTTGAACAGGAGCGAAAGAGCCGAGCGAAGGGCGGCCTTCCTCGCTTTTTTGTTCATGGAGAGATTATAAGTCTTGGGACGGGGACCAAAAGCTACGCCGCCACCAGGATAGTTGGGAGCCCGGGTGGTCCCCTGACGTGCTTGACCGGTACCCTTCTGACGGAATGGTTTTTTCCCGCCTCCCGAAACAGCGGAGCGGTTCTTGACGGCTACCGTACCGGCACGGCGGTTGGCCAGCTGTATTTTGACCGCCTCGTGAATGAGGTACTCTTTTACATCGACATTAAAGACACTGTCATTGATTTCCATCTCGCTGACCTTGGTCTTCCTGATATCATAAACGTCTATAGTAGCCATAACTTTCTCCAGAACCTGCTGTTTTACTATACTTTGACACTGTCCTTTATAAGGACCAGAGCATTGGTAGCTCCCGGAATCGCACCCTTGATCATGAGTAGATTATCGGCCGCATCCACCCGCACCACCTGCAGCTTTTGGACGGTAATTGTTTTATTACCCATCTGGCCCGGCATCTTCTTGTTCTTGAAGACGCGCGACGGCGTCGCCGAGCATCCGATAGATCCGGGTGCCCTATGGAAGCGGGAGCCGTGGCTTGCCCGCCCGCCCTTGAAACCCCAGCGCTTGATAACACCCTGAAAACCTTTGCCGATGCTGGTCCCCGTTACGTCGATAATATCTCCAGGGGCAAAAATGTCGGCATTAATCTGGTCACCAACATTATACTTATCGACATCGGTAATGCGCAATTCCCGAAGATGACTGAAAACGCCCCGGCCGGCAACCTTGCAGTGCCCTACCAGTGGACGTGTCGACTTTGCAGCTTCCTTCTGCTCGAAACCTACCTGAATGGCGTTGTAGCCATCCTTGACAACCGTTTTCTTCTGGAGTACGGTGCAAGGCCCCGCTTCAACTACCGTAACCGGTATTCTGCGGCCGTCATCAGAAAATATCTGGGTCATCCCCAGTTTTTTGCCAATCAATCCCTTATTCATGGTTGATTATCCCTATCCTTGAATTCTCAATTAAAGCTTGATTTCAACATCCACACCGGCCGACAGGTCGAGTTTCATGAGGGCGTCGACTGTCTGCTGAGTCGGGTCCAGTATATCAATCAAACGTTTATGGGTCCTGATTTCGAACTGCTCTCGCGATTTTTTATCGACATGCGGGCCACGGAGGACGCAGTATTTGTTTATTACCGTGGGAAGTGGGATCGGCCCCGCAACCCTGGCTCCTGTCCTCTTTGCAGTATCAACGATCTCGCCGACAGACTGGTCGAGCAGCCGATGATCATAGGCTTTCAGCCTGATTCTTATCTTCTGACTTGTCATCGCTTCCTCTTGCTCTTATTTCAGTATTTATTCGATAATAGCGGAAACCACGCCGGCGCCGACGGTGCGGCCACCCTCGCGGATCGCGAAACGGAGCCCTTCGTCCATGGCGATCGGGGTGATCAGGTTGATCTGGACCGCCACGTTATCCCCCGGCATAACCATC
>JBGPCQ010000016.1:0-32254 GCA_041481895.1 Geobacteraceae bacterium | reverse complement strand
TCATTCTTGAAAAAGCTGAAAAGCTTTTTTTTTGCCTCACGATTACCTCACGATTACTCGGATTCAGAAACAAAAAACTTCTGGAATCGAAAGTAATCTTGAAGTAATCTTGAAGCTGAAACCGCCTTTTATCTTGATTTTGTATGTGCGCGGTGCCAGGTAAAAGCTTTAAATTTAAAAGCGAAAAATCCCTTTTTTGTCCCTTGATTCGGCGCCGCAATGAAGGTAACATACAAAAATGGCTTTCTAATAGCCTGATGAATCAGAGGGGAAAAGAGTGCTGCCGAATGAAAATGGAAAAAGCACGACTTGATAAACTTATCCTTGACCGGGGGATGGCTCCCTCGCGCGAGCGGGCGCGAGCCCTGATTATGGCCGGGCAGGTTATTGTGAGCGATCATCTGGCGGACAAGGCCGGCCAACTGGTCCCCGTGGATGCGGAAATTCGGCTGAAAGGTGAAATTTTGCCCTTTGTCAGCCGAGGCGGCTTGAAACTTCAGAAAGCTCTGGACGAATTTGCCCTGGATGTCTCTGGGCTTGTCGTTCTTGATGTGGGGGCATCTACCGGGGGGTTTACCGATTGTCTTCTCCAGCGGGGCGCTCGCAGGGTATATGCCGTTGACGTGGGGTACGGTCAGCTTGCGTGGAAACTTCGTTCTGACGAGCGGGTGATAAACCTGGAAAAGACCAATATCAGGCATCTTGAGCCCGCCCGGCTCGAGGAGTCTCCGGATATGGCGGTTGTCGATGCTTCTTTCATTTCACTCGACAAAGTCCTTCCCCGTACCATCCGCCTCATAAAGGACGGCGGTGTCATCGTCGCCCTCATCAAGCCCCAGTTTGAAGTGGGGCGGGGACTCGTGGGAAAAGGCGGGGTGGTGCGGGATGATAAACTGCACCGGGAAGTCACCAGCTCAATCCGTACGCTGGCTGAAAAGCTCGGCCTCGAAGTAAGGGGCGAAACGGAATCGCCGCTTCTTGGACAAAAAGGGAACCGGGAATTTCTTATCTGCATGAAAAAGAGAACGGGAAAAAGAGTAGAAAGTGAAGAGGTCCTGTACTATACTGACGAAAAGGAGTAACCGATGAACGATTGTATTTTCTGCAGGATTCTCAAGGGGGAGATCCCTGCAAAGAAGGTTTTCGAAGATGAAAAGGTCGTTGTCATTGAGGATATCTCGCCGGTTGCTCCGCTGCATGTTCTGCTCATTCCCCGAAAGCATTTTGTGAATGCCCTCGATCTCGACCCTGCCGACCATGAGTTGATCGGCCACATCTATTCTGTTGCCGCCCGTATCGCCAGGGAAAAGGGGGTTAGTGAAAGCGGTTTCAGAATTGTCTCCAATAATAATGCCGGTGCAGGGCAATCGGTTTTCCATATACATTTTCACCTCATTGCCGGTCGGCAATTGGGTTGGCCTCCAGGCTGATTTCCTGGTAATATGTTACATAACGCAGGGAGGAAGAACTCTATGAAAATATCCGTTTTCTGCATCTCAATGGTACTTATTGCCCTTCCCGCAATCGCTGAAACGTATACCTGGGAGGATTCCCAGGGAACCGTAAATTTTACCGAGGACCTTGGCAATGTTCCGGCCAGATACCGGAAAAAGGTCAAGGTATTAGGTGACACGGAACTCCCCCCCGCTGAAGTGAACGAAAAGGGCGAAAAACCTGCGCAGAAGGGAAAAGTTGAGGGGGCGAGGGAGATCAGGTCGGGGGCGCCGGCAGCCAGGCAGGATAAGAAAAAAGCATTCTACGGGGGAAAGGAGAGCGAAACCTGGAAGTCGGAGTTCGCAGCCCTGGATGCAGACGTGAAGGCTGCTGAAAAACAGTTGGTCGAAACCCGCCACCGCATGCAGGATACCAGCGGCATGTCGAGAGCTGAATATCTCACTGTTCAGAGCACGTTAAAGTCACTTGAGAACAGTGTCCTCATGCGGAGAAAAAAACTTGAAGACCTGAAGAAAGAGGCCGAAACAGCCGGAGTACCGGCGGACCTGATGGAATAAAGTTCTTCAATGGTATGCCGGACACTATGAATAGACACAAAGAAAAGCCCGGGCGGTGAGCCCGGGCTTTTCTTCTTTCGTGGTGTCGTTGCGCGACTACCCTGCTCCGTCGGCCGGGATCCCGGTGCCAAATTTCGCAGAATTAGAACAATCCGATCAAATATCCGACAATTCCCGGGCTGACGAGATCAATTGTCATGAGCAAAGTCAGAACAATCATGATAATGACGGTTGTCCAGGCGATCAGATTGAAGGTATGCTTATTGGTATAGCTCCCCATGAGTTTTTTGTCATTTATCAGCAGCAGCATGAAAATCAGCACGAATGGCAGGACTGCCCCGTTCACCACCTGGGAGAGAAACATGATTTTGATGAGAGGGGCATTGGGTATAAGGATTAAAGCCGCACTGATGGAAATGATAATAGTGAATAGCCAGAAGAACTGCGGAGCTTTGCGGAAGTCCTTGTCGATACCGGACTCCCAGCCCATACCTTCGCAGATGTAATACGACGTGGTGAGAGGGAGGATGCAGGCAGCGAAGAGCGAGGCATTGAAGAGGCCGAAAGCGAAGAGCGCCGAGGCGTGTTTGCCAACCAGCGGCTTGAGGGCAAGGGCGGCATCAGCTGCGGTTTCTATTTTGAGGCCCTGGACAAATATAGTGGATGCGCAGGCGACGACGATGAAGAAAGCTACCACTATGGCCATTATGCACCCGATAATCACGTCCAGCCTGGAAAAATTGTACTGGTCTATGGTTATCCCTTTTTCAACTATTGCGGACTGCTGGTAAAATTGCATCCACGGCGCGATGGTCGTGCCGACAACGCCGATCAGAGCGACCAGGTATGTGCTGTCGGACTTGAAGGACGGTACTACTGTTGCAGTGAGAATGATGTCCCATTTGGGCCCGGCCATGAAGGCGGCAATGGGATACGCGATATAGACCATGCAGGCAACGAGAAATACCTTTTCCACGACCTTGTACGAGCCTTTTACTATCAGCAGCCAGACGAGAGCGGCGCTTATCGGCACCGAAACATACTTGCTGATGCCGAATATTTCCAGGCTGGCCGCAATTCCGGCGAATTCCGAAATCGAATTCCCCATGTTGGTCAGAAACAGGGCGATCATGACATAGAACGTGATCTTGACGCCGAATGATTCGCGAATAAGGTCCGACAATCCCTTGCCGGTGACTGCGCCCATCCGGGCGCACATCTCCTGGATGACGACCAGAGCGATTGTAGTAGGAAGCATGACCCAGAGAAGGGAATAGCCGAACTGTGCCCCGGCGAGCGAGTAGGTGGTTATGCCTCCTGCGTCGTTGTCCACGTTGGCGGTTATGATTCCCGGTCCCAGTATGGCAAGAAAAAGAAAAATGTTTTTCCTGTTGACCTTGCCGATCGGCTTGAACAATTTTGTCAGACTTATGCCGGTAAACATACAGGTCTCTTGTCCTCAGGGCACTGGTACCTTGTAATACATATTTTCCCGCAGGTTGGGCAAAGGCAGTTTCATGACGTGCCAAACAAAGCCGTAAACTTTGGGCACGCTCTGTTTTGCAAAGCCTAAGCTGATGTATATGTTACATGGCGCTAGTGATGATGGTAACGCTTACGGCGCAGGGCGTACGGGAGGAAAAGCTCCAGAATATCGTCGACAGTAACAATTCCCGCCATTTTCTCTTTATCGTCAAGTACGGGAACGGCAACCAGGTTGTATTTTGCGATAATTCCAAGAATTTCTTCCGGTTCCGCGTCGACGTGCACGGTTTTTAGACTGGTCGTCATTATGTCCCTGATCAGGGTGTCCGGAGTTTTAGTCAGAAGATCTTTCAGGGTGATCACCCCGAGCGGCTTTTCTTCATTGTCGATAACGTAGATGTAATACGCAGTCTCCACATCCGGTGCAAGAAGTCTCACCTGCACCAATGCTTCTTCGATGGTCAGGCCGTCAGGAATGGCCAGATATTCGCTGTTCATGAGGCCGCCGGCGGTGTCTTCCTCATGCTCCATGAGTTCCATGATATCTTCGGCCTCTTCTTCATCCATCAATCTCAGGAGTTCCCGGGCCTTTTCTTCGGGGAGGTCGCCAAGCACATCGGCTGCTTCGTCGGGCGCCATATCTTCGAGTATGTCCGAAGCCTGTTCGCTGTCCATCTGGGTGATTACGCGCCTTCGCATCTCCGGGTCCAGTTCGTGGATGGCTTCACCGGCCGTTTCCGAGTCGAGTGAAATCAGGACGGTCGGAATATGTTTGTGCGGTATGTGGGAAATGATGCTGGCGATGTCGGCCGGGTGCATTTCCGCCATCTGGTCTCTGGCCATGGTCAGGGTGAGCCTGGAGACATCAGCCCCCAGGGGCTGGACGTATTCCCAGCTGATCTCCTCGTTAGGGAGTTCTCTATTGAACCGCATGGTGACTTTTTCCCAGAATCGCTCGTATCCGAGACGCCTCAGCAGCCCTCTGAACCCGATGTCGACTGATATGATGATCAAGAGCTCTTTGTCACTCCTGAGTTTGAGGTCATTCACCCTGACCACTTTGGCACCCTCGACATCCACGATCTGCTTGTCCAGAATGTCCCGTCTGACGAGAATCTCACCATCCCGCGGCAGGTAGGGGGATAACTCTGTTGACTGGTTGCGGACTGATATGACAAAACTGTTAAAGAGCGAGATTGAGTTCCAGGGAAAAAAGAAAAGGTTTTTTCCTTTTTTTACGAGAAGATGGGAAACTTCGGGGAAACCGTCTCCTGGAACCATGATGAGATCCCATAGTTTGCCGATTTCCCGGCCCTGCTGATTGATAACCGGTCTGCCGAGAACCGAACTCAAAAACAATTCATTTATGACCGCATTCATGGCATGCTCCAAATAAAAAGGCCCTTTCGGGAGAAAGGGCCTTACATGCAAAAAGGCACAATTCCCCCCTGGTTGAGTTTCGGCAGTGCACAACGTAGGTTGGTCCCGGGGGGAAACAGTCTTATTCCGCGCCACTCCGGGACTTGAATACCAGCTACCTTAGGT
This sequence comes from Geobacteraceae bacterium, assembly GCA_041481895.1. Classification (GTDB taxonomy): domain Bacteria; phylum Desulfobacterota; class Desulfuromonadia; order Geobacterales; family Geobacteraceae; genus JAMPXD01. Next base: position 27,212 of record JBGPCQ010000016.1, on the reverse strand, counting down.
AAAGCCTTAATCCGGCCGAACCTGGTCTACCACATTGGCGTCTTTCGACGTTTCTGGGCAGTAGCCTGTGTTTGTGCAAACGCCTCATGCTAACGAGGAATTTTCATTTTGTATAGTCTCGGCCGGTATTTTTGTCAACCTTTAATTTGACCCCTATGTGCCCGATTTGTCTGGCTGCACATTCAGGCGAGCGGCCTCCCTGAAGATTGACACCCGCTGCTTTAACTGCTACGTTAGGCATGAAAAAACAAATGGGGTGACCTCATGCAATTTCCAGATATCGACCCGGTATTTCTCCGATTGGGGGCTCTCGAGTTTCGCTGGTATGGCCTCATGTACATCATAGGGTTTGTTGCCGCGTATTTCGTCATCAACGCGGAAGCGCAACGACGAAAGGTCCCCTTGAACAGGGATGACGTGGCCGACCTGATATTTGCCGTTGCTCTTGGCGTGATAATTGGCGGGAGACTCGGATACGTTCTCTTTTATAACCTATCGGAGTATGTGGCCCATCCGCTCAAGGTATTTACCGTGTGGGAGGGGGGAATGTCTTTTCACGGAGGGCTCGCGGGGGGCATACTGGGTGGGGTCTGGTTTGCGCGTAAAAAAAAGATCGGCTACCTGACCATAGCGGACCTCTGTTTCCTGACGGCTCCCATCGGACTCGGTCTGGGCCGGTTAGGAAACTTCATCAACGGCGAACTTTATGGCCGGGTAACCACTGCCCCATGGGGGATGGTCTTTCCGGACCCGCGTGCGGGGTACCTGCCGCGTCACCCATCGCAACTCTATGAATTTTTCCTTGAAGGGCCGGTTATTTTCTTTATTCTCTGGATTATGGGACGTAAAGAGAGTCCGGCAGGGGTTATATCCTGGGCTTTTATCGCCCTTTACGGGACATTCCGATTTCTTGTCGAGTTTTTTCGGGAACCGGACTTCCAACTCGGGTTTATCGTGGGAAGCTTTTCCATGGGACAACTTCTCAGTTTCCCCATGGCGCTTGCCGGTGCGGTCATGGTCTGGAGATCGTACGGCCGGGAGCAGCGGCAGCGGAAACAACGCTGAATCAGTGGTGATTCATGTTAGAGTTTCTTTGACATTTCCAGGACATTGCCTTTCGGCAGCTTTCTGTAGTTTACGGAATCCATGAGGGACCTGATGATGAAAATCCCTCTGCCCCGGTCATCCAGCGCTTCGAAATTCGGTGGCGGTATGGTGTTGATATCGAACCCCTGCCCGTGATCAAAAACCTTTATCAAGATTTCGTCAGCACTGATAGTAATGCCGATGTGCACCATCTTTTCCGTATCCCCGAGGCCGGCATATTTAATGGCGTTAGCCATCGCCTCGGTCAGGACCAGGTTAATATGGTGGGCCAAGGTTTCCTTGTCACCGGTGTGTTTGTCCAGTTCTTTGGCAATGTCTTCACCGATTCTGCCGATAAGGCTCAGGTAGCGGGTCTGGTTGGGGACCTTGATGTCAACTTCCAAGTGATTTTTTTTCATTGTAACCTCGCCTGTTTCAGAAATTTTCCAACGCATCCGATGAAGACGGGAAAATTTCAAAAACCCTATGAAGCCTGGTCAGCTCGAACATCGATTTCACCTGGGGTTGAAGACTTGAAAGCTTGAGGTTCCCCTGGTTGGAAATGGCGTTTTTGAAACCCGAAACAAGTGCGCCCAGGCCGGAACTGTCAATAAAGCGAACATCATCCAGGTCCACCAGGACATTTTTTTTCCCCTCTCCGAACAGCCTGTTCACTTCGAGCTTCAAGTCACCCGAGTTATGGGCATCAAGTCTTTCTTCCTTAACATACATAACGACAATGTTGTTTTTCTCTTCGACTCTAAGGTTCATGCCGTCTCTCCCGTTCCACCATCTTCACGTTAATGGGGGTCATTTGGATTTGATGCGTATATAGTATATATCACGTCACAGCCAATTCTCGATATTTTTCTTACGTCACCTTCAAAAGCACCAGAGATACATCATCTTTCAGGGGCTGGGGGGCTGAAAAGGCGTTCACGTCATGCAGTATCCGGTCGATCATCAGGTCGGGGGTCTCATTCTGAATTGATGAAAGTATGGCGCAGAGCCTCCTTTCACCGAATAATTCGCCTGATCCGTTCTGGGCTTCGGTAACTCCATCCGTATACATGAGCAGAATATCCCCTTTATCCAGTTGCACGGTTTTTTCTTCAAAGAGCACATTCCTTTTCACGCCGACGATGAGCCCTTCAGCATCCAATTCGGTGCAGTAAGACCCGCCGGGGCGGAAAAGGAGCGGTCGGTTGTGCCCGGCGCTGGCATAGGTGAGGAGACGGTTTTCCATGTTGTATTTTACGTAAAACATGGTGATGAAGAGTTCAGCGCTCGTCAGGTCCTCGTAAAGTTCCTCATTGAGCATTGCCAGAATGTCACTGGTGCTGTTGGTAGCATGGAACTGCGACCTTAATACGCTGCGCGTCTCTGCCATTATCAGGGCCGCCCCCACGCTGTGGCCGGAAACATCGGCGATTACGATATCAATGACATTCTCGCCGCGCCGGAAAAAGTCGTAGTAATCGCCACCCACATGGGTTGCCGGGACACAACGGCAGGCAAGGAGCGCTCCTCTCAAATACGGAGGAGACGCGGGGAGGAGGGAGAGCTGGATCTGCTTTGCAATTTCCATCTCCCGTGTAACCCTGACGTTTTCCAGCAGGGCTTCTTCTTTCTGCCGGCGCTCTTGATCTTTTGCCATTATTTCCGAATCTATTTTTATGGCTTGTGCAAGCTGACCGGCAAGACTCGTGAGCAGATCGATGAAGGGCTGGGTGAAAAGCCCGACGATCGACCGTGAAAAAACCGATAATACGCCGACCGGCGGCGCTCCTTCGCGGGCGATGGGGATGTGGGCGAACGACAGGATCACTTCCCGGTCCATTAGCTCTTTTGAGTCCGGTTTGATATTGTGCCGGGTGTCGTTCAAAAATCTCGGTTTGTTCGACAGGAATGCATCTCCGATATGCGTGTTAATATCAGGAACTATCAGCCGATCGGTAATGGAGGGAATCGACATGCCGCTGAAGCTTCGGGTTTCTAATGCGCCGTTACCATCGACAATTCTGATAACCGCCAGATCGAACTTGAATTCCTTCCGGATAAGCTCGAGGAGGTCATACATGATGATGGGGAGGTCAAGAGTCCGGTTCATTATCTCGGAAGCCCTGAGCCGGACGGATAAGGCTTCGCGGCTTTCGGACAATTCGGTGCGCACGGTGCTGAAAATATCATAGACTGATTCCATCTTCGAGCCTACATCCGACAGGTAACTTTCCACCACTGCGCCTGCAGCTGCGCCACCGAGAGAGCCCGCCAGCGTCTTCTCGATAAAACGCTTGAGTTGCGGGAGTTCGAATTCCGAAACACCCCCCTGTTCGTCGATTTCCCGGGTGCCCATGTATTCGGCAATGGCGGAATGGGCCTGGCTTTCGCCAATGAATTTCGCCATGAGATTGACAAACTGCATGATGGTGACCGGCTTCGACAGCCGTTTCGTTTCCCACGGGCTCCCCTCCGTGGGCGGTTTGAAAACGTCAACGAATTTCCTTACCTGCTCCTTTTCATTCTCATCCTGGGAAAAGATTATCGAGATGGCCAGGTACCCGCCGATATTGAAAAACATGCTCCAGAACATGGCATTTGACCATACATCGAATCCGACGAGGCCGAATAGATCGGTCGGTTTGAAAAACTCCAGACCAAAGGGGCCTTTTTCGAGAATATCGCTCTGCCACCAGCCGGATTTGACGAAGGATGGGATCAGCAGGGTATAGAACCAGCTGATGAAGCCGAGCACAAGGCCGGTGATGGCCCCGGCCTTGTTCCCCCGGTGCCAGTAGAGGCCGCCAAGTAGTGCCGGCGCGAATTGGGCCGCCGCGGCGAAGGATATCAGCCCCATGTTCACGAGCATGTAGGTGTCGCCCACAATACGGTAGTAGAGATAGCCCAGGAATATCACCAGAACAATCCCGAAGCGTTTCAGATTTATCAGGAGAATGGGGAACCAGCTTCTGGGCTGCAACTTTATGACGATCGGCATTACCAGGTGGTTGAGAAACATGGTGGAAATAGCCACAGACTCAACAATAACCATGCCGGTCGCTGCGGAGAAACCGCCGAGAAAAGCCAGCAGCGCCAGCCAGTGGTGGCCGTTTTGCAAAGGGAGGGTGAGGACGAAGAAGTCGGCGCCGCTCGCACTGCCGGTATGCAAAATACCGCCGAGGGCTATCGGCATGACGAAAAGATTGATGAGAAACATATAGGCAGGGAAACGCCACATGGCGTCCTTGATATGTGCTTCGTTGGAATTTTCGATCACGAGAATATGGAATTGGCGGGGGAGCAGCATTATTGCCCCCATGGAGATAAAAAGCGTCGTGAACCATTGCGGGTAAGAAACCTGTTGCTCGCTTCCGATGGTAGTCAGACGAGCAAAAAGCGCCGGATCTTTCGCCTGGAGACGGGAAAAGATGTCGGCGTAGCCGTCGAACATGAAGTAGGTCACATAGATGCCGACACTGATAAATGCTACCAGCTTGACGATCGATTCTACGGCAATAGCAGCCACTAAACCTTCATGCCTCTCCGAGGAAACCAGGTGCCTGGCGCCGAAAACAATGCTGAAGATACTCAGGATAAGGGCAGCAAGAAAGCCGGGACGGGAAATCAGCGAGAAATTCCCGCCGAAAAACTGCAAACTGGCACTCGAATATCCGGTAATGATGGAGAACGTGGTGGTAACAGCCTTCAACTGGAGAGCGATGTAGGGCATTATTCCCAAAATGACGATAACGGTTATCACTGCGCCGAGCCATTGGGACTTGCCGTAGCGTGAACTGATGAAGTCGGCAATTGATGTGATGTTATTCTCCTTGCTGATCCGCACGATTTTGCGCAGGAGGAACCACCAGGCAAAGGCGGTCAGCGAGGGACCGAGATAGATGAGGAGAAAATCGATGCCTGTGGTGGCAGCCTTGCCGACGCTGCCGTAAAAGGTCCATGCGGTTGCGTAGACGGCGATGGAGAGTGAATAGATAGTGGGATTGGAGATGATGCTCTCCCCCTGCGCGCGCTTTGTGTCGGCATAGTACGCCACCAGGAAGAGCAGGGCTATATAGAGAAGGGACACCCCTGTTACGAGCTGGATGCTCAACATCAGCGATGGTCTCCTTTATTATTTTCTTCATGGTCGATAGCTTTGACAAAGAGGTAGATGACCAGTATGGAAACCAGCCAGCCGAGATACATGTACAGATAAAAAACCGGTATGCCGAACAGCTGGGTCGGTTTATTGAAAATATTGATAAAGGGGTAATTCATCATGATGATCCCCAGAACGAAAAAAATAATCCATGATTCGTTGAGATTGAGACGCTTGAAAAAACTCGATTTCAGATCATGTCTCATAAGATCTCCATTGAGTGCAAAATTGTGTCGATAGTATCACGAAGCGGGAGGGAAGTATCGATGCAAATCCGTTTTTCCTCATCGATGCCAAAGGGTTCGAACTCTTCGGACTGCATCCGGAACAATTCCCATCTGCCGTCCGAGACCGTGCAGGGACGTTCCACCCGCTCGTCGAGCCGTTCTTTTATGAGATATTCCGGGCAGACTGTAGTAATGGTATAATAAGACGCGGAAAGTTTTTCGGCAAGGGCGCGGAAACGGGCGCGGTCGATTTTCCTGCGGAATGAGGCGTCAATGATGACGCTCTCACCTGCCTTGAGGGACTTTTCAGCGTTGGCAAACAACGTGTCGTAGGTTGCTTCATTGAAGCCGGCACTGTATATTCCCTTGCCGTATGCGGAGAAGTCGTGTGAATGCGCGGGGAGGTGCGCAATTTCCTTTCTTGCCGCGTCGGAAGAATAGAGCTGCATGCCGAGCTCGAAGGCAAGTTCGGCAGCTGTGCTGCTCTTGCCGCTCCCCATCAGACCGGAGGTAATAATGAGAGTGGGGGGGAGTTTTCTGCGGATGACGTATCCTCTGGCGAGCAGAAAATAACGGGTTGCCCGGGCTTTAGCCTCTTGCTGAGCGTCTTCCGGGATATCCGGGTCCCGTAATTTGAAGCATTCAACTTTACCGCGCACGACGGCCCGATATATCTTGTAGAAATCGAGTACCTTCGTAATGCCTGAGTCCCCGGTCGTTTCGATATATTCTGCCAAAAATATCCCGGAGAAATCACTCCGCGCGTTAAAATCGAAATCCATCAGGAGGAAGGCAATATCCGCTGCTGTATCGGAATAGCGAAACCGGTTGTTGAACTCAATGCAGTCGAATATCCATATGCGGTCGGTCAGGCAGATGTTTCCCATGTGTATGTCGCCGTCGCAGTCTCTTATGAATCCCTGGGAGACGCGTTCGGTAAAGATTCCCTCATTCCCCGCCAGGAAAGCATCTGCCCAATCCCTGATGATATGCAGATTCGTAGTGGAGATGACGGCTGGAACAAACTCTGCGATCTGCTGAAAGCTTTCGTCCCAGTTATGCCATATGGCTGCCGGGCTGCCGTAGCTGTTGATTTCCTCCCCCTGGTCGGCTTTGAGGTGGAATTCGCCTATTGTGCGGGCAATCCGTTGAATATCTTCGTCGCCAATGGTGCTTTCCTGTAACAGACGTGCCATCATCCGTTCTTCGGGAAGCCTTTTCATCTTCACGGCATAGTCAATGACCTTTCCTTCACCGTCAAACCTGGCGCCGCCTTCCGAATCACGCACTTCTACGACACCCAGGTAGATGTCGGGGCAGAGGCGGCGATTCAGCCGGACTTCCTCGGTGCAGTAAAAGCGACGCCGGTCAAGGGTCGTAAAGTTAAGGAACCCGAGATTAACCGGCTTTTTTATTTTGTAGACGAAATTGTCAGTGATGAAAATTAACGAGACGTGAGTCTGAACAAGGTGTACTGCCGAGGTGGGTTCAGGGTATGCCGAGGGTGCAAGGAGCGATTGTAAGATCCTCTGTTCCATTCGGGATCCTTTGCGACTTTATAACTAGTTTCCATCCAGAAAGGGTTCTTTTTCGCCTTGGCTGCGTCAATCTGCAGGCTTGCTTGTGCGGCGTACCGATGTACGCCTCCGCGCAATCCCTTGATTCCCTTGCCAGGACAAAAAATCCCTCTTTTCCGAATTGGAAACTGTTAGGTTCTCATCCGGAGTTTTCGGATGGAAACAAACTAACGATATCATACTACCTGATCGTCGCAAGAATCAATAACGATTATTATTTGACGCTCCATATGAATTATGCTAGCTTTTTATATAAGAATAACTGATAACTGACAGTTATCGGTAATGCACTTTGCCGACGCGTACATTGCCCAATCCGATTTCCACCAATCAACTACGTCAACAGAAGCCGGACGACGAAAAGAGATCATGGCGGACATGAAGTCTTTGACGAACGTCTGGTATTTTTCATATAGGGAAATCCATGGATAAGATTCGCAGTATCGCAGTAATCTTCCTTGCGGGATTTTTGACCGCCTGCACCGCGCATATGGTCAATGAACCCCTGTCATCCGTCCCCACCATGAATGTAGCCGAGTCCAGGGGGCTGTATATCTATTCTCTTGCACGGCTTCATATTCTTGACGGTGATCTCGAAGGCGCTTTTCCTCTTCTTCGCACCGCGTTAGACGCCGATCCGAGTTCAGCGTATCTGCAGTTTGCCATGGCCAACCTGCTCATAAAGTTGAACAGGCCGGATGAAGCGCTTGAAGCTGCCGAAAAATCGCTCAAGCTGGATCCCAACAATGTCGATGCGCACCTGTTTACAGGCAACCTGCTCATGGGTATGAAGAAAGACAGGGAAGCCATTGTTCACTATAAAAAGGCAAAAGAGCTGGATCCGAAAAAAGAGCAGGCATATCTGCACCTTTCGCTTTCCTATGTAAAGATTTCCGAGTACGAGGAGGCGGTCAATAACCTTAAGGACCTTATCAAGATCGTGCCGGAGTCTTTTCTGGGCTACTATTATCTGGGCAAAACATATGATCAGATGAAACTTACCCGGGAGGCGCTCAATTATTATAAAAAGGCCATCGAGATAAAACCTGATTTTGAGCAGGCCATACTCGATCTGGCGATAACGATGGAGACTCAGGGGCTTTATGGCGAGGCAATTTCAGCCTATAAAGAACTCCTTGAAATAAACCCCTCGAATTACAATGTGATGCAGCACCTTATTCAGCTCGATGTACAACAGCATAACCTACAGGATGCGTTGCTTCTGCTGCAGAAAATAGCGCAGCAGGGCTATGGAGGGCTGGAAGTTAACAGGAAAATCGGCCTTATCTACATGGAGTTGGAACGTTATGATGAGGCGATACAGGAGTTTACCGGGATACTCAAACAGGAGCCCAATGCCTATCCGATACGCCTCTATCTCGGGTCAGCCTACGAAGAAAAGGGTGACCTTGACCATGCCATCGAAGAATTTAAAAAGATCCCGTCATCCGCATTCAATTATGCCGATGCTGTAGGGCACCTCGCATTCCTGTACAAGGAAAAGGGGGATCCGGAGGCAGGAGTAACCCTTCTCAGGGAAACAGTTGCTGCCCAGCCTGATAAGATCGATCTCCACCTGAATCTCGCCGCGCTCTACGAATCGCTTGACCGCAATGAAGAGAGCCTGAAGGTGCTTGCGGATCTCGGCAAACGCGTTCCTTCCGATGCGAGGGTGATTTTCCGCATCGGCATACTCTACGACAAGATCGGCAAGAGGGAAGAGTCGATTGCCAAAATGAAGGAAGTCATCGCTCTGACGCCGGATGATCCCCAGGCGCTGAATTATCTCGGCTATACCTATGCCGAGATGGGCATACACCTTGAAGAGGCGCTCCAGTATCTCAAAAAGGCGGTAACTCTGCAGCCCGATGACGGATTTATCAGGGACAGCCTGGGCTGGGTATATTTCAAGCTGAAGCGTTACGAGGATGCGATTCTCAACCTTGAGCGGGCAACGGAACTGGTCGAAAACGACCCGACTATCATCGGCCATCTGGCCGACGTCTACTTTGCCAGACATGATTATCGCAAGGCGCTCCCCCTCTTTCGTCAGGTAGAGAAACTTGACCCTGAACGCAAGGACGTTGCAGAAAAGATAAAAAAAATTACTTCGGAGACTGGAGACAAATGAGGAGAGGGTGGGTCGCCCCCCTTGTGCTTTTGTCGCTCGTGCTGCAGGTTGCGTGTGACAGCGGCAGTAACAGGGCAGCACCCGTCATGCGAGGCCCTGGAAAGCCGGCATACGGTGATGCCCTGGTCGTCGGCTCAATCGGCGAACCTTCGACGATGATCCCTCTTTTGGCTTCCGACAGTCCTTCACACGAAGTTGCCGGCCATATTTACAACGGTCTCGTCCGTTACGACAAGGACTTCAAGCTGGAAGGGGACCTTGCAGAATCGTGGGAAGTATCCCCCGACGGACTGGCCATAACCTTTCACCTCCGCAAGGGGGTGAAATGGCACGACGGCGCAGAATTTACCTCCCGGGACGTCCTGTTCACCTACCTTGTCACCATCGATCCCAAGACTCCGACTGCCTATGCGGAAGCCTTCAAGCAGGTGCAACATGCGGAAGCCCCAGCCACGCATACTTTCCGGGTAACCTATGCCAGGCCTTTCGCGCCGGCCCTGGAATCATGGGGAATGTCCATACTCCCGGCCCATCTTCTTGAGGGGAAAGATATCACCAAGAGCGGGCTTTCCCGCCATCCGGTGGGAACCGGCCCGTACGTTTTCAAGGAATGGGTGGCTGGGCAGAAGCTTGTGCTTGAATCCAATCATGATTACTACGAAGGTCGGCCGTACATTGACCGCTACGTCTATCGGATCATCCCCGACAATTCTACAATGTACATGGAACTCAAAGCGGGGACCCTCGACATGATGGGGCTGTCGCCGGTCCAGTACCAGCGCCAGACAAATACCGTGAAATTCCGTGACCGGTTCAACAAATACCGTTATCCTGCTTCCGCGTTTACCTATCTCGGCTACAATCTTCGCCATCCCCTCTTTTCCGACAGGCGGGTGCGCCAGGCCCTGACCTCTGCCATCAACAAGGAAGAGATCATCCAGGGGGTTCTGCTCGGAATGGGGCAGATCGCCTCTGGCCCCTACAAGCCGGGTACCTGGGCCTGGAATCCGCACATCAAGGATTTTGACTATAACCCTGAACGGGCGAAACAGCTTCTGGCCGAGGCTGGCTGGAAAGAGACCAACCCTGATGGTATCCTGGTCAAGGGGGGCAAACCGTTCCAGTTCACCATACTGACCAACCAGGGGAACTCCGAGCGGCTCAAGACAGCTCAGATAATCCAGCGCCGCCTGAAAAAAATCGGCATAGACGTGAAAATTCGCGTCATTGAATGGGCATCGCTCCTGAGCCAGTTTATTGACAAGGGTAATTTCGAGGCGCTCATCATGGGATGGACCATCGGGCAGGATCCTGATATCTACGATGTGTGGCACTCGAGCAAAACCGGCTCCAAGGAGCTCAATTTCATCGGTTTCAAAAACAGTATGGTTGATCATTTTCTGGAAGAGGGGCGCAGCACCTTTGACATGGAAAAGCGGAAACAGTGCTATTACGGAATACAGGAAATATTCGCCAAGGAGCAGCCCTATACCTTTCTCTATGTGCCCGATGCCCTTCCGGTGGTCAATGCCCGTTTTCGCGGCATAGAGCCGGCCCCGGCGGGAATTTCGTACAATCTCATCCGCTGGTATGTGCCCAAAGAGGAACAGATGCATTAACAGCAGGTTTCGAGCTTCGGATTAACATCAATAACCCGGAATTCGTAATACGGAATATTACATGGCCCAGTATCTGATAAAACGATTCCTTATGATGGTCCCGCTGGCCTTGGGAATTACCCTGATAACCTTTACGGTTATTCACCTGGCCCCCGGGGAACCGGTGGAAATGCAGGTCGCCATGAACCCCAAAGTCAGCGCCGAAGCCAGGCAGCGCATGAGGGAGTTTTACGGTCTCGACAAGCCGCTCCATGTCCAGTATGGACAATGGCTGGTAAGGCTTGCGCATCTTGATTTCGGCCGCTCCTTCGCCCCTGACAACCGGCAGGTCATTGATAAAATCAAGGAGCGTATTCCCGTGACGCTCTCCCTCAATATCATCGCCCTAATCCTGGAGTTCGGAATTGCCGTGCCGATCGGTATCCTCGCCGCGACCCGGCGTAATACCCCTCTCGACAAAGCGATCACGGTTTTCGTATTTGCAGGATTCGCGGTTCCCACATTCTGGCTGGCTCTGCTCCTCATGTACTTTTTCGGTGTTAAGCTCTCCTGGTTGCCCATTTCCGGGCTCCACTCTCTCGGCAGCGAGGGCTTCGGAACCTTCACATGGCTTCTGGACATGGGAAAACACCTGATCCTCCCTGTCTCTGTAGCCACCTTCTCAAGCCTGGCCGGACTTTCGCGCTACATGCGCTCCACCATGCTCGAGGTCATAGGCCAGGATTATATTACTACAGCCAGAGCAAAGGGTCTCCCCGAGCGGGTGGTCATTTATAAGCATGCCCTGAGAAATGCCCTGCTGCCGGTTATAACACTGCTCGGGTTCTCCATTCCCGGTCTCATCGGCGGAAGCGTGATCTTCGAGACCATCTACGCCATTCCCGGAATGGGCCAGCTCTTCTACATGGGGGTCATGTCGAGGGATTACCCTCTCGTCATGGGGATACTGGTGATAGGGGCATGTCTCACCCTGGTGGGGAACCTGCTGGCGGATGTGGGGTATGCCATGGCAGACCCGCGCATACGCCAGGGCCAAGGATGAGAAATGTGACTTTTCCGCAATCTCTGCGTTGATCTTCGGGATTCCTTGTGCGGCGTAGCTTTGCTACGCCTCCGCGCAATCCCTCGATCGCCTTGACCTTGCGAAAAATTCGCATTTCGGATTCTGAAATTATTAAGTACCCAGACTAAAGGTGCTCAGTTCATGTCGATGAAAGAGAGTTTTTTTTACCAGGTATTCTGGCCGAGGATCCGCCACAACCGCTTCGCGGTGGCAGGGGGGGGAGTGGTTGTTCTCCTTTTCCTGATCTCTCTCCTGGCGCCATGGATAACCCCCTATGATCCTGATGCCCTCGATCTCTATAAGGTTCTGATGCCGCCGTCGGCCGCCCACTGGTTCGGAACCGACGAACTGGGGAGGGATGTATTTACGCGGGTGCTGTTCGGCGCAAAGATATCCCTGAAAGTCGGCTTTGTGGCAGTGGGTATCGCAGTCCTGGTCGGCACGATTATCGGGCTCGTCTCCGCCTACTACGGCGGCTGGTTCGACAGCGTCCTCATGCGTTTCGTGGATATCATGCTCTGTTTTCCCACATTTTTCCTGATTCTAGCCGTGATCGCCATGCTTGAGCCTTCCATATGGTATATCATGATAATAATCGGCCTGACAGGGTGGATGGGCGTTGCCCGGCTCGTCCGGGCGGAGGTCCTGTCCATCCGGGAACGGGACTTTGTCCTGGCGGCGAGAGCCATGGGCGCATCGGACTTCCGTATTATTTTCCGGCATGTCCTTCCCAATGCCATGTCACCGGTCCTTGTCTCCGCCACACTCGGGGTCGCCGGGGCGATCCTTACGGAGTCAGCCCTTTCGTTTCTCGGCATCGGTGTCCAGCCACCGACCCCGAGCTGGGGGAATATCCTGACTTCCGGCAAGGACTATATCGAATTCGCCTGGTGGCTGTCGCTCTTCCCGGGTCTGGCCATCCTTGTTACCGTTCTTTCCTACAACCTCCTGGGCGAAGGGATACGGGACGCCCTCGATCCGCGGCTCAACAGGTGATACCTCTATGTGCGCTACAAGGAGAAGGCGGCAATGATTGAATCTGCTGAACTCGAAGGCGAGTTGACGGTCAACAAGGACGATTTCAGGTTGGAGAGTCTCGAAGATGAACTGCGGGTTGATGAACTCTACGGAAAAATCCTGAGACGCTTTTACTTTCAGCTTCAGGAGGAGGGGGTCACTCCGGAAAAGGCGACATTCCTCGCCAATGGCGCCGACTATTTTGTGCGCGATTTTGTCGTAGGATATATGCAGCGGAGCTTGTTCGATGAAATGCCCGGCATTACCCGTCGGTTTGCCGGCAACTGGTATATCGTGAACACCCTGGAACCATCTATTGCCCAGCTTGCCGGTCACCTGGAAGGGGTCAGCGCCTTCTGCCGTTTTCTCCGGTCCCGTGATCTCATCTCGGCGGAATACCTTGCGGAGGTAGAGAAGGAGTCTGCTGACATTGACTTTTACGCGGGCCGCATCGATTCTTTCTGGGCAATCAAAGGGGACGGTTATTTTGCATGGGAGCGGGAATGCACCCTGAAGGATTCGTGAGACGCCGCCCCGCGGTTGTATCCTCCTGACGACAGCGGTACGTCGGGGAAGTTTGAGGTTGACCGCAGCGCAGGATGGTGATAATAAAAAAATATTAATATATTTCCGGGAGGGTCACTATGAAGAAGCTTGGTTGTATTTCAGCGGTTGTCGCTGTCGCATCACTGTTTGGCGCACTTGCGCTCGCTTCGTCCGGCGGGGCGGGGATTACCGCTGACGAGGCGCTTAACAGGCTTATCGACGGCAACAAGCGCTATGTAGAAAGCAAAATGAACGCCTGCGGGGAAACCACCGCCGCTGCCAGAGAGAAACTGGCCAGGGGGCAGAAGCCGTATGCCATCATCCTCTCCTGTTCCGACTCGCGTGTACCGCCCGAGATTATCTTCGACAAGAGCCTCGGCGAAATATTCGTCGTCCGGGTCGCCGGCAATGTGCCTGATCCGATCGTCCTGGGGAGCATCGAATATGCCGCCGAACACCTCGGCTCCCCTCTGGTCATGGTTCTCGGTCACGAACGGTGCGGGGCGGTCAAGGCCACCGTCGATGCGAACGGTAAAGGTGAAGGGAACATAGGCGCCATTGTCAAAGCCATTGCGCCTGCCCTGAAAAAAGCGAAAAAAGACAAAAACTGCGATCTGAAGGACAAGGAAAAGCTGGTCGAGTGTGTTGTCGCTGAGAACGCGAATATGGTGGCGCAGAATCTGACGAAGCAGTCCAAAATTATTCGGGAAATGGTGAAGGAAGGCAAGCTGAAGATTGTGGCGGCCAAGTACGATCTGGATGACGGCAAGGTGACGGTCTTCGACGAAAAAAAATAGGCATTATCTTTTAAATAACCATTTGAACATGAAAGGCTTTTATCCACGAAGGACACGAAGGGGCGCGAAGGTTAAACCTTAAGAACAGGAGTAAGCAAAAATTTATTTTTAAACCCTAAGTATCCTTTCGATTTTCTTTGTGTTCCTTCATGTCCTTCGTGGTAGATTACAGTTTACAGGTTTAATTATCTTGCAGGTCGGATGGGGTTATGGACAAAAAACATGATGAAGAGAACGGCGTTGCCGATGAAGAGAGTTTTGCGAAACTTTTTGAGCAGAGTGCAGCGGAGGGCGACTGGCTGGAACCGGGACAGAAGGTGGAAGTCAGAGTTCTGAAAATCAGCGGTGACTGGATCTTTCTCGATACGGGGAGGAAGGGAGAAGGGGTCCTGGATAAAAAGGAACTCCTTGATGCGGACGGCAATCTCACGGTCAAAGAAGGTGACCTGGTAACGGCCTGGTTCCTTTCCTCCACCAATAATGAAATGCGCTTCACCATGAAGCTCGGCGGCGGGTCTTCCGGCAGCGGCAATGCCCAACTGGAGGAAGCATGGCGGAGCGGCATCCCGGTGGAAGGCATTGTCGAGAAAGTCATCAAAGGGGGCTATGAGATAAAGATCGGCGGGAGCGTCCGCGCTTTCTGCCCCTTTTCCCAGATTTCCTTGGGAAGGGTGGAGGACAACACCCAGTTCGTCGGCAAGCACCTTGCGTTCAAGATCAGTGAATACGCCGAGAACGGGCGAAATATCGTCGTTTCCCACCGGGCGCTTCAGGAAGAGGAGCGACTGCAGCAACGGGAACGCCTGCGCGGGACCCTCAGCGAGGGAATGACGGTCAAGGGGACGATCACCTCGATCCGTGATTTTGGCGCCTTTGTCTCTATTGACGGCATTGAAGGGTTGATCCCGATTTCGGAAATCGCCTGGGGCAGGGTGGAGGAAATCGGCGAGTTCCTCTCAGTCGGACAGGAGGTCGATGTAGTGATCAAGCGGATTGACTGGGAGAACGACCGTTTTTCCTTCAGCCTGAAAGATACCCTGGCCAACCCGTGGGACAAGGTTGTCGAAAAATTCCCCGTCGGATCGTACCATAAGGGGGTGGTGGCGCGATTAATGACTTTCGGTGCCTTTGTAACCCTCGGGGAGGGAGTGGACGGCCTGATCCATATCTCCAAGCTTGGTGCGGGCAAGCGCATCAGCCACCCGCGCGAGGTGGTGAAGGAAGGTGAGCTGCTGGAGGTGAAGATCGAAGCGGTTGACCGGGAGAACAAGCGTCTCTCCCTTTCCCTGGCCGACGTGAGCCGGGAGGAGGCAGAGGCTGCGGAGACCTTGGAAGCGTTCAGGAAAAGCACGGAAGAAGGCCCCAGAGGAATGGGGACCCTGGGTGACCTCCTGAAGGCGAAGATGGAGCGGAAGAAGAAACAGGCGGAATGAGTACGCAGCATAACCTCAATGATAAGGAGACAACATCATGAGCAAAGGCCAGGACAGCAAGAAGACCTCCAAAAAGGAACCGGCAAAAACCCCGAAGGAAAAAAAGGCCGAAAAAAAGATCAAAAAGGATGAAAAGAAGAAATAACTGCCACGTGTTGCGTCCGTTCGGTACTTTTTTCATCTGGACACCTCCTGTCGGCTCAAATTACCACTTTGGTGTCAATTTTTCCCATCCTACCTCATGCAATAATGCAATCTTACATGAAGGTCTGAGGTTCACATACTTTCTCCGCACCCATACGCATAAAGGCCTTACAGATTTCCTGTAAGGCCTTTATGCAGACCACTGCCCTCAATATGGTGTAAGCTCTACGCAAGCAGTATCTTGTTCTTCAGGATCAGGATTTCGAAAGCCAGCGACGCCTTGCCGATTATTTTCTGCAACTCGAAGAGTTTTTTCCCGAGCAACCCCTTATCGCCGTCCAGATAAAAAACCGTCACCACCCTTTCCATCATCATGAGAGGGATGAGGAGAACCGAATCCGGCTCTCCCCCGCCGAGCCCGGCCAGAATCCTTGCATTGCCGGGAGAATCCAGGATCGGGCCGAGATAAAAGTTTTTCGTATCCACCACTACTCTCAGCAGGGTAGGTTCGTCGAGCGGGACATGGAGATGATCAAAGCCCGTGATCGGCACATTTTTCGAATGCCCCTTCCACCCCACGGCAATTCTCCCTTTTACCATGAAGAGGGCGACTCTTTCGAAATCCCGCCCCAGGTAGCCGACCAGCGCATCAGCAATCGCATCTCTGCTGCCGGCTTCCGCAAGCCTGGTGAGGAGGGTATCGGCAGGAGACGTTTCCGGCTCCATGGGCGCGACTGCGGATGGGGTGGGGGTGGCCTTTGGTACAGGCGGCAGACTCTGTCGTGCGTCTTTCACCGGCTCCTCAGGGGGTACCGGGCCGCGCTCTACTGCGGGTTGGACGTCAGGAGCCGGTTCGGGAAGTTTCCTTTTCAGGAGGGGCCCCTGGGCCGTATCCGGCGGCCTGATATCGACCAGGTCTCCCCAGGCGGAACCGGTTTCCCCGGTTCCGCCTGGAGGGGGCGGTGGAAGCTCATCCATCATATCTTCGAACGGTGAAGGCTCAAGTTCCTCGCTCCCGGAAGCAGTTACTCCCCGCATGTCAGGGGCGTCTTCCCGCGAACGGGTTCCGGTCCCCCCTTTCATTTGTATATAACGCACCTCCCGTTTAATTCCATAGTACTGTTCCAGTGCCAGGAGCAGCCTCAATTCCGAACAGACCAGCGGCCTGATGATGTAGCCGGTAATGAACGAGACCGCATCGATGGCAGCAAGGTCGGAGGGGTCCCAGATGGCTACGGTGAGCCTTTTTTTGTCCAGGCTCAGGGGGATGATCTTATACTCTTCCGCAAGTTCCCTGGGGATAAGATTGATCACTTCGGCGGGCACTGACATGAGTTGTTCGACGGTGACGAACGGCACCTCAAGCTGCTTGCTCAGGTTCTCGACAAGTGTCTGCTCGTCGATAAATCCCATTTCGACGAGATTGGTCCCGAGCCTGCCGCCGAAAATTACCTGGCACTTGAGGGCTTCCTCAAGCTGTTTCCGGGTGATCGCGCCTTCCTTGACCAGCAATTCGCCGATTTTATTGCTCATGATTTATTCTCCGTACAAGGTTCAACATGCAGAGTGCTAAAAGGATGTTGCTGACGTAATTAACTTTAATTTTCATGAGCGAGGTTGTCAACCTTAAACGTTTTCGGTTAATTGCAGTCGGAACACTACTCCTCCGAAGACAAGATGATTTTACCGAATTCCCCGTCGAAACCCGGGCTGATGCGAATCTCCCCGGCACGCATCCTGCGGATTGCTTCTCCTACCAGGGGGTAGCCTGCCCGGGCGATCTCCGCTACGGCAGTTTCGATGAGGATCGTAAATTCACTCCCCAGCTTTTCGAGCAGGTCGAAATAGGCCCGTGC
Source organism: Geobacteraceae bacterium (assembly GCA_041481895.1). Classification (GTDB taxonomy): domain Bacteria; phylum Desulfobacterota; class Desulfuromonadia; order Geobacterales; family Geobacteraceae; genus JAMPXD01. The sequence continues at coordinate 9,557 of JBGPCQ010000016.1, read as the reverse complement.
CACCTTCTTGCTGGCGACTCCAACCCGGAAGACCTCGGCAATAATTTCCGCCAGCGGTATAATGGAGTGGAAGAAAGGGGCATGCTCGGGTCTTCTCCCTGCGGGGAGGTCGGCAAGCTTTTCTACGCGATGGAGAACGCCGACCGTCACCTTTTTCCTGCAGGCCGGGCAGAGGTAGTCATGGTCCATCGTTTCCTGCGGGGTAAGCCGTACCCCGCATTCCCGGTGGCCATCAGAGTAGTATTTTCCTTCTTCGGGAAAAAACTCGATAGTTCCCAGGAACCCCCTTTTATCTTTAATGGCCTGCAGGATTGCACCATAGCCGATCCCGGTGGCGAAGATGTTCGCCTCGCGTCCGAGTTTGGCCGGCGAGTGGGCGTCGGAGTTCGAGATCAGGGTGACCTTGTCGAGCTGCGATAGCCGCCAGTTCATGGGGGGGTCGGAGGAGAGGCCGGTTTCGATGGCGTGGATCTGCGGGGTCAATTCCTCAAAGCATTCCTCCAGTGAGTCAAAGCCTGATGATGCTCCGAACAGTGAGAAATGAGGGGTCCAGGCATGGGCGGGAACCAGCATGGCGTCCGGGGAGCTGTCCAGAACCATCTGCAGGAGCCTTTTAACGTCAAGGCCGAGGATCGGGCGACCGTCCGCATTGAGGTTGCCGATCCGGCCGAGGGTTGTATTCAATCGCTCGACTGCGGCAAAATCGGGGAGAAACACCAGGGCGTGGACCTTCCTGGTTTTACCCCCTTTACTGTAGATGCAGCTGATTTCCCCTGTCAGGAGAAATGATACCGGGGCGCGACACGATTCGGGCACGGTGTCGGTTTGGAGCTCTTTTTTCAGAGTCAAAAGGTTGTTGCCGGACGGTTCGAGCTTTTCCCGAAGCTCACTGAGCCAGAGGGGATGCGTGCAATCACCGGTCCCGATGACCCTGATCCCTTTGAGCTGCCCCCAGCGCCAGAGGCTTTCAGGGGTGAGGTCGCGGCTGCAGGCGCGAGAATAGCGGGAATGAATGTGGAGGTCGGCAATGAACCGCATGGTCGTCCCGGTATGCGAAAATAGGTAGTTTCCATTCGGAAAGGGTGCTTTTTCGCCCTGGCGGTGTCAATCTGCGGGCTTACTTGTGCGGCGTACAGTCGTACGCCTCCGCGCAATCCCTTGATTTCCTTGCCAGAACAAAAAATCCCTCCTTTCCTAATCGGAAACTGTTAGTTTTCCATCCGGAGTTTCTGGATGGAAACTAGGTACGAATGTTGGCTGTACATGATATACTCTGACGGGAGCCGGTAAGGCAATAAATTTCGGAACTATAACCAAAAAAAGGTAATGATACCTTGATGTCTGCCGTTATCGGCAGTGGTATCTGCACGAGGGCACGGAACGCTATGGAAACGTTGGTCGATCTGCTGGAAAGTTTCAGGGCGCATGGGAACAAGGTGGCGTTTGTGCACCGTACCGGTGTGCGCAGATTTCCGTTGACCTATGGCCAGCTCTACGCCCTTTCCCTGAAAATGAACCGCTGGCTGGCGGACAACAGGGTCGAAAAAGGGGACAGAGTTCTCATCTGGGGGCCCAACAGCCCCTGGTGGGCCGTGGCCTTCTGGGGCATCATTGCCCGCGGCGCTGTGGCCGTCCCGGTGGATTTCATGTCCGACCGCGAGCGCGCTGAAAGCATTTGCACTCTTACGGAAGCAAAACTTGTCATTCAGAGCAGGTTCAAGCTGGACCTGGTGACCGGGCCTCCCTCTATCCTGATGGAAGACCTTGAGTACCTGCTGCCCGGTCTCGAGCCGCTCGCCGCCATCACGCAGCCGGATCAGCGGGATATTGCCCAGTTGATCTACACCTCCGGCACTACCGGCAATCCCAAGGGGGTGATTCTCACCCATGCAAACCTTATCGCCAATCTCCTCCAGGTGAACCGGCATATCCCGGTTGTTACCCGGGACTTCAACTTCCTCTCCCTGCTTCCCCTCTCCCACATGTTCGAACAGATGGGCGGTTTTTTCACGCCGCTCTACCAGGGGGCGGCCATTGTCTGCCTCAGGACCCTCAAGCCTTCAGCCATCATGGAGGCCTTGTCCGAGGAGGATATCTATGCGGTCATCGCCGTTCCCCGTCTGTTACAGCTGCTCAAAACCTCGATTGAGCGGGAACTTGAGGAGAAACACCTGGACAAACTGTTTCAGCGCCTCATGCCGGTTGCCGGAAAGCTCTCCCGCCGGGGGCGCAAGCTCCTTTTTTATCCGGTGCAGCGGAAATTCGGCACGCATTTCACCCTGTTCGTTTCCGGCGGCGCTCCCCTGGACAAGGATGTCCACAGGTTCTGGGACACCCTGGGGTTCAGGGTCATCGAAGGATACGGACTGACGGAGTGCGCGCCGGTCCTGACCGCAAATTCTCTGGAGCGTCAGGCCGTCGGTTCGGTCGGCAGACCTCTCCCGGGAGTTGAAGTTAAAATAGTCCAGGGTGAAATAGTCGTCAGGGGAGAAAACATCTTTCCCGGTTACTATCGGAACGACAGCGCTACCCGTGAGGCCTTTACGGGAGACGGCTGGTTCAGGACCGGCGATCTGGGAGAAATCGGGACTGACGGCTGGCTGACCATAAAGGGGAGAGCCAAGGAACTCATCGTCACCGGGGCCGGGATAAATGTCTATCCCGACGAACTGGAGGCGGTACTCGGCAGAACAGCCGGGGTCAGGGAAGCGTGCGTTATCGGGCTCGACCGGGGAGGGGGGGAGGAGGTGCATGCCGTACTCCTGCTCGACGGGAGTGGAACTTCGCCCGATGATATCATCCGGGAGGCGAACAGCCGCCTCGATTCACTCCACCAGATTACCGGCTGCTCCCTCTGGCCCGAACCTGAATTCCCCAAGACCACCACGCTGAAGATCAGAAAATTCATGGTCAAGGAACAGGTCAAAAAAGGGCGGGAGCAGACGGGGGCAGGTGTTTCCGGCGACAGGCTCATAAACCTCATTGCGCGGATCACCGGTTCACCGGCAGTGGAGATCAGCGAGGCATCGCGACTCGTGGCCGACCTGGGGCTCACATCGATAGCACGGCTGGAGCTGATCAATTATATCGAGCAGGAATACCGTCTCGACCTGGAAGATTCACTCATCGGGCCGCAGACGACTGTCGGCGAACTGCGCCGGGTTATAGAAAAGCGTGAGAAAATCGAAGCCCACGAACATTTCAGGTTCTGGACCAATTCTGCGATCGTCAGGGGAATACGAAAGTTCTCGGATTTTATCTTCACCTATCCTCTGCTCCGCTGTTTCGTCACCCTTGAGGCGCATGGGACGGAGCATCTGGCAGCGCTCGACGGGCCGGTTTTTTTCGTGGCCAACCACAACAGTTATTTCGATCAGCCCGCCGTCATGTTTGCGCTCCCCCGGCAGATCCGCTACCGGACCGCCACGGCAGCATGGGAAGAGTTCTTTTTCCGGAATTTCAAAAATGTCTATCAGCGGTTATGGAAAAGGCTCGCGTATGAGCTGTGCACGTGGCTGGCCAATATCTTCCCCCTCCCCCAGTCAGGAGGGTTCCGCGGCGCTCTGCGGTTCATGGGGAGGCTGGCCGATCACGGCATAAATATTCTCATTTTCCCGGAAGGGGAGCGGTCGCGGGACGGCAGGATGCTTCCGTTCAAGCTGGGACTGGGGATCATGGTGAGCGAGCTGAGGGTCCCTGTTGTGCCGGTCAGGATCGACGGTCTGGAGCGGGTCCTGCCGCGCGGCGCTATCTGGCCGCAGAGGGGAAAGGTGACGGTGACTTTCGGGAGCCCGCTCCGTTTTCGCAGCGAGACCCCCGCGGAGATTGTCGGAAGGGCGCGCCAGGCGGTGGAGGATCTCTGATAATTCATGGATACAAGCTTTATTCTGGCTGGATTCTCAAATGTCGAGCACTACCGACGCTCTCCACCCCTTCTCTGTCTGTTCGACCTTGAAGCGGTGCATGGTGACGGCTTTCACGTCGGCGTTTAAAGATGGTCGCAACCGGTCAGCTTCTTCGCCGTAGAGGGATGCCTGCAGTGAGAACAGGTCGCCCTGAAGGGTAATGGCGAGGGAGGAGACCCGCAGCAGCAGGCGCCGGGAATCCTTGTAAAAAACCAGTTCATTGAGGAAATTGAACAGCAGGAATTCCAGGTCGCTGTCTTCAAGACTGACCGTCAGTTCCGCTACCCTGCGGATGGCTGTCAGGTCTTCCACCATGACATTCATGAGCGCATCGGCGGCGGCGCTGAACAGCTCTTCCCGGGTGGCGCCCCATGCTTCGAAGGCCACATCGGCGATGGCGATATCTTCCAGATAACGGTAGGGCATATCTCCCGCTCCATCACTACCTGCTTCAGAGCAGGGCATCGATGGCTTCGAAGTCAATCTCTTTTTCCGCATTCGCCTTGATCCAGTTGATCTTTTCCTGGTCTTCGACCGTGATCTTCGCCACGTCGTCCATGATGGTAGTGAATACGCTGGCGGTGGTTTCGTGGAAGCGGATGTAGGGAATGTTGCTGTCATCAAGAATCTGCTGCGTGATTTCCGAAATCGGTACATGGCCGGCAATGACCAGGCCGACAATTTTCTCCCGGTAGGCGGGGATATGGTAGAGAGAGGAGAGGGTGACTATCAGTTCGTCCCGGGAACTGGTCAGTACCATGAGACTGGATGCCGCGAGGGAGTCCACCACCCGCTGGGAAGAAGCGGCGCCCAGCTGGATGTGGTGAATGATGCGGCTCCGCCCTTCCGGGTCGCCATGGAGGGGGAGATCGAGGAGATTGGAGATATGGCTGAGGGTCGGATTGGCCAGGATCGGCGAATAGTTGAATCCACCCGTCACCTGGAGGTCCCGGCCGGGAAACCCTTTCCTGAGGAATCCGAGCACCGATTCGCGCTTGTCGGCAATAAGTTTGTTGGCGAGGACCATTTTCACGGAAGCCTCTTCCTTTTCATAGAGGGCCAGATTGAGATGGACGGCATCGATGGTACTGCCGATACCGCTGTCGGTGACGATAATGACCGGCGCGCCAAGAATGTGGGCGACGCAGGCATTACTGAGGCCGACGACTGAGCCCACCCCGCCGTGACCGGCCCCTTCGATGATAAGGAAATCGTTTTTCTCTTCAAGTATCTTGACAGCGTCGATGATTTTCCGCTTCAGGTCCCGGCAGGTCATTTTGCCGTTCAGGTAGTCGCGGGTAAAGTTTTTATGGAGCGGCACGGGGCTCATCAGGGCGATATCTTCTTCCAGCCCGTAGGTCTTGGCCATCAGCACCGCATCCATATCGACCATCATGTCGCCGTACATCTCGATCTTCGGGCCGATCGGCTTGATGAAGCCGACCCGGTCGTACTTCCGGCGGGCGAGGTGCAACAACGACACACTCATGGTCGTCTTGCCGCAGTTCTGTCCGGTGGCGGCGATGAAGAGTTTTTTTGCCATGAATTTCCCCCTTGGAAATCAAGTATGAATTATGAAGTATGAATTATGAAAAAAAAGTCATTCCTTCATCCTTCATAATTCATCCTTCATACTTGCCTTTTTTACCCCTTAATGTTGCCGATCGGGGTCAAACGCACCACGCGTTTGCTCAGTCCGGCCAGTTCGGTCGCTTCCACCACATCGTCGATGTCCTTGTATGCCGACCCTGCTTCTTCAGCCAGCCCGCCCCGGGAAGCGCTCCGGACATAGATGCCGCGCGCTTCCATATCCCGCTGCAGCTTCTCCCCGCGGAAAAGTTTCCGTGCCTGGTGACGGCTCATGACCCGCCCGCTGCCGTGGGCGGTGGTGTAAAATGTTTCCCTGCCGGTGGCAAGGCCGGCGAGAAGATAGGAGCCGGTTTCCATGCTGCCGCCGATGATGACCGGCTGCCCGGTCTCCCGGTAACATTCGGGAAGCCCTTCCATGCCCGGGGCAAAGGCCCTGGTCGATCCCTTGCGGTGGACGAGGACTTCCCGCTCCTTTCCGTGGACCGCATGCCTTTCCAGTTTAGCGGTGTTGTGGGCGACATCGTAGACCATGTCCATCCCCAGGTAGTGCGGGTCGCGATGGAATACGTCGGCAAAGACCTCGCGAACACGGTGGAGGATGACCTGGCGGTTGGCAAATGCCATGTTGACGGCGCATTTCATGGCGGCAAAATAGTCCTGGCCTTCGCGGGAACGGAACGGGGCGCAGGCCAGTTCCCGGTCCCTAACGTTCAATCCGTACTTCCGCTCCATAACTTTCAGGAACGTCTGCAGGTAGTCGGTCGCTACCTGGTGGCCGAAACCACGGCTGCCGCAGTGGAACATGACAACTACCTGGTTCGGGAGGGTAACGCCGAAGGAGCGCGCTGTCTCCGCATCGAAAATGTTTTCGGGCCGGGCAACCTGGATTTCCAGGTAGTGGTTGCCCGAACCAAGGGTGCCGATCTGGTTGTAGCCCCGCTCGACAGCCCGGTCGCTGACTTTCGCGGCGTCCGCCCCGGGGAAACACCCCCCTTCCTCGGTCTTTTCCAGGTCCTCGGGCCAGGCGTAGCCGTTTTTCAGGCACCAGCGGGACCCCTGTTCCGCCACGTTGCGGAACTCGTCGTGATTGAGTTTGACGAACCCGTGGCACCCCACACCGGCGGGGACCCGGTAAAAAAGCTGGTCAACGAGGGTGCGAAGACGGGGCTGTACCTCTTCCAGGGTCAGGTTGGTGAGGACCAGGCGCATCCCGCAATTGATGTCGAAGCCGATGCCCCCCGGCGAGATTACCCCTCCCTCCGGGTCCATCGCCGCGAGCCCGCCGATGGGGAAGCCGTAGCCCCAGTGCCCGTCGGGCATGCAGTAGGCATAATTAATGATGCCCGGCAGACAGGCAACGTTGCTGACCTGGTCGAACACCCCGGCATCCATCCCGTTCAGGAGCTTTTCGGTGGCGTAAATGCGCGCCGGCACCAGCATCCCCTCCTTGTACGAACGGGGGAGCTCCCAGACAGTGCCGGAGATTTTCACCAGCGCAGACGGTATCGTCATGATATACTCCGAATCCAGGTGAGCGGAATAATCAACAGTAGAAACTATATCATACTCAGCGGTTGCGGCAATCGAACTCCTGCAGCCAGTCATCAAATATCCCGGCTTTGTCTGCTCCGAACTGAACCAGATTCTTTCTCACGTCGTCCGCTGATTTTTCGATCTGCACTGCTCCCGGTTTTTTGGAATAAAACAGGTCGGCAAACGAGATAATCTGTTCTTCACGGGATAACGGCGACATCTCCCGTTCGGGAAGGGGGAGGCCCTGGGTCCGGATGTCCTCGGTCGTCAGGCCGACCCCGATGTGCCGCTCGCAGACCAGGGCATGGCGGGGGAGCCCTTCGCTTTCGAGAATCTCCCGGCCGATGATGCCGTGCCGGATATACGGTTCTTCGCCATGGCAGCCGAGGCGGGGAGACGCGGTTCGGCAGACCCCGATGTCGTGGAGCAGTGCCGCTTCCTCGATAAACTGCCGGTCCAGTTCCGCGCGCCCCAGCGCAGTAGCGATTCTGAGGGCTTTCGCGGCAACGAGCCGGCTATGATCAAGGATGATTGCCAGGGCATCCGCATCGGCAAAGTATTTTTCCAGGAGCTTGACTGCGTTCATCCGTTTACCTTTCATGAATTTACGGGTAGTATATACTGGAATTATGTTACTTAAAGTCTAACACAGCATGGCTCTTCAAGGAAAGCGGGATCATGACAATAGAAATCAAGGATACCGACATAAGGGTTGAATTCTACCGGGGTTCCGGACCGGGGGGGCAGCACCGCAACGTGACCGATTCGGCGGTGCGGATCCGCCATATTCCGACCGGCGTAGTTGCCCAGGCTTCCGAAAGCCGTTCCCAGTTGCGGAACCGCGAGGTTGCCATGGAGAGGCTCAAGGCGGCCCTGGAGAAACGGGAACGGAAAGCGAAAAAGAGGATCGCCACGAAGGTGCCTTATCGTACCAAAGAGAAGCGGCTTACGGAAAAGAAGATGACGTCGCAGAAAAAGAGGCTCCGCACTTCCCCTGAGGAGTGAAATACCTGATTAACGTCAATCTTTAGCTACAGTGCAATCTACGTCTTGAATCAAGACCTTGACCGCCCGCTCCCTTCGGTCGCTCAAGACGCAAGGGAAACGCAAGGATCTTTTCAGGGGTTAAACCCTTTCGTTTCAGGTTTTCTTCGCGTTCCTTGCGTGCTTTGCGGTTGCAAAGGTTTTCGTGACTGGCTGAAGATCAGCACAAATCGGCTTGAAATATGAAATCGGCCTAACTTCTTGACCTTGTACACCGTATCGGTTATTTTACCAGAAATCTGATAAATGGAGGGTTGTGATGCCCCGTCCCGGCTGGGATGAATATTTCATGGAGATAACACGCCTGGTTGCCAAACGTTCCACCTGCCTGAGACGACAGGTGGGGGCCGTGGTGGTGAAGGACAAGAACATCCTTGCTACCGGCTACAACGGTGCGCCCTCCGGCGTTGCCCACTGTCTCGACGTCGGCTGTCTGCGGGAAAAGATGGGCATACCTTCGGGAGAGCGGCATGAGCTCTGCCGCGGTCTCCATGCCGAGCAGAATGCGATCATCCAGGCCGCCAAGCACGGCACGAATATCGACGGCTCGACCCTCTACTGCACGACTATGCCCTGCATAATCTGCTCGAAAATGATCATCAATGCCGGGATCAGGCGGGTCGTTTACGAGGAGGGATACTCCGATCAACTGGCCGCCGAGATGGTCCGGGAGTCGGGAGTCGTCATAGAGAAGTTCGGGGAGATGCAGACCCCGGAGGTCACCGGATGAAATGCCCGTTCTGCTCATTTCAAGACAGTAAAGTGGTTGATTCGCGTCCCGATAAGGGTGGAGCGGCCATCCGTCGCCGGCGAGAATGCGAGTCGTGCGGCAAGCGTTTCACCACCCATGAACGGGTCGAGGAGATCCTGCCGCTGGTCCTGAAAAAGGACGGCCGCCGCGAACCTTTCGACAGGATGAAGGTGATAGCGGGCATCCAGAAGGCGTGCGAAAAGCGGCCGGTTTCCGTCGAGACGGTCGAGCGGTTCGTGGATAAGCTGGAGACCCGTCTTCAGGAAGGGAACGAGCGGGAGGTGTCGAGCACCGTCATCGGCGAATGGGTAATGAACGAGCTTCACGATATCGACGAGGTCGCCTATGTCCGCTTCGCCTCGGTCTACCGTTCGTTTAAGGATATAAGCGAGTTCATGGTGGAACTCCAAGATTTGTTGAAAAAATAGGAATATCCGAATACTCTAACCCTTGGGAAATATGACTGACCAGCACGAAAAATACATGAAGCGGGCCATTGCCCTGGCGCGGCGGGGGGTCGGCAGGACTTCGCCCAACCCTGCGGTCGGCTGCGTGATAGTCAAAGACGGTGCGATTGTCGGCGAAGGGTGGCACAAAAAAGCGGGCGACCCCCACGCCGAAGTGCATGCTCTGCGCCAGGCAGGAGAGGCAGCCGGGAATGCGGACGTCTATGTGACCCTGGAACCGTGCGCACATTTTGGCAAGACCCCTCCCTGCGCCGCCGCCCTCATCGC
>JBGPCQ010000015.1:0-32828 GCA_041481895.1 Geobacteraceae bacterium | reverse complement strand
CAGTTGACCACAGGCCAATGGGGCGATGTGGTCGATATCGGCCTCAGGAGCACGAAGATCAAGACCGCCGACAATACCCTCCTCATAATACCTAATTCCGAGCTGTGTAATACAAACCTCATTAATCACGCCCTGCCCGATATCCGCATCAAGGGGAGGATTAATGTCGGTGTCACCTACGGCAGCGACGTGTCAGCGGTGAAACGACTCCTGGTGCAAACTGCCGGTGAAATTCCCGAAATCATGGGAGAACCGCAGCCGGAAGCATTTTTTGTTTCATTCGGCGACAGTGCTGTCAATCTGTCGCTGTTTTTTTGGGTGGAAGATTACGTTATGATGTTCCCGGTAACCGATCAGCTCAATACCCTGATTCTGCAGCGCTTTAGAGAAAACGCCATTCACATACCGTATCCGACCAGAACGGTTGTACTGGAAAAGGAAGGCTAATGGCCCAAAGAATTGAAGTAGCCCTGCGAGAGACTGTCCGGGATGCCCGTGGCGAACGGATAAAGCGGGAGATCGAGCACTTTTTCAAACTTCCGGTGACGCAGGTCCGGACGATCGATGTGTATACCGTAGATGCCGCTCTTTCCGGCCCGGAACTGCAGAGAGCCGCTTCCGGACCCTTTTGTGATCCGGTCATCCAGACATGGAGCATTGACCGGGCTCTGGCCGCCGGTTTCGATTTCGCCGTAGAGGTCGGCTTTCGCCCCGGCGTTACCGACAATGTAGGACGGACCGCCCGGGAAGCGATCGAGTATCTGACCGGCCGCTTGTTTCAGCCGGGGGAGGGGGTTTATACCTCGGTCCAGTATCTCTTCAGCGGCGCTCTTTATCGTTCCGACCTGGAGTTGATTGCCAACGGGCTCCTCTGCAATTCCCTTATCCAGCGCGCCACCATTCTCGATAGCGCTTCCTTCACCGCCCAGGGCGGCTTACCGGCCTATGTGCCGAAGGTTGTAGGGGCGCAGCATGCTGCGCCCGTCCGGGAAATAGACCTTGAGGTCTCCGACGAGGAATTGCTGCACATCAGCAAGGAAGGTGTGCTGGCCCTTACCCTGGACGAGATGAAGATCATCCAGGCCCATTTTCGCGATCCCCGGGTTCAGACGGAGCGCCGCACTGTCGGGCTGGGCGACAAGCCGACCGACGTGGAACTCGAGGCCCTCGCCCAGACCTGGTCGGAACACTGCAAGCACAAGATTTTCGCCGGTACGGTCCATTACGAGGATGGGGAGGGGAACAGGTCGGAGATCCGTTCCCTCTACAAGAGCTTTATCCAGCGCACCACGAAGGAGGTGCGGGAACGGCTCGGGGAGAGAGACTTCTGCCTATCGGTATTCAAGGATAACGCGGGGGTCATCAAATTCAACGACGACTGGTCGCTCGTCTTCAAGGTGGAGACCCACAATTCTCCTTCTGCCCTCGATCCTTACGGCGGGGCGCTTACCGGGATCGTCGGCGTCAACCGCGACCCGTTCGGCACCGGGAAGGGGGCGCGTCTCATCTTCAATACCGATGTCTTCTGCTTTGCCGATCCGTTCTACGACAAGCCGCTCCCGGCACGTCTCCTGCATCCGCGGCGCATTTACGAAGGGGTCGTGGAAGGGGTTGAGCACGGCGGCAACAAAAGCGGCATTCCCACCGTGAACGGCTCTCTTGTCTTCGATCCCCGTTTTGCCGGCAAGCCCCTCGTCTTCTGCGGCACCGCCGGAATTATGCCTGCCGAGATCAACGGTGAGCCGTCCCACATGAAGCGGATCAACCCCGGAGACCTGATTGTCATGACCGGCGGCCGGATCGGCAAGGATGGCATTCACGGGGCCACGTTCTCATCTGAAGAGCTCAACGAAAATTCACCGGTCACCGCGGTGCAGATCGGCGACCCGATCACCCAGAAGCGGATGTTCGACTTTCTCATCCGAGCCAGGGACAAGGGACTCTACAACTTCATAACCGATAACGGCGCCGGGGGGCTCTCCTCTTCAATCGGCGAGATGTCGGGCGAGTGCGGCGGTTGCCGGATGGACCTCTCCCGGGCGCCCCTCAAATATGCGGGGCTCGTCCCGTGGGAGATTCTCATCTCCGAGGCCCAGGAACGGATGAGCCTGGCTGTGCCGCCGGAAAAGATCGAAGAATTTACCGCCATGGCGCAACGATTCGGCGTGGAGGCGACCATCCTCGGCGAATTTACCGATTCGGGGTATTTCCATATCCTCTTCGGCGACCGCACCGTCGCCTATCTTCCCGTCGAGTTCATGCATGAGGGGCTTCCTCCCATGCAGCTCCCTGCAAAGTGGGAGCCGCCACGGCATGAGGAACCGGCCGTCATGGTGCAGGAAGATTACAGCGGTGACCTCCTGCAGCTCCTTTCCTCCCTCAATATCTGCTCCAAGGAGTCGGTGGTGCGCCGCTACGACCATGAGGTGCAGGGGGGCTCGGTGGTCAAGCCCTTTACCGGGGTGGACAACGATGGCCCTTCGGACGCCGCAGTGGTCCGTCCCATTCTCGACTCCTTTGAAGGTGTGGTCGTGGCCCATGGCATTTGCCCCCGGTACAGCGACATCGACACCTACCACATGACCGCCAACGTCATTGATGAGGGGCTGCGCAACTATGTTGCGGTCGGCGGCTCCCTCGATCTCGTTGCCGGACTCGACAACTTCTGCTGGTGTGATCCGGTCCTGTCGGAGAAGACCCCCGACGGCCCCTACAAGATGGCGCAGTTGGTGAGATCGAACCAGGCCCTGTACGACGTCTGCCTTGCCTATAATCTTCCACTCATCTCCGGCAAGGATTCCATGAAAAATGATTTCTACGACGGGACGGTCAAAATCTCAATCCCTCCCACGCTCCTGTTTTCCGTTATCGGCCGGATCGAGGATGTCCGCCGGGCAGTCACGATGGACGCCAAACGGCCCGGCGATATCGTCTACCTCTTAGGTAAGACCGGTGCCGAACTTGGCGGGTCGGAGTACCTCGCTTTGAAGGGATTTGTCGGCAACAAGGTCCCCATCGTCGATGCAGCCAAAGCCTACCTCCGCTACCAAGCTTACCATAAGGCTGTGATGGCGGGGGTGATCGCATCCTGTCATGATCTTTCCGATGGCGGACTGGCGGTGGCTGCCGCCGAGTCCGCTTTTTCCGGCGGTTGCGGCATGGCCCTCGATCTTTCCCGCGTTCTCTTCAAGGGGGATGTCGCTGATAAGAACGACGTAGTGCTGCTCTTCTCCGAGTCGGCCTCCCGCCACCTGGTCACCGTACATCCCGAAAGGCGGGAACGGTTTGAAACTATCATGACCGGCAACTGCTTTACCTCCATTGGCGTTGTAACCGAAGAACCTGAACTCATCGTCACCGGGCTAACCACCGGTAGAAGTGTAATAAAAACCGGGTTGTCGGACTTGAAGGATGCCTGGCAGAAAACACTGAGGGAGCTGTAACAGTGCAGCAGCGGGGAAAAACGGAAGCTCGGGAGAGTAAGCATCTGAAAATCAGGAGAATCCTTCTGATTGAACTTCCGCTCTTCAAACTCCCGCACTCAAAGAGGTAGCTATGACGAAAATAAAAGCGATCGTAATAACCGGCAACGGCACCAATTGTGAAATGGAAGCGGCCCATGCCTGCAGGCTCGGCGGATTCGATGAGGCGCGGATCGTCCACATTTCGGAACTTCTGGCCGGTGACGTACGACTTGAAGAATTTCATTTTCTGAATCTGACCGGCGGGTTCCTTGATGGCGACGACCTGGGGAGCGCCAAGGCCCAAGCAAATCGCCTGCAGTTCGCCAAAGTCGACGAACTGCAGGAGCACCTGCTCGACCAGCTGCTCCGTTTCATCAACGATGGCAAGCCGATACTCGGGGTCTGCAACGGCTTTCAGCTTATGGTAAAGATGGGTCTGTTGCCCGCTTTTGACGGCAATTATCTCCGCCAGGTGGCGACGCTCACCTTCAATGACTGCGGGCGTTTCCAGGACCGTTGGGTCTACCTGAAGGCCAATCCTGCTTCTCCCTCCATTTTTACCCGGGGGGTCGAAAAAGGGGTCTATTTCCCGATACGCCACGGCGAAGGAAAATTTGTCGCCTCGTCTCCCGCTGTCCTGGGGATGATCGAGGAAAAGAACCTGGCGGTGTTCAAATACTCCGTCCCTGATTACAGCTCTTCCACCATGGAGTATCCTCTCAATCCCAACGGTTCCGAAAATGCAATCGCGGGCATCTGCAATGAAACAGGCCGGCTGATGGGACTCATGCCCCATCCCGAGGCCTTCACCCATTTCACCAACCATCCCCGCTGGACACGAGAAAAACTTCCCGAGGAGGGGGAGGGGCTCATCCTTTTCAGGAATGCTGCAGAATACGTGAGAAAGAATCTTGTGTAACAGGAAGTTCGGCGCATTGTGGAACCGATTAATAAAAGGACAGCCATGAATTTCAAAAGACCAGAAGAAGAATGCGGCATTTTCGGCATTTTTAATCACCCGGAGGCATCCAACCTGACCTACCTGGGGCTCTATGCCCTCCAGCACCGTGGCCAGGAGAGTTGCGGCATCGTATCATCCGACGGGGTCGGCCTTCATGCCCACAAGAGCATGGGGCTGGTAGCGGATGTATTCGGCAACCAGGATATCTTCAAAACCCTCCCCGGGAGGTCGGCCATCGGCCATGTGCGCTACTCGACAACCGGTTCGTCCGTCATCAAGAATGTTCAGCCGATCATGGTCGACTATTCGCGGGGGTCTATCGCCCTGGCCCATAACGGCAACCTGGTCAATGCCCAGATCATCAAGGATGAACTGGAAGCCTGGGGATCCATATTCCAGACCACCATGGATACCGAAATAATCATTCATCTGCTGGCGATCTCCAAGGCCAGTTCTCTGGTGGAAAGGCTTTCCGAGGCCTTGAACCGGATCAGGGGGGCCTACTGCCTCCTGTTTATCACGGAAACCAGGATGGTCGCCGCCCGCGACCCCCACGGATTCAGGCCGCTCTGCCTCGGCAAGCTGGGTGATGCCTATGTGGTCGCCTCGGAAAGCTGCGCCCTTGATCTGATCGAGGCCGACTTCATCCGGGAGATTGAACCGGGAGAGATCGTGGTAATCGACAAGAGCGGCATAACCTCGCATTTCCCCCTTAAAAAGATTGACCCTACCCCCTGTATCTTTGAGTTTGTCTATTTTGCCCGTCCCGACTCCTATATCTTCGGCAAAAATGTCTATCAGGTGAGAAAGGAGCTCGGCCGCCAGCTGGCGCGGGAGCACGCCATCGAAGCCGATGTGGTGATTCCGGTCCCCGATTCGGGAGTGCCTGCAGCCATGGGCTATGCCGAGGAGTCCGGAATCCGCTTTGAACTCGGATTGATCCGCAACCACTACGTGGGACGCACCTTTATCGAGCCCCAGCAGTCGATCCGCCATTTCGGGGTAAAGATCAAGCTGAACCCGGTACGCGAGATACTCGAGGGAAAGCGGGTAGTCGTTATCGATGACTCGATAGTGCGCGGCACCACGTCGCGCAAGATCGTCAAGATGGTCAGGCATGCCGGGGCCAAAGAAGTCCACGTCCGGATATCATCCCCCCCCACCAGTTATCCCTGCTACTACGGCATTGACACACCTACCCGTAAAGAGCTCATTTCATCATCCCATACCCTCGAAGAGATAACCAGATACATAACCGCCGATTCTCTCGGCTATCTGTCGAAAGAAGGGCTCGTGCACGCCGTTGGCGGCAGCAGCAACAGTTACTGCAGGGCCTGCTTCTCCGGTGACTACCCTGTCAGGTTCCCCAAGCTGAGACCCGAGCCACAGCTCGATTTATTTGAAAAGGAGTGACGTGCAATGACCGAGAGGGAAAGACTCAAAGAAATCATCCGGGAGTTGTCCTACGAAAAACGTCTCGTTACCCTTGCTTCAGGGCGACAGAGCGATTTTTACTTCGACGGCAAACAGACCACCCTGCATGCCGAGGGAGGTCTTCTGGTCGGCAAGCTCTTCTACGAGGCGATTAACGGCGTGGCTGGAGTGCAGGGGGTAGGCGGGATTACCCTCGGCGCCGACCCCATTGCCACGGCCACCTCGATCGCTGCCTGTCTGGACGGCAAACCGATGCACGCGTTCATCATCCGCAAGGAACCCAAAGGGCACGGCACCGGCCAATGGCTGGAGGGGCGGAAGAACCTGCCACCGGGATCGAAGGTGGTCATTGTCGAGGACGTGGTGACAACCGGCGGCTCATCCATGAAGGCGGTCCGTCGGGCCGAGGAAGAGGGGCTGCAGGTTCTCGGCATTGTCACCCTCGTCGACCGGGAAGAAGGGGGGCGGGAGAATATCGAAAAGGAAGGGTACTGGCTGAAGGCGATATTTACCAAGTCGGAACTGGTGGGGTAAGGAGAGGGGTCCTCATTTCTTTTCTTGTTTGACACTGCTTTATGCCTTATAATGCATGGCAGGAGGTATGCCATGAAAACTGCAACAGCTCATAACTTTCACGTTCCCCTGCCCAGTGAAATTTACAGCCGGCTCAGGTCAGAGGCGGAGCGGCAGCACAAGCCCGCCACCCAGTTGGTGAAACAGGCTGTGGAATACTGGCTTGAGCAGCAGGAAAAGCTTGCGCTTCACGAAGAGATTGCCTGCTATGCCGCACAGAATGCGGATACCGCTGACGATCTGGATGAAGGTCTTGAGACCGCTGCACTAGAGCACCTGCGCGATACGGAGAAATGTCAGTGAACCGGGGTGACATCTACTGGGCAAACCTTGCGCCACGTTCAGGTTCGGAACAGAGTGGCCGACGGCCGGTTATCATCATGTCTCACGACGCCTTCAATCAGACATCGGGATGGCGATCCATCATCGTTGTTCCCATCTCAACCTCGGTCGGGCAAAAGCGCCGCGGCCCTACCGTGGTGGCGCTACCGGCCGGCATGACCGGACTCCCCACTGACAGCATTGCCCTTTGCCACCAGATCACCACCCTTGACCGCGCCAAGTTGACTGACAAAATTGGCGCGGTTCCGGAAGAACTGCTGACTCAGGTTGAGCAGGGGCTGCTTGCGGCGTTGGATATTCGACGATAAGCGAATAAGGACCATATGTATCAGGGTAGGTTCGTCATGGATAGCGGAATAAAGTCGCCAGTGAAAGTCTGATGAAAAAACTTGATGAAATACTGACCAGCTACGGTCTCCTCCTCGCCGAGGTGGATACCTGGTTTGCCCGTTGCCTTGCGGCCCAACCGCAGGCTATCGCATGTGGCGCCGGCTGCTCAGAGTGCTGCCGCGGGCTGTTCGACATCACCCTTCTCGATGCCTGTTATCTCAAGTACGGTTTTGATCGCCTCGATGCCGAGGTGCAGGCCACGGTGCGGGCAAAGGCCATTGCCCGCCTGCACAAGCTTCAGCTTCTCTGGCTCGATTTCTGCGAGCCGTATATCCTCAATTACCGGCCGGAGGAGGAGTGGGAAGACCTCATGCCCGAGGATGACGAGACACCATGTCCTCTCGTGACTGATGACGGTCGTTGCCTCCTGTACAATTTTCGACCTATGACCTGCCGCCTTAACGGGATTCCCCTTGTTGATCTCTCCGGAGAGGTCTTTTTCGAAGAATTGTGCACTCTCAATTTTATCGGTAAGGACCCACTTGCCATAAAGGAACTGCGCGGGGAATTCCTGCGTATATTCGCTGACGAACTTCAACTTTTTCAGCAGCTTGCAGACGCACTTTGCAAGCAACAGTTGAACGAGCTCGACACCTTCATACCCACCGCCCTCCTTATTGATTTCGCCGGTTTCGATTGGCCGACATGGCTACAGAGAACCAGTTTGGTAGAGAACCCTCCCTGCTGCGAGTAAACGGTGCGGGCGGAATCCTCATATAAAAAAAGCCCGCTTCACGCGGGCTTTTTTAGAGTTTGTCCGTAAATAAGCTCTTAATCGGGGGCGATGACGACTTTTCTTCCCTCGACCTTCAGGCGTCCCGCGGCGAAGAGCCGAATCGCTTCCGGATAGACGCGGTGCTCCTCGACGAGGATGCGCGCGGAAAGGGACGTCTCGGTGTCGCCTTCCATGACCGGGACAGCCGCCTGGATGATGATGGGACCTGTATCCGTTCCTGCATCCACGAAGTGCACGGAACAGCCGCTGACCTTTACGCCGTAGTCGAGCGCCTGCAGTTGGGCGTGAAGTCCGGGGAAGGCCGGGAGAAGCGCGGGGTGGATATTCATGACCGCAGCAGGAAAGGCGTCCAGGAGGACCGGCGTAATAATCCGCATGAAGCCCGCCAGGACCACCAGATCTACCCCGAATTCACGGAGGGTCTCGACCAGGGCCGCGTCATAGGCTTCGCGACCTGCAAAGTTGCGGTGATCGATCTGGAG
Organism: Geobacteraceae bacterium; assembly: GCA_041481895.1. Classification (GTDB taxonomy): domain Bacteria; phylum Desulfobacterota; class Desulfuromonadia; order Geobacterales; family Geobacteraceae; genus JAMPXD01. Next base: position 24,446 of record JBGPCQ010000015.1, on the reverse strand, counting down.
GGAGGGGATGCCGTGGCGCTTCGCCCGTTCCAGAGCGAATGCCGCGGGATTGTTGCTCAGGACGCAGGCAATCTCGGCCTGAAGTCTTCCTGCTTCGATGTTGTCAATTATGGACTGCAGGTTGGTGCCGCTCCCTGAGGCCAGCACGCCGATTTTTAAGACATCACTTCCCACACCCCACTCCTCACAGTCGCTACACCATTTCGACGCATTCCCTGCCCGCTTCGCACTTGACGACTTCACCGATGACATGCGCCTGCTCGTTCAATCCCGACAGCCTGATGAGGATATCTTCCACTTCACCTTCGGGAACAACCAGGACCATGCCGATGCCGCAATTGAAAGTCCTGAACATCTCGCTTTCCTCGACATTGCCCCCCTGCCGCAGGATGTCGAAAATGGCCGGTTCCTGCCAGCTCTGCCGGTCGATGACAGCCTTGCACCCATGGGGAAGCACCCGGGGGACATTCTCGACAAGTCCGCCGCCGGTTATGTGCGCCATGCCGTTGATGTTGAAATCGCGGAGGAGGTTGAGGATACTTTTAACATAGATGCGGGTAGGCGTCAGCAGTTCATCCGCCACGGTCCGGTCAAGTCCGGGGAGGATATCGTTAATGGCAAGTCCCATTACGTCGAGGATGATCTTGCGGGCCAGCGAATAGCCATTGCTGTGGAGGCCGCTGGAGGCAATGCCGATCAGTTTGTTCCCGACCGTGATGGTGGAGCCGTCGATGATTCTGTCCCGTTCGACCACGCCGACGGCGAACCCGGCCAAATCGTAGTCACTCCCGGCGTAAAAGCCCGGCATTTCGGCGGTTTCGCCGCCGATCAGGGCGCAACCCGCCTGGACACAGCCGTCCGAAATTCCCTTGACAATCTGCGCGCCTTTATGCGGATCGAGTTTCGCCGTGGCCAGGTAATCAAGGAAAAAGAGCGGTTCTGCTCCCTGGACCACGATGTCGTTAACGCACATGGCGACCAGATCGATGCCTATGGTGTCGTGCCGATCCGCCAGAAAGGCGAGCTTCAGCTTTGTGCCGACACCATCGGTCCCGGAAACGAGGACAGGATTTTTGTACTTGCTGGAATTAAGGGAAAAAAGTCCGCCAAACCCCCCGATATCCGCGATGACCTCGGGCCGCGCAGTCGCCTTGACCAACGGCTTGATCATTTTGACAAAAGTGTTGCCGGCATCGATATCCACCCCGGCGTCCTTATATGAGATCGTCTTGTTCAAGAGGCCCCTCCCGTGAAATGAAAGCCTATATTTAAACTAAACCGGCTCAAATGTCAAACTGAACTGTTCGCGAAAAAACGGTTTACATCCCCGTGCCATTTGCTTATGATGCGACGAAAAGAGAGATGCCATGAAGGATATTGTTATCTGTCCCATGACCGAAGCGGATCTTGATGAAGTCCTGGCCATCGAGCTCGAATCATATCCCCGCCCCTGGAGCACGTCCCATTTTGTCGAAGAACTCGCATCACCCCATTCCTTCCCGCTGGCCGCACTTGACCAGGAAGGGAGATTGGCGGGATACATCTGTCCCATGGCTCTTCTGGACGAGGGACACATCCTGAATGTGGCGGTACGCTGCGACCAGAGGGGGCAGGGATTGGGGAAGCTGCTCGTGGAAAGGGTCCTCGGGGAATGCCGCGAGCGGGGCGTTGAGTTTGTTTCCCTTGAGGTGCGCCCTTCGAATGCATCTGCCATCGCGCTCTACCGTAATATCGGCTTTGAGGAGACAGGAAGGCGGAAAAACTATTATGAAAACGGTGAAGATGCGATTCTGATGGAATATATATTCAAGAACAACGGGGAATAGAGCAATGCAATTTAAATCAATGGTAATCGCCAATACCGAAGTGTCACCCGGTTATTTCAGGATGCGCCTTACTGCTCCGTGCGAGATGCTCGGGTCACGACCGGGGCAGTTCGTCATGGTCAAGGTCAGGGATGCCATTGATCCCCTGCTCAGGCGCCCCTTCGGCATTTTCGATCTGGGGAGCGCGCCGGCGGATTATACCGGGGGAAACGACCAGCCCTACCTGGAGATGCTCTACCGGGTCGTCGGGAAAGGGACCGCCATGCTTGCCGTGCTCCATCACGGCGATCATCTCGACATCCTCGGCCCCCTCGGCAAAGGTTTCGAGCAGGGCGACCAGTCCGAAGAAAAAATTCTTGTGGGGGGCGGGGTAGGTCTGGCGCCCCTTTACTATCTGGCGAAAGATCTGGTCAGAACTTCGCGGGTCAGGCTCTTCATCGGCGGCAGGACGAAGGAGGATATCCTCTGTGTGACGGAATTCGAACGCCTCGGCGTGGAAACCTACGTTGCAACCGACGATGGGACCCTCGGCGCCAGCGGGCTGGTAACCGAAGTGATGGAACGGCACCTTGTCGAAGAGAAGAATGCGATGACTGTTTTCGCCTGCGGACCGATGCCGATGCTGAGGGCGGTAGCGGATATCGCCAGGCGCAGACAGATACCGTGCCAGGTTTCGCTGGAGGCGTACATGGCATGCGGCATGGGGGCCTGCCTGGGGTGTGTGGTAAAAGGGCGCGAACATGGGGAGCACCGGCCCGATTACCGCTGTGTCTGCAAGGACGGGCCGGTTTTCGATTTCCGGGAACTGCAGTGGATTTGATGAGCGCGCTTCCGCACTGGATCGCAAGATATGAGGAGTAACGATGAGAAAGCCTGACATGTCAGTGGAGATAGCCGGGATACGGCTGAGAAACCCGGTAATGACCGCTTCGGGGACCTTCGGCTACGGCGAGGAATTTGCCGAATATGTTAACCTGGAAGAAATCGGCGCCATCATCACCAAGGGATTGTCGCTGCAGCCGCGGGCCGGCAATGCCACGCCGCGCATCGTGGAGACGCCCGGGGGGATGCTCAACGCCATAGGCCTGCAGAATGTCGGCATCGAGGCCTTTATAGCAAAGAAGGCGCCCTATCTGCGGACCATTGCTACTCCGGTCATCGTCAACCTGTTCGGCAACACCCTGGAAGAATATGGCGAACTCGCCTCCCGGCTCGACCGCGTGCCGGAAGTGGCCGGGGTGGAGGTTAATATCTCCTGCCCGAACGTCAAGCATGGGGGGATCGTCTTCGGCACTGACCCGACGGCTGCCTACGAGGTGGTCAAGCTCGTGCGGGAAGCCACCATCAAGCCGGTCATCGTCAAGCTTTCGCCCAATGTCACCGATGTTGTCGCCATGGCCCGTGCCTGTGTCGATGCAGGGGCGGACGCCCTTTCCTTGATCAACACCCTGACCGGCATGGCTGTCGACCTGCAGAAGCGTCGGCCGGTCCTGGCCAATATTACCGGCGGTTTGTCCGGACCCGCTATCAAGCCGGTGGCGCTCAGGATGGTCTGGCAGGTGGCGAAGGCGGTCGATGTTCCGATAATCGGCATCGGCGGCATCATGTCCGCCACCGACGCCCTGGAGTTCATGCTGGTCGGGGCGACGGCAGTCCAGGTCGGCACGGCCAACTTTCTTGATCCTTCGGCCGCCCAGACCATCGCCCGTGACATGGAGCGCTACCTCGCCGACAACGGCATAGCCGACGTGAAGAGCCTGATCGGCGCTCTCGAGGTCTGATCGACAATGGAACAGTGGCAGAGCAGCCTTGCAGACAGCATGGACAGCCCGGCGCAGCTTGCCGGGCGTTTTACTGTTGATGCGGAAAGATTGCAGGTGGTCGCGGCCCGCTATCCGATGCGGATCACCCCCCATTACCTCGGCCTGATACGTGAGGCGGGCGATCCCATCTGGCGACAGTGCGTACCCGATACACGGGAACTCGACGACGACCAGCAGAGCGACCCGTTGAACGAAGCGGGGTTGAGCCCGGTGCCGGGGCTTGTCCACCGCTACCCGGACAGGGTCGTCTGGCTTGTTTCCTCGCAGTGTGCCGTCTATTGCCGGTTCTGCATGCGCAAGGGGAGGGTAGGGTGTCCGGGAAAACGGGCCGGCCGCGCAGAGCTGAAGGCAGCACTGGACTACATCGCCGGCAACCCTGCCGTCCGTGACGTCATACTGTCAGGCGGCGATCCGCTGTTGCTCGAAGATGAAGTGCTGGCAGCGGTCCTGACCGGGCTGCGCCGCATACCCCACGTGGAGATTATCCGGATCGGCACCCGCGTACCGGTGACCCTGCCGGAAAGAGTCACCGTCAAATTGTGCCGGCTGCTGAAGCGGCACCACCCGCTCTTTGTCAATACCCACTTCAACCATCCGCGGGAGATCAACGCCGCGTCGTCCCGGGCCTGCGCCCGCCTGGCCGATGCCGGCATCCCTCTGGGGAACCAGACCGTGCTTCTCAAGGGGGTGAACGATAATTCCGCGGTAATGAAGCGCCTCATGCAGCAGCTCTTGTCCATCAGGGTGCGCCCCTACTACATCCACCAGATGGATCTGGTTCAAGGGACCGGTCATTTCCGCACGAAGGTCGCGCAGGGGATCGGGATCATGGAGGCCCTGCGCGGCCATACGTCGGGCCTGGCCAATCCCTGCTTCGTCATCGACCTGCCGGGGGGAAAGGGGAAGGTGCCGGTTCTCCCGGAGTACGTGCGGCGGGAGGAGGGGAGACTTTTTCTGAGAAACTACCTGGGGGAGGAGTTAGCGTATCCCGAGAGCGGGGAAGAAGGGTAGGATATACTGGTTATTACAGGAGCAGATCAACCAGAAGAAGGCGATGCACATAGAAAGGAGAAATGAGAGAATGAAAGTCCTCATCGATTTATGCATCGTTCCGATTGGTGTCGGAGTTTCGTTATCCACATATATTGCAGCGTGTGAAAAAGTGCTTACGGATGCGGGGCTGAAGACCGCATTGCATTCATACGGGACAAATATCGAGGGTGAGTGGGATGCCGTATTTGCGGCTGTCAAGCGCTGTCATGAAGTGGTGCATGAAATGGGCGCACCGCGCATTACCACATCCATCAAGCTGGGAACACGGACGGACCGTGATCAGACGATGGAAGATAAAATCAGGAGCGTAAAGGACAAGCTGTGAGCATCAAAATCGTACTGTGTTCCTAAATTGATGCAAAACCCTTACTCTACAGCTCCTCCGGGGTGAAGGCCACCACCTCGTCGATGCTCGCCGCATCCAAAAGGACCATGACCAGGCGGTCGATGCCGAGGGCGATGCCGGCGGAAGGGGGCATTGCCGGCAGTTCGGCCAGGAATTTCTCCGGCAGGGGGTAGACGGTTTTTCCCGTGGCGCGGCGACATGCTTGTTCCGCCAGAAAACGATCACGCTGTTCCCGGGGGTCTGTCAGCTCCGAAAACGCATTGGCCACCTCCAACCCGCCCATATAGAGTTCAAAGCGCTCCGCCACGGCCGGATCATCCGCTTTCAGACGGGCCAGGGCGCCCCGCTCGGCAGGGTAATCATGGATGAAAGCCGGCTTGTCCAGCCCCAGCCGCGGTTCTATATCCTTCACCATGACTTCGTCGAACAGGTCCCGCGCCAGGGCCTGTTCCATTGACATCCCCCCGTAACGCGAAAATGCGTCCCTGACGGATATCCTTTCCCAGGGCGGATTGACGTCGATCTCCCTGCTTCTGAAAAAAATCCGTTCTCTCCCCCCTGTTGCCAGTGCAACCCTCCGCACGAGCGACTCGCACTCTTCCATCAAACCCAGGTAGTCGGCGCCGGACCGGTACCATTCGAGCATGGTGAATTCGGGAAGATGCAGGGCTCCCCGTTCGTCAGAGCGCCAGCAATGGCAGATCTGGAAAATCCGTTCGTATCCTGCAGCGAGCATGCGCTTCATGCAGAGTTCGGGTGAGGTATGGAGAAACCAGCCGTCGGATGGGATTGCATCAATGTGTAATTCGGGGGCGGGAGAGGGAATGCGAAGGGGGGTCTCCGCTTCAAGATACCCCCCTGCATGAAAAAACAGCCTGATTTCCTGTATAATTGCAGCCCTGGCCTCGAGTGCAGCACGCCGCCGGGCCAGTGGCCAGCTTCCCGCCATGTCCGGCTACCCTTTGACTCTTGTCGAGTATTCACCATTGCGGGTATCAATGGTGATCAGCTCTCCCTCTTCGATAAATGGGGGCACCCGGAGCACATAACCGGTTTCCACCGTGGCCGGCTTGGAGTCGCTCCCCGAGGTGTCACCCTTTGCCCAAGGGTCTGTCTGCGCGACGCGCAGATTAACGAAGTTGGGGAGGTTCACCCCGATCGGCCGGTCCCTGAAGAGGAGAACATCCACCTGGAGATTATCGATCAGGAAATTCCTGGCGTCTCCCAATTCATCGCCGCTGATGGAAGTCTGTTCATAGGTCTGGTTGTCCATGAAGCAATAGTTGTTGTCCTCTTTATAGAGATACTGCATGGTCCTCTCTTCGAGGTGGGCCGGTTCGAAGGTTTCACCCGAACGGTAGGTCCTGTCGATGATCGTGCCGTTCACCATGTTGCGCATTTTGGTCCGGTAGAGGGCCTGCCCCTTGCCCGGTTTGGAAAAATCAAAGGCAATGACGATATACGGATCGTTGTCCAGGGTGATCTTCAGCCCTTTTCTCAAATCTGCGGCTGTGTACATAATGTTGAGTTCCTTTTGATAAATTTTGACGTTATGTAATAACCCAAATACTCCCTTCGGCATGCCCAAGGCAGTCATGGAATCCGTTACAGCGGTTGCGGACCTGATTTTCCCGAAGCTCTTCTGAAGATGATCTGATACCGGAATTATCGTGGCACTGATTTCAGGAGGGATTATTTGGCGCGGTAAGTGATTCGACCCCTGCTGAGATCATATGGGGAGAGCTCAACCGTAACCTTGTCGCCGGGAAGAATCTTGATGAAATATTTTCTCATCTTGCCTGAAATATGCGCCAGCACTACATGGTCATTGTCGAGCTTGACCCTGAACATGGCATTGGGGAGAGGCTCTACGACTGTTCCTTCAACTTCAATGGCTTCTTCCTTGCTCATTTATAACTCCTGACAGCGGGTGTTACCTTTAAAGGCCTTTCAATCTTGAGATACTACAAATATTTATCCAAAATTGCAAGATATTTGCTGTATCGTTAGCTCTTGCTCATGATTGCATCATCGTTCGCTTTCTGGCTGACACCCGTCCCTAGCTGAATATCAGAAAAACCTTTACAATGAACTGTTAAAAATAGCATATTATCTTCGTGACCAAAGAATCTCCTCGTCTATGAACAAAGTTATTTGCAGGATGTGTACCCTCATGAAAAACCTGATCAGTGAACTTCCCCTCCCAAACGGCCTGACTGTTTCTTTTTTTGACCTTACGCGCCGTTATTTCGGCGACTTCTACCTCGTGAAAATGGAGATTCAGTGCAAAGTACCCGTCCTTCCCGGGTATTTCGTGGATAGAAGCGACTTTGACGAGGCGAAAATGCTTCTGGGTGACCAAGTCGTGTACGAGCGTACCGAGAAACAGATGGGGGTTCCTTCAACGGAAATCGAAAGAGTTTTGCAGAGGCTCATTACGAATTTTATGGAGCATTCGCTCTCCTATTTTGCAGCTGCCCGGTTCCCTGAAAAACTGGTTCTTGCAGAACTGCACAAAAGTACGAAAAAAAGAGTGCAGGCACTCTATCCCTGAACATTTATGCGTGATATTAAGGTTTACATCGAAAAGATGACGTTCGGGGGTGCAGGGTTGGGCCATGTCGGAGGAAAGGCCTGTTTTGTCCCTTTTACTGCTCCCGGTGACGTGGCAAGGGTCAGGGTCAGGTCCGAGAAGCGCTCATACCTCGAAGGTGAGGTGATGGAGATCCTTGAGTCTTCACCAGGACGGATAACGCCTCCCTGTTCTATCTTTGGCGCCTGTGGAGGCTGCAACTGGCAACATCTTCCCTACTCGGCCCAGTTGGAGGAAAAACAGAAGATTTTTACCGACATCATGTGGCGTTCCGGACGCGTTGAATCTGAACGTATTTTGCCGATATTGCCCGCGCCGGAGCCATTCGGTTACAGGGCAAGGGTCCAGCTCAAGGTGCGATTTGTTGCCGGAGAACTGCTCATGGGCTTTTACAGGGGCGGTTCGCATCTCGTTGTGGATCTACCGGGAAGCTGTGCCATTGCCCACCCGAAAATAAATTGCCTGGTGCCGGAATTGCTGCGCCTGACCCGGATCTTTCCCGAACCGGACAAGGTTCCGCAGATTGATGTTATGGTTGGGGATAATGGTTCAGCCGTGGTCATTTTCCATTATGTTGGTAGCGGTCATACGGAAGCAGCTGCTTTTTTATCAGAGAACCGTGCTATTCTTGCGTCAGCTTCGGGGATATATCTCCAGAGCGGCCGCAAGGCCACCCTGCGGAAAATCTTCGGTCCCGAAAACCTTGAATATCTCGTTCCCCAGGGACCTGTTCAGGATGTCTCCGGAAGAAGATTGACTTTTTCACCGGGAGGTTTTTCCCAGATCAATTACCGTCAGAATCTGGCTCTTATTGCAGCAGTTTCCGACTGGGCCGGGTTATCGGGGAAAGAGCGAATGCTTGACCTCTATTGTGGTAATGGCAACTTTACCATCCCACTTGCAGGATTTTGCAGTGAAGTTCTGGGTCTCGAAGAATATGAGCCTTCGATCAGGGATGCTCTCCATAATTGCCAAATCAACGGTTTGAAAAATATCAGGTTCCACTGCACGGATGCGCTTGAAGGTTTAAAAGATATTATCGCCAACGGCACTACTTTCGATAGAGTGCTTCTCGATCCGCCAAGAACCGGCGCGGCTGAATTGGTTCGACTCATCCCGGCCCTGAAGCCGGCTAAAATCCTCTATGTTTCCTGTGATCCCCCGACATTGGCCAGGGATGTCGGCATACTGAGAGGACTGGATTATGCAGTAACGAAAAGTCTGCCGGTGGACATGTTTCCGCAAACGTACCATATCGAAAGCATAACGTTGCTTGAACCGTTAAACGGTGAGATGATTTCCTGATTTTTGGAGGGAAAATGTTTTTTAAAAAGCTGTTCAGCAAGAATTACCGGTTCTACCTGGAGAAGGGCGACAAATACCTGGCCGAGGAGAGATATGCTGACGCGCGGCATGAATTTCAGGAAGCCTTGCAGAGGTTACCTGATGGACCTGAAGCGGGTGACGGCGTGGCGTTGGGAATCAGGCACAAGCTCGCCGAAACCGGCAACGGGCTCGCTTTGATGAACCTCTCGGAAGCCGAGCATGCCATTAACCGCGGTGATCTCAGCAAAGCTGAAGAGCATCTCGCACTGGTCGCCGAACTTGCTGCTGACGATGCCATCAGGGAAAAGGCTGCTGGCCTCGGGAGCAGGCTTAAACCCGAAGCCTCAGCAGTCGAATTGAAAGAACCGCTCCATGATTGTTCCGGGTGCGCTACAGGTGGTGCAACTGCTTCCGAAAAAGACCATATTCCGGACTATCTCTCTGACCGGGAACGATTCGAACTGCTCGTGAATACACTGCCCGTCAGCCTTCAGGAGCGCTATGCTGCACTTGGAGATACATTCGCCGCGGGGTACCTGATGGTTCACGGCGGAGAGGAAGAAGCCGGTTTAAAGATATTGCAGGATTTGCTGAATGAAGGGGAAAATGATATCCTGTTCTATGAAATCGCCTTGACAAGTTATAATGCAGGGAATCAGCCCGAATGTGAACGGTTGTTGCGCAGGGCTCTAGACCTGAACAACGAGAACCCGCTCTGCTGTTTGAGTCTCGTCCAACTGTTAACAGATGCCGGCCGACTGGAAGAATCCCTCCCGGTTCTTGATCATATGATTGACAAACAATTGATGACTGAGCAATCCCTGTTGTTTCTCGGAGATGTTCATCAAGGGCTCGGCAATGATGACAGGGCGATGGAGAGTTATGCGAAAGCCATAACTTATCCAAATGCTTCCAGGGCTGCTGCCGAAAGGCTCATCCCGTTATTTGAAAAGCACGGTCGCAGTGAAGATGCCGCGTTTCTTTTTAAACGGTATTTAAAAAGTTGCTGTTGATCTTTTATGCTATACTTAATAAATAAATGCCTCTCAATGGAGGATGTCCGCCATGAATAAATCCGAACTTGTAGAAACTCTAGCGGTAAAATATGGTCTTTCGTTAAAGAAGGCGGAAGAGGTAGTCAGTACGATTGTCGATGCAATGACTGCCGCTCTTAAATCCGGCGAACGGATAGAAATCCGCGGCTTCGGCAGTTTCGTAGTCAACGAATACAAGGCTTATCTGGGCAGAAATCCGAAAACCGGCCAGCCCATCGACGTACAACCGAAAAAACTCCCTTTCTTCAAGGTCGGTAAGGAATTGAGAGAAAAAATAACCCGTTGATCTTTAATTCTTCGATGCACGGTCTTAACATGCTGAAGAGGCATTTTCTTCCAAAGATATGTAATGGTCGCGGGGAATTGATTTCATGTCTTTGACAGTACTGTGGGAAGTTCTCGGAGGTCTTGGCCTTTTTATTCTCGGCATGAAGTCCATGTCAGAAGGACTTCAAAAGCTTGCGGGTGAACGGGTCCGCCGTTCCCTCGAAAAAATCACCGGTAATCGCCTGACCGCAGCTCTCTTGGGGAGCTGTCTCGCTTCTCTGCTTCAATCCAGCAGTGCCGCATCCATTCTCGTTGTGGGCTTTGTCAATGCAGGGCTGGTTTCCATTTACCAGGCGCTGGCTGTTCTTCTCGGAACCGGGATCGGGTCAACACTCGCCATCCAGTTTATTGCCTTTAAGGTTTCATATTTCGCGCTCCCATTTATTTTCGTCGGGGTAATTCTTACTGTTTTCAGCAGGAAAAGAAAACTGGTTTATTTCGGGAACCTGCTCCTCGGAGCCGGGCTTGTTTTTCTTGGTTTGCAGGTCATGGAAGCCGGTTTTTCTCCCATAAGCCAGAACGATATTTTGCGCGGCTTACAAAACCAGTTCTTTTCATGGCGGATTTCCGCTGTTTTTGTTGGCGCGTTCCTTACTGTTCTCATGCAATCCGGCAGCGCCGCTACCGGTATCATAATAGTTATGGCAGGCAGCGGTCTCCTCGGATTTGAGACCGGTATAGCCATGGTTGTCGGCGAAGTTATCGGGACCTCTCTGATTACTGCAGTTGCTGCAGTCAACGGCACACTGGCAGCAAAACGGACGGCTTTTCTCTATTTTGCAATCAACAGCTTCGCCGTTAGCGTGGTCCTTCTGTTTTTCCCCTATTTCCTGAAAATGGTCCAGCTTCTTTCACCCGGTCAGGCTGAATTTACCATATCAAATCTCCAGACAATCACTCACGGCGGCGCTTCAACCATAACGAAACCTTATATTGCACGCCATCTGGCGAATGCCCATACACTTTTCAATTTTCTTAACGCGCTCGTATTTCTGCCTCTGATCGGGTTTTTAGCCCGGTCAGCGATGCTTGTCATCCCCGGGAAAAACAGGGAATTCGATATCGAGCCGCGCCCCAAATACATTGACGTACGTGTAATCAACACCCCGACAATAGCACTCCTGCAGGTAAAAAATGAACTGAAACGGATGGCAGATATTTCCCGATCAATGTTCGATGAGATTGTTGAACAGTTTTATAAATACGATGCAAAAAGATCTGCCCGGATACAACAGAAGGTTGAGGTTTTAAATGTTCTGCAACATGAAATTTCAACTTTTCTTGTTCTGCTCTCCCGTAAACCCCTTAGTTCCGAAAATTCAATTGGGATTCCGATCATGCTCCGGATTGTCAATGCCTTGAAATATCAGGGGGACCAGAATAAAGTGATTCTCGAGTTGTTGCGGCACAAAAAAGAGGACAAGATTGCTTTTTCCACCGCAGCCATGACGGAACTCAAGGCACTGGCCACCAGAGTCGAAGAAATAGTCCACCAGTCGGTAAATGCGTTGGGCGGGGAAGCGTCGAATGACCTGGACTATGCTCGAACGATGCAGGAAAATCTCAGGCTTTTGCTCGAAACAATGCTCCACACCCACATGAAACGCTTGACCAGCGGCAAATGCACTGTTTCCGCGGGCCTGGTGTATGGCGATATAATTTCAGCATTCGATAAAATATCCGATTATTCATACAGGGTAATGGAGATGGAAAGGGAACTCTTTAATGCAACCACCAATAGCAGCGATTGATCTTGGTACCAACACCTCCCGATTGCTCATAGGATACATAGAGCCCTCCCGCAGCATCAGGCAGGTAATGATAAAAAGGTGGATAACGAGATTGGGCGGAGGGTTTACCCTAGAAGAGGGGTTGGCCGGGGAAGCACGGGTACGCACTCTCAATGCATTGGCGGATTTTGCCGAAGAGATGAAAAGGCATGGTGTAACCAGAGTCCGGGCGGTGGCAACCAGCGCCGTCCGTGACGCGGTAAACGGAAAATCATTTTGCGACGAAATCTTAAAAAAAACCGGCGTCAGAATCGAAGTTATCGACAGCAGGGAGGAAGGACTTCTAACGCTTCAAGGAGTTATCTCCGGCATTGATGACAGTTCCGGTGGGTTGCTGGTCTTTGACATCGGAGGGGGGAGCACGGAATATACCCTGACTCTCGACGGGACCCCTCTCTTCACGGAAAGTCTTCCTCTCGGTGTGGTCAGACTTACCGAAGGGAAAAAGGACTTTGAATCCATGGCGGAGAAAATCTTCAGGGAGCTCGCCTTACTCAAATCCAGGCTGGGAAAAGATGGCTTCCTCGAATTTTTCAAGAGAGTTACCCTTGTCGGTACTGCCGGCACAGCCACGACGCTCGCTGCAATCAACATGAAAATGACCAACTATGACTACAGACGAGTAAACAACCATACGCTATCCATCCAAGAGATACGGGATATATTTGCCACGCTTTTGCCGTTGACGGCCGGGGAACGTCTCCAGGTTCCCGGTTTGGAGAAAGGGAGGGAGGACCTCATAATTTCCGGCATTCTGGTCACGCTTGAGACTATGGAGATGTTCGGGTTTTCACACCTCAAGGTGAGTGATTTCGGCCTGCTCGAGGGAGTGCTTCTCAATGCATGAATTAGTGCATCTTTTCCACTTGTATCAAGATTGATTCGTCAAGTGACGAGCCCGGTTTTGTATTTCATTCAGGAAACCGGCTTCGCTCCTTATGTAATTATCAGAAAACAGTTTTACAAAGGAGTTGACATAACTGGTTAAAATTTTGTATATTTTCGAAGTTCTCGGGGGAGCGATCCCCTTGTTTTATTTTATTACTACGTCACATCTGTCCGGCTGACGGCGTTTGAATAATTCTACCGAATATAAGATCTGTTCATGTTCCGTCTCCTGAATGCCGATCTGGTCAGCTCAAACTCACATTACTCAGAGAAAGCGGTAACGATGAAGGAAATATTATCAGGTAACGAGGCCATTGCCCGCGGCGCCTTCGAAGCAGGGGTAAAGGTTGCGACTGCCTACCCGGGCACTCCCTCCACGGAAATTCTTGAAAACATAATCAATTATAAAGAGATCAATGCATCCTGGGCTCCCAACGAAAAGGTTGCCCTGGAAGTAGGGATAGGCGCGTCTTTCGGCGGGGCCAGGGCCCTTGTGGCGATGAAACATGTAGGCGTCAATGTTGCTGCGGACCCTCTTTTCACCCTCTCATATACCGGCGTTAACGGCGGACTGGTTTTGATTACCGCCGATGATCCGGGAATGCATTCTTCTCAGAACGAGCAGGATAACCGGAATTACGCTAAATTCGTCAAAGTCCCCATGCTGGAGCCTTCCGATTCACAGGAGTGCAAGGACTTTACCCGCCTTGCATTTGAGCTGTCAGAGCGGCTTGACACCCCGGTGATGCTGAGGACCACCACGCGCATCTCTCACAGCAAATCAATCGTCGACCTGGGTGAGCCTGTGAAGGGGCTCCCCGAACCAAAGCTGGTCAGGAATGCCGCAAAATTCGTCATGCTGCCGAGTAATGCCAGGGTCCGCCACCCGCTCGTGGAAGAGCGCATTAAAATGCTCTCCGAATCAGGCTCGACTCTGGAAATAAACCGGGCAGAGATGCGCAGCCGTGACCTGGGGATCATAACATCGGGGGTTGCGTATCACTACGTGCGCGAAGTGCTTCCCGAAGCTTCAACGCTCAAGCTGGGGATGGTGTATCCACTCCCGTTCGCCCTTATCAAGGAGTTTGCAGCTAACGTGAAGAAACTCTACGTTGTCGAAGAGCTCGACCCGTTCATCGAGGAACAGGTCAGGGCAGCCGGTATCCAGGTTTTCGGCAAGGATATTCTTCCGGTCTGCGGCGAACTGACCCCCGGTATTCTCCGTACGGCATTCAACATGCCGAAGACGGAAAAGATTGACATAGAAAAACTTCCGGGCAGGCCTCCCAACATGTGCCCCGGCTGTCCCCACCGCGGGGTGTTCTTTGCCCTCAACCAGCTCAAGGCCTATGTCACCGGCGACATCGGCTGCTATACCCTCGGCTTCATGCCACCCCTCTCTGCGATGGACACCTGTGTCTGCATGGGCGCGAGTATCGGCAATGCCACCGGAGTAGCCAAGGTTGTGTCCGAGGAAGAGAAGAAAAAAGTGGTCGCCGTAATTGGCGACTCCACGTTTCTCCATACCGGCGTCAACGGTCTCATGGACATGATTTACAATAACTCTTCCGCCACGCTGCTGATCCTGGATAACAGCATCACGGCGATGACCGGCAGACAGGACAACCCCGCTTTCGGCTTTACCCTTATGGACCAGCCGTCCTATCAGGTCGATATCCCCCAACTTTGCAGGGTTCTGGGAGCCAAGAATGTGCGGACAATCGACCCGTATGACCTCGAGGAGTCCCGAAAGGCACTGGAGGAAGAAATGGCTCGTCCTGAGCCGTCCGTGATCGTAACGAACCGTCCCTGTGTCCTCGTAAAGAGGGACGGGGTCTTCAAAAAAGCCCCCGTGTTGACCATTGCCCAGGATGTTTGCACGGGATGCCGCGCCTGCCTTAAAATTGGCTGTCCGGCCATCGTCTGGAAACCTGCCGACGGCAAGAAGGGTAAGGCATGTATTGACATGCTTCTCTGCACCGGTTGTGATGTCTGCCGCCAGTTGTGCAAATTCGGGGCGATCGGGAGGGCGAAGTGAGCGGGACAGTGACCAATATACTTCTTGTCGGCGTTGGGGGGCAGGGGATATTGCTGGCTTCGGAGATTCTTGCCGAAACATTTATGCTGGCGGGCTTTGACGTCAAAAAGAGTGAGATCCACGGGATGTCCCAGCGGGGCGGGAGCGTTGTCTCCCATGTCCGTTACGGGAAAACAATTTTCTCTCCCATCGTTCCTGAAGGGGAGGGTGATATTCTTTTTGGCTTCGAGATTCTGGAAACCTATCGCTGCCTGCCTCTTCTGAAAAAGGGGGCCAGCGTCATTGCCAATGACCTGTGCATCCCTCCCCCGGCGGTTTTAAGCGGGCAGGAGCATTACCCTGAAGACCTTGCAGCCAGGATTCGTGCCCTGTTTCCGGACTTCCTGCTGGTGGACGGTCTCAAGCTGGCCACAGAGGCCGGAAACCCGCGGTCGGCCAATACCGTACTCCTCGGTGCAGTATCAAAACGGCTGGAAATCCCCGAAGAGTTCTGGCTGAAGGCCCTGAAGAAAATGGTTCCCCCCAGGGCGTTTGAAGAAAATAGAAAGGCCTTTCAGGCCGGCAGAAATTTGTAACTTTCGTCTGGAGATTGTGACATGATGTTCAACGAAGAATTTGAAACCCTCCCCAGACCTGCACTGGAGGCTCTTCAACTCAAGCGACTGAAAAACATGCTGTCCAGGGTTTATGCCAATGTTCCTTTCTACCGGCAGACCCTCGACAGGGAAGGCATAAACCCCGACAACATAAAGAGCCTCGAAGATCTGCAGAAACTGCCGTTCACCTACAAGCAGGATATGCGCGACAACTATCCTTATGGGCTTTTTGCCGCGCCCATGGAGGATATCGTTCGTATTCACGCATCTTCAGGCACTACCGGTAAACCTACCGTGGTCGGGTACACCCGGAAAGACATCGACATATGGTCGGAACTGATGGCCCGTTCCTTTGTGGCCGCCGGGGTTCACAGGGGGGATATAATCCACAATGCATACGGCTACGGGCTTTTTACCGGAGGCCTCGGCGCACATTACGGGGCTGAACGGCTTGGGGCATCCGTGATTCCGATGTCAGGCGGAAATACCAAGAAACAGATCATGATCATGCAGGATTTTGGTTCCACAGTCCTGACCTGCACTCCGTCCTATTCCCTGTTCATGGCCGAAGCCGCCAGGGAGGATGGTATCGATTTCCGCAAACTGAACCTGCGTGTGGGAATATTCGGCGCCGAACCCTGGTCTGAAGCGATGCGGAGTGAAATCGAAGGGAAATTAAACCTCTGCGCAATCGACATCTACGGTCTTTCCGAAATAATGGGTCCGGGGGTTGCCATCGAATGCTGCGAGGCTAAAAAGGGCCTCCATATCTGGGAGGACCATTTCATTCCTGAAATAATAAACCCGGACACCGGCGATGTAATGTCGGCCGGAGAACAGGGCGAACTGGTTATCACCACGATAACCAAGGAAGGAATCCCCCTGATTCGCTACCGTACCAGGGATATAACCAGCATGACTTACGAACCGTGTGCATGCGGCAGAACGCATGCCCGGATTGCCCGCATGAGCGGCCGCAGCGACGACATGCTTATCATCCGGGGCGTTAATGTCTTCCCGTCCCAGATAGAGTCGATTCTCATGGGGATCGAAGGGGTCGAGCCCCACTACCTCCTCATCGTGGACCGCAAGGATAACCTGGATACGCTCGAAGTGCAGGTTGAAGTTGACGAACGACTCTTTTCCGACGAAGTGAAAAACCTACAGGCATTGACCGGTATGATCGAGAAGCAAATCAAGGACACGCTGGGTGTTACCTGTAAAGCACGTCTGGTTGAACCAAGGACAATTACCCGCAGTGAAGGAAAAGCCAAACGGGTGCTGGACAATCGCAAAAATGGCTAGGAGGGGATGATGAAAGTTGAACAGATCTCGATTTTCATAGAAAACAAATCAGGAAGACTGGCCGAGATCGCCCGTATCCTCGGAGATGCCGGTATTAATATCCGCGCCCTCTCCCTGGCTGACACAACCGATTTCGGTATCCTCAGGCTGATCGTCAATGACCGGGAAAAGGCAAAGCACATACTGAAAGAAAAGGGGTTCACCGTCAGCAAAACAGAGGTTATAGCCGTTGAGGTTCCCGACCGCCCGGGCGGGCTATCCGAAATTCTTCAGTCTCTTGATAGTGAATCAATCAATGTTGAATATATGTATGCGTTTGTAGAACGTTGCGGTGAAAATGCGGTAATCATTTTCCGTTTCGATGAAACCGAAAAAGCGATCATAACTCTCCAGAATAAAGGGTTCAACATCCTCGATGGAGAGCGGCTATATAACATGTAGCATGTTCAAACTGTATGAAAAAGGGGGAGGGTATATGCGGAAAAACCTTGTAGTAATCTTTACCTGCTTTGTCGTGCTGGCAATGTCCAATCTTGCCTGGTCTGCTCAAACAATACGTATCGGCGCATTGTTTGCCGTGACCGGACAGGCCTCATTCCTGGGAGAGCCAGAGAAAAAAACCTTGGAAATGCTGGTTAAAGAGACCAACGCCAAGGGAGGCATCAAGGGGGTTAAACTGGAAGCAGTTATCTATGACACAGGCGGAGACCTGACTAAGGCGAAACAACTCGCCAATAAGCTGATCAAGGACGATAAGGTAATTGCCATCATCGGTCCCAGCACAACAGGTGAAACCATGGCCATTATCGATGATGTGGAGAAGGCGGGGATCCCGCTTATTTCGTGCGCTGCCGGCATCAAGATTACTGAACCGGTCAAGAAATGGGTCTTCAAGACTCCCGCGAACGACCACGTGGCTGCTGAAAAAATCCTCAACTACATGGCGGTAAAAAAACAGAAAACCATTGCACTGTTGACAGTTACCGATTCATTCGGTTCCTCAGGACGCGAACAGATCAAGACGCTTGCGGCTCAAAAAGGTTTCAAGGTCGTGGCAGACGAAGTCTACGGGCCCAAAGATACGGATATGACTGCCCAGCTGACCAAGATCCGCGGCATCAAGCCTGACGCAATTATCTGCTGGGGAACGAATCCCGGTCCGGCGGTAGTCACCAAGAACGTCAAGCAACTGGGAATAAAGATACCGCTCTACATGAGCCATGGAGTTGCTTCCAAGAAATATATTGAACTGGCAGGCGCTGATGCTGCGGAAGGGGTTATGCTGCCTGCCGGGAAGCTCGCCATCTATGAAAAAATGAAATCGAGCGATCCTCAAGTCAAAGTTCTCAGGGAATATGATCATTCCTACAGGAAAGCCGCTGGCGTGGAGGCCTCAACCTTTGGCGGATATGCCTACGACGCATTCCAGATGCTTGCCGATGCCCTCAAAAAGGGTGCAACCACTGCCGAACAGATCCGGGCGAACATCGAACAGCTAAAAAAGCTGGTGGGTGTATCCGGAGTTTTCACCATGTCTGCAACTAATCACAACGGCCTCGACCTTTCCGCCTTCGAGATGGTTCGCATCGTAAAAGGCGACTGGGAAATAGCCAAGTAATCCGGGGGGAACCATGACTTTTGCACGCATATTATTTTTGTCTATCATTGCCCAGATTTATTTACTCTCTTCCAGCGTTTTTGCTGCCCAACCTATCAAGATCGGCGCATTATTTGCGATAACCGGCCCGGCCTCCTTTCTTGGGGAACCTGAGCGGAACACGGCTCAAATGGTTATCGACGAGATCAACAAAGCCGGGGGTATCAAAGGCCGCCCTCTTCAGCTGATTGCCTATGATACACAGGGTGATACCACCAAAGCGAAGCAGCTGGTAAACAAGCTGATCAAGAACGATAAGGTAGTAGCCATCGTCGGTCCAAGTACGACCGGTGATTCCATGGCAATCATCGACGACGTGGAAAAAGCCGGCATCCCGTTGATTTCCTGTGCAGCAGGCAGCAAAATCACCGATCCGGTTAAAAAATGGGTCTTCAAGACAGCCCAGAACGACGGCCTGGCAGTGGTAAAAATATTTGAGTATCTGAACAGGAAAAAGATTACCAGGGTAGCCATTCTGACCGTTTCTGACGGTTTCGGCTCGTCGGGCCGTGAACAACTCAAGGCACATGCCGCAAAATACGGCATTCAGATAGTTCTGGACGATACGTACGGCCCCAAGGATACCGATATGACTGTCCAGTTGACCAAGATTCGCGGCAGTCAGGCCCAGGCGATTATTTGCTGGGGGACTAACCCCGGACCGGCAGTCATAGCCAAGAACGTCAAGCAGCTTGGCATCAAGTTGCCCCTCTACATGAGTCACGGCGTATCCTCCAAGAAATTCATCGAATTGGCCGGCGATGCTGCAGAAGGGACCATATTGCCGTCCGGACGTGTCATCGTTGCAGATTTATTGCCTGCTTCGGACAAGCAAAAAAAGAACCTGCAAGCGTATGTAAAGGATTATCAAAGACACTTCAAGGTAGAGGGTGACCATTTTGGCGGCCATGCCTGGGATGCTGTTATGCTCCTTAAAGGAGCCATAGAAAGGGGCGGTGACAGTCCGGCGGCAATTCGCGACCAGTTGGAAAAAACACACAATTTTGCCGGGATTGGCGGGATATTCTCCTACTCGGTTCAAGACCATGCCGGTTTGACCAAAGACGCATTTGTTCTGGTCGAAATCAAAAACAAGGACTGGGCTTTGGTTAAATAGGATAGAATGAATTAATTACGGTTTCAACGCCTCGCCGGAATTGCCGGCGAGGCGTTCTGTATCTGATAAGGATGACGTAACCGCCATGGTTTTCAGTGAACAGTTGGCCCAGTACCTGGTGTCAGGCGTTACCACGGGAGCAATCTACGCCCTGATCGGTATCGGCTTTGCCATTATTTACAATTCCTCCGAAATCATCAACTTCGCCCAAGGCGAATTTGTCATGCTCGGGGGTATGTTTACCCTCTTTTTCCTGAATGTGTTAAAAATACCGTTGCCGTTGGCCATTGTACTTGCTGTTCTGTCTTCAACTTTTATCGGCGTTTTGTTCGAACGCCTGGCGATCCGTCCTCTGAAAAAGCCGACTCCCCTGGGATTGGTCATAATTACCATTGGCGGCAGTATCCTTATCAGGGGAGTTGCCATGCTGGTCTGGGACAAGGATACCCACTCACTGCCTGCATTCACCGGTAGTGAGCCTATTGCGGTCGCAGGGGCAACCATCCTTCCCCAGCACCTCTGGATTATATCCCTCACCATTCTGTCGATTGTTCTCAATAAACTTTTCTTTCAGTACAGCATAATTGGCAAAGCAATGCGGGCCTGCGCCTCCAATCGGCGCGCTGCCGGGCTTGTCGGCATAGACGTCAAAAAAATGGTGCTTTTTTCGTTTATCATCAGTTCTGCATTAGGATCTTTGGCCGGTATTATCGTCGCTCCACTTACCATGACCTCTTACGATGTGGGGATAATGCTCGGTCTCAAAGGTTTTTGTGCGGCTATCATCGGCGGCATGAGCGGTGGTCTGGCAACCGTTCTGGGAGGTATCCTGCTGGGGACCCTCGAATCGCTGGGAGCCGGATTGATTTCATCCGGATATAAGGATGCTATAGCTTTTATAATACTGCTGCTCATTCTGTTTGTCCGGCCCCAGGGATTGTTCAAAAAGGCTGATACAGAGCGCGTTTAGGACTGCATGAAAAGAGAGATATTTAAATTCCTTGCCCTGGTAGTGATCGTTGCGGTACTTCCTGCAGTATTCAAGGGAGGCTACCTGATGAACGTGTTGGTATTCGTCGGTATCAATTCTATGCTTGCAGTGGCACTCAACCTCCTGCTCGGATATGCCGGCCAGATATCCCTCGGTCAGGCCGGTTTTTTCGGATTGGGGGCGTACTTGTCCGGAGTCCTGACTACGACCTACGGAATCGACCCATGGCTCGGAATGATCATCGCGGCAGCGGCAGTCGGCTGCATAGCTTTTCTTATCGGCTTTCCGGTGCTAAAGCTGAAAGGGCACTATTTGGCGATGGCCACTCTTGGCCTCGGTATCATTATGTACATAGTTTTTAACGAAGCCGTTTCCTCTACCGGCGGACCTTCCGGGCTTTCGGGCATCCCCAACCTCTCGGTCCAAGGTTATGTGTTCGATAATGATGTGAAGAATTATTATCTGATATGGTGCGCAACGCTGCTGATTATTCTCCTCTCTTTAAATCTTGTCCATTCCCGGATCGGAAGGGCGCTTCGCTCGATTCACGATTCAGAAGTGGCGGCACGGGTAATGGGAGTCAACGCCAGGTTGCTCAAGGTGCAGATTTTTACGCTGTCAGCGTGTATTTCGTCTCTGGCAGGCAGCTTTTATGCGCATACTATGAGCTTTATTGCGCCAGCCTCATTTGGTTTCAATTTTTCAGTGGAACTGGTTACCATGGTGATCATTGGCGGCTTGGCGAGCATATACGGCTCGCTCCTGGGGGCTGTACTGTTAACATTGCTTCCTGAATTGCTTCGAGCTTTTCAGGATTACGACATCATTATCTATGGTTTATTGCTGATCGTCATGACCATGTTTATGCCGGGGGGGCTCGTAAAAGGCATCCCTGCGTTTTTTAGCTTTGTGCGACGGCGTTTACCGGGAGGTACCGCCAACAATGCTTGAGATACAAGGAATCACCCAACGTTTTGGCGGCGTCACTGCTCTCGAAGATGTTTCTTTTTCAATCCGCGCGAACGAAATTACCGGGGTTATAGGTCCGAATGGTGCGGGCAAAACTACCCTGTTCAACATTATCTCGGGCATTTACCGTCAGACATCAGGCACGATTATTTTCAATGGCAAGGACGTCTCAGGACTACCTCCTGAACAATTGGCGTTACGCGGAATGGTCCGCACCTTCCAGAATGTTGAACTGTTTACCCAGATGACGGTCATGGAAAATACCATGGTTGGCCTGCATACCAGGAGCCGCAGCGGGATTTTTTCCTGCATGCTCAAGACGCCCGGCAATAGAGCTGAAGAACAGCATATACGTGAACGGGCTCTCCATTGGCTCGAATATACCGGTATTGCCGACCTTGCTGATATGCAAGCAGGCAATCTTGCTTTTGGCAAGGGTAGAATGCTGGAAATTGCCCGTGCTATGGCCCTCGAACCCCGGATAATTCTGATGGACGAACCGGCGGCCGGTCTCAATAATCGGGAAACCGGCGAACTTGCCTCTCTTATAAGAAAAATCAGGGATTCGGGTGTTACCGTGGTCCTTGTTGAGCATGACATGGATCTGGTGATGGATGTATGCGATTCGATACTGGTTCTTAATCTGGGGCGCTGGCTGGCGGAAGGGACTCCACGTGAAATACAGGAAAACCAGGCGGTAATCGCAGCATATCTGGGAGAGGGGTAGGGCGCACATTGGAAATGCTCAAGGTTAAAAATATCAATACCTACTATGGACAGGTGCATGCGCTGAAAAATGTCTCGCTCCACCTGAAACAAAGAGAAATCGTTGCACTGATCGGCGCCAATGGGGCAGGCAAGACAACCATTCTAAATTCACTGTCAGCCATTACTCCGCCTAAAAGCGGAGAAATTCTTTTCAACGGTGCACCGATAAACAATTTAACTCCCGATCGGATCGTCGAATTGGGAATTTCTCAAGTTCCCGAAGGGCGCCAGGTTTTCAAGCCACTCACCGTTGAAGACAATCTGGAGTTGGGAGCTTATCTCCGCTACACGAGGAAAGAGGGGAGGGGGGCAATCAAGAAAGATATTGATGAGGTCTATTCGCTTTTTCCACGACTGCATGAACGCCGTAAACAAATGGCGGGTACCCTGTCTGGCGGAGAACAACAAATGTTGGCCATCGGACGAGCCCTTATGGCAAAACCCAGAATATTGCTTCTCGATGAACCGTCAATGGGTCTTGCGCCTTTGGTAGTGCAGGAGATATTTTCGGTAATTGAGAATTTACGTCGCGAAAAGGGGACTGCAATACTCCTGGTTGAACAGAACGCCAAGGCCGCCCTGAAGATGGCAGATCGTTGCTACGTTTTAGAGACAGGTAAAGTAATACTTGAAGGATTAGCTTCTGAGTTACTGGATAATAAAGAGATTCAAAGGGCATATCTCGGTAAAGAGAAAAAGGAACTCTGGGAAAGATAATCCAGGTTAACGTGAGAGGTAATTATGCTTATTTGGGACGTCACACATGAATGCATGCCGCGGGAGGACCTGGAGCAATTGCAGTTGGAAAGATTGCAGGCCACTCTCAATCGAGTATATAAAAATGTCACATGCTACCGCAATAAATTCAATGAATTAGGTATCGATCCCGAAGACATACAATCTCTTTCCGATCTGGGTAGACTCCCTTTTACCACAAAAGACGATCTGCGTCTTAATTATCCCTATGGAATGTTTGCCGTTCCCCTCAGGGAGGTGGTCCGCGTTCAATCCTCGTCCGGGACTACGGGAAAATCTATTGTGGTGGGTTATTCCCGGAACGATTTAAAAACCTGGTCGAATCTCGTTGCACGATTACAGACTGCCGCGGGCATCACACATGATGACCTGGTCCAGATTTCGTTCGGTTACGGGATGTTTACCGGGGCTTTCGGACACCATTACGGAGCAGAAACCATTGGTGCATCTGTCATACCTATGGGTGCAGGGAATACCGAGAGGCAGATCATGATCATGCAGGATTATAAGACAACTGCATTAATTTGTACGCCCAGTTATGCAATAACTCTGGCAGACAGGATTGAACTGATGGGAATAGATCCGAAAGGACTCTCCCTGAGGGTAGGACTATTCGGCGGAGAGCCATGGTCCGAGGCGATGCGTTTGGAAATCGAATCAAGGCTCTCCATTACTGCTACCGACAACTATGGACTTTCGGAAATAATAGGCCCCGGTGTTGCCGGAGAATGCCTGAATAAATGTGGTATGCATATATATGAAGACGCTTTCATCGCCGAAATAATTGATCCCGATACCGGCGTTATTCTTCCTCCCGGGAGCACTGGAGAACTTGTCCTGACAACTCTCACAAAAGAAGCCTTTCCAATGGTCCGTTACCGGACTCGGGATATTACAAGCCTCGATTATTCGCCATGCGAATGCGGCAGATCTTTTGTACGAATGTCAAAAACTGTGGGTCGCACCGATGATATGCTGATCATCAAGGGCGTTAACGTATTTCCATCACAAATCGAAGAGGTTCTCGTTGCCATGGAAGGGTGTGAGCCGCACTATCAGCTTGTAGTAGAGAAACAAGGGGCGATGGATGCTCTTGAAGTGCATATTGAAGTCACTGAAAATATATTTTTTGATGAAATGAAAATGCAGCGGGCTTTCCTCGAAAAAATCGAAAAAAGAATTGAATCGGTTCTTGGCGTCGGAGTCACTGTAAGGCTCGTTG
>JBGPCQ010000014.1:0-33394 GCA_041481895.1 Geobacteraceae bacterium | reverse complement strand
CGGAAGAAGTAGGACTCTTCCTTGAGTTTTTCGGTGGGGCGGTTGCAGTCGGGGCATTTGAAGTCGATAAGCTGGGTTTCGGTCCAGAATGTCTCACAGGGGGTGCAGTACCAGTCTTCATATTCACCCAGGTAAATATCACCTTTCTCCAGGACCTTGGTGAAAAGATGGGAAACTCCCTTCTTGTGCCTCTCCTGGGTCGTTCGGATGAAGTCGGTGGAGGAGATGTCGAGTTTTTCCCAGAGCGCCTGGAAGCGCTTGACCACCCGGTCCGCCAGTTCGAGGGGAGTTTCACCGGCAGCGTTGGCGGCCTTTTCCACCTTCTGACCGTGCTCGTCGGTGCCGGTAAGAAAGAATACCTCGAACCCCTTGAGACGCTTGTAGCGGGCCAGTACATCGGCTGCCAGGGTGGTGTAGGCATGGCCTATGTGGGGCACGTCATTCACATAGTATATGGGAGTTGTCAGATAAAAGGTGCGGCTCATCGTTTCTCCTTTGCGGACGGACGTATGCGGGGATTTACTTCCGGACACAGAACCTGATGGCAGTGCTCAGGGTTTTCTCCTGTCCCTGCCATCCTTCGGACGTTCCCGGCGGCCTTTGCCCTGGCCCTGGGAGTGTGAAGGCCGTGCCTCCTTCCGCGGTTCTCCTTCCGGGTGAGGTTCGCCTTCTTTCTGTACTTTCTTGGCGCGGTCAGATATATTTTCCGGCTTGATATCGTCCCCCTTGAGCACAACTTCCGGACCTTCATCGGTCCGTATGGTAACCATTCCGTTCAGGAGATCAAGCTTGGTGACTTCACCACTGACGCCGGCTGCATGAACGACTTTACCGCACTTGGGAAGGCATTTCCTGAGCGTGCAGTAGGTTTCGAACTCATACCCCAGGCAGCAGAGGAGCCTGCCGCATTGCCCGGATATTTTGGTAGGGTTAAGGGCCAGGTTCTGTTCCTTGGCCATTTTTACGGAGACCGGCTCGAATTCACGGAGAAATGAAGAACAGCAGAGTTCCCTGCCGCAAATGCCGATCCCCCCGACCATCTTGGCTTCGTCGCGAACGCCTATCTGGCGCATCTCTATCCTGGTATGGAAAGTGTGGGCGAGATCCTTGACCAGTTCCCTGAAATCCACCCGGCCATCCGCCGTGAAGTAAAAGATGGCCTTGCTTCCGTCAAAGAGGTATTCGACCCTGACGAGCTTCATCGTCATGCCGCGCTCTTTGATCCTGGCCAGGCAAAAAACGTGAGCCTCCTTCTCCTTCGCAGCATTGCGGGCGGCTGCTTCAAGGTCTTCAGGAAGCGCTTTTCTCAGGATGGACTTCAACCCTTCGTGGATGTGCTCTTTAGGGAAATCGAGTGATTCGATGACAACGGAGGCGATGCTTTTCCCCCGCTCGGTCTCGACAATAACCTTGTCGCCCCGCTTCAAGTCTAACCCTGCGGCATTGAAGTCATAGAGCTTGCCGGCGATGTTGAACTGTACCTTTACTATCTTGACCAAAACTTCCTCCATATATTAATCCGGGCGATCACAAAGATTGCCGTTATGATGCCGCAAGCCGCATGAAGAGCACCTCCAGGGCAAGCCTTGGATTTACATTGCGCTGGAGTGCGTAGCGGGCTTCAAAAACATTGCCTATCCGTGCCATGACATCATCGAGCGAAAAGCGGCGGGCGTCCTTCTCTATCAGGGGGAGAAGGTCACTGATAACTACCTCCCGGCTTCCCCCCTGCATGAGCAGGACATCGCGCAGGTATGTCGCCAGAAGATCGAGTGTTTCCAGTACCTTCTCTTTGTCACCCGAGAGTTCTTCGGCAGCAGAGAAAAGGGGCGTCATTTCCCGGGTTGTCAGGGAGTCTATCCGCTCCAGTAGGGTTTTCCTGTCGGCCAACGCCTCGTCCGTGCTGATTTCAAGGGCTCTTTTCAGGCTTCCTCCTGCCAGGGAAGCGGCTATACGGGCCGTTTCAGGTGTGCACCCCCTGGTATGGAGATACTTCTCCACGGCCGATTGCGGAAGGGCCGGGAAATGGAGCCGCTGACAGCGGGAAAGGACCGTAGGGAGCACCGCATCAACCTGTGCCGTAAGGAGGATTATCAAGGCGTTCCCCGGAGGCTCCTCAAGCGTTTTGAGGAGGGCGTTGCCGGCTGAGGGGTTGAGCCTCTCCACGCCGTCGATGATGCATGCCTTTCTCGGCGCCTCGTAGGGTCGGTAGGACAAGTCTTTCTGGAGATCCCTGATCTGGTCTATTTTGATAAAAACGCCGTCGGGTTCGACCAGGTGAAGGTCCGGGTGCTGGAGGAGCGCGATCTTCCGGCAGGAAGAGCAGAGACCGCAACCTTCGTTCTGGCCGCAGAAAACTGCTTCAATGAAAGCGATGGCGGTCTTTTTTTTGCCGCACCCCTCGATTCCCTCGAAAATATAGGCGTGGGCCGTTTTCCCCTTAGCCATTGTTCGCCTGAGCAGCGTCAGGCAGCCTTCCTGTCCCAGGATGTCACCGAAGGGCATCGGACTCCTCCAGGGACAGCCTGTCAAAGACGGCTGAGACAATTGCTGCTTCAGTCTCCTCGATGGTTCCTGAGCCGTCGATAACAATGAACCTTTCCGGCTCCATCTCCGCCAGTTTGAGGTATCCTGACCGCACTTTCCGGTGAAACTGAAGCGATTCCAGTTCGAAGCGCTCCTCACGGGCTCCCGTGGAACTGTTTATCCGGGCCATGGCGCGCCCGAGGCCGACTTCCACCGGGCAATCCACGAGAATGGTAAGGTCGGGACGGATACTTCCCGTTGCGAGGCGATTGAGTCCGTCGATTACCGCCTGATCGAGGCCCCTGGCGTATCCCTGATAGGCGACAGTGGCGTCGGTGAAGCGATCACAGAGGACGACATGTCCCGATTTGAGGGAAGGGGCGACGATTTCCGATACATGCTGTGCCCGTGCGGCCGCGTAGAGAAGGAGTTCTGTCAGGGGAGCCATGGTTCTGTTTCCGGCGTCCAGGAGGATTCCACGCACCTGGTCGGCGATGGGGCACCCCCCCGGCTCCCTTGTCAGCACCACATCATGGCCGAGAGTTGTGAGATGCCGGGCGAGAAGCCCCAACTGGGTGGTTTTGCCGCACCCCTCAATCCCTTCGAATGTTATGAAACAGGCCATACAGATATCTCCAGCAAAATTAAAATATAAATTATATGAGAGGGGATTGAATTAATCAAGATAATTATCCCCGAGACAGCCCATATCTATTGATAAAACAGGGATGTTTGGGTATACTGGCTCGACGTGGGAACTTTCAGGGTTTTGTCCGTCTCTTCGCATCCCGAAAAGTAAATTGCGCACCTGCCGGAAACCGGATGTATATGGATATCCAACTGAATGACATACTGCCGGAACTGGAGAGCGCCATCAACTACTGCTTTACTGACCGGTCCCTCCTCGAAGAGGCATTGACCCACAGTTCATTCCTCAATGAAGCAGGAAATAAAACGACCAGAGACAACGAGCGGCTTGAGTTTTTCGGTGATGCGGTGATCGACTTTTTCCTGAGCCGGGCGCTTCTGGATCGTTTTCCCGATTGCCGTGAGGGTGATCTCACAAGGATCAGGGCTTCCCTCGTGGGGGAAGAGAGTCTCGGGAATCTTGCCCGCCGGATCGGGCTCGGGAGGTATCTGCGGATGGGCCGCGGCGAGGAAAAAAGCGGCGGCAGGGGAAAGCGGTCCATTCTTGCCGACGCTTACGAGGCTTTGCTGGCCGCCGTATACCTTGACGGCGGGGCCGCTCCTCTCGAAAGAATGGTGGAGGCCCATTTCGGTCCGTTGCTGGAGACCGGCGCCGGCCCCTCGCTCGGCAGGGATTGCAAGACTGAATTCCAGGAGCTGGCCCAGTCCGTCTATGGTACCGTCCCGCGCTATGTCCACAAGCTGCCTGAAGGTCCTGACCATGCCCGGATCTTTACCGTGCAGGCCTTTATCGGCGAAGAATTCCTCGGCGAAGGTTCCGGCAGGACCAAGAAGGAGGCGGAGCAGGAAGCCGCCCGGGTCGGGCTGGAACGGCTCAGCCTGAAAGCTTCGGCCGGCGTTTCATGAAACCGGTCATCGTACCTTTCTTCATAGCCCATCAGGGTTGTCCCCATACGTGCATATTCTGCAACCAGGTAAAGATATCGGGCGCAGCGGAGACTTTGCCGAGTCCTGCCGAATTGCTGGACCGTATTGCCGTGTATCGGGGCACTGCGGGAAAGAGGGGTCTGGAGGCGGCCTTTTATGGCGGCACCTTTACGAGTCTTCCCGTCCCCCTGCAGGAGAGCCTCCTTGCTCCGCTGCAGCCCCTCATCGAAAAGGGCGATCTCGCTGCAGTGAGGGTTTCGACCAGGCCCGACGCCGTAGATCGGGAAACGGCCGAATTCCTCAAGAACAGGGGGGTACGGACAGTGGAACTTGGGGTACAATCCCTGGACGACACCGTCCTTGCCCGTGCCGGCCGCGGCCACACCGCCCGTGCTGTGGAAGATGCCTGTCGTATCCTTGTCGAGTCCGGAATGCGCGTGGGACTCCAGCTGATGCCGGGGCTCCCCGGAGATTCGCCGGCACAGGCCCTCGCCACATTGCGGCGGGCCATCGGCCTCGGGCCCGACTTTCTCCGGATATATCCCACGCTGGTCATAGCCGGGACAGAGCTGGAAAGACTCTACCGGGCCGGTGACTATGCCCCCATGCCCCTGTCCGGAGCAATTTCTCTCTGCAAGGTCATGCTCCACGAAGCCCTCAAGGCTGCAATCCCGGTAATCCGGATCGGCCTCCTGGCAACCGGCGAACTCCGGGCCGGGGATGGCGTGGTTGCTGGTCCCTATCATCCTGCTTTCCGCCAGGTGGTGGAGGCGGAACTCTTTTACGACCTTATGGCAAAACTGACGGCGGATGTCCCGCCCGAAACCAGGGTCATTCTCAGCTGTTCCCCGGCGCGTGTTTCGGACGTGGCGGGGCAGCGGCGCGCCAATGTGCTGCGGCTCCGGAGCACGCGGGGTATAGAAATTACCGCAATCAAGGCCGATCCCTGCCTCTCGCCTCTGGAGTTGCGGATGGAAACCGATACATTACTAAGGATGGGTACTATGCTGCATGACCTGAACTATGCCGGGGAGGATGCCTCCCATGCCTGTTAAACCGTTCCGCTCCGGGTTCGTATCGATCCTCGGCCGGCCCAACGTGGGGAAATCGACCCTCTTGAACAGCATCTTGGGGGAAAAGATCGTTATCACGTCGGACAAGCCCCAGACCACGCGCAATCGCATCAAGGGTATCCACACTATCCCCGGCGCCCAGATCATTTTCATCGATACCCCCGGCATTCACCGGGCCACATCGCTGCTCAACAGGTACATGGTCGATGAAGCTGTGGCATCCATCAGGGAGGTGGATGCCATCCTGTTCCTGGTGGAGGCCGATACCCCGGCCGGGAGCCAGGAGTCCCTCATCCTGGAGCTTCTGGCCGAGGTGGCGACGCCGGTCATTCTGGTCATCAACAAGATCGACCTGGTACCAAAAGCCGCTCTCCTGGAGAGTATCGAACGGTATGCGCGCCTCTACCCTTTCAAGGAGATCATCCCCGTTTCCGCCTTGAGCGGGGACGGCGTGGAACGCGTCGTAACGTCAGTATTCAGCTATCTGCCGGAGGGCCCCCTCTATTTCCCGGATGAAATCCTTACCGACCTGCCCGAGCGTTTTATTGTTGCGGAGATGATCAGGGAGAAGATTTTTCGGCTTACCCGCGATGAAATCCCCTATTCGACGGCCGTCGAGGTGGAGAGCTTCAAGGAGCGGCAGGACGGCAGCCTCATTGCCATTTCCGCCGTGATCAACGTGGAGCGGGATTCCCAGAAGGGGATCATCATCGGCAGGAAGGGGGAGATGCTGAAGAAAATCGGCATGCAGGCCCGCCGGGAAATCGAACAGCTCCTGGACGCGAAGGTTTACCTTGAGCTGTTTGTCCGGGTGCGCAAGGATTGGAGCGAGGATCCAAAGATGCTGAAGGAGTTCGGCTACAAATAGAGGTATCTCTACAGGGCCGAATAGAGAAAATCTGGACTAAAGAGGTGCTTCTTAGTCTAATACTAATACAGAATCAAAGAAGTTTTTTGTCTGGGTTTGGGAGAATACATGAAACCGATCGTAGCAATTGTAGGGCGCCCCAACGTGGGGAAATCGACCCTTTTTAACAGGGTTATCGGTCGGCGCAAGGCGATGGTCGATGACCAGCCCGGGGTGACCCGGGACCGGAACTACGGTAATGTTGACCGCTTCGAGGTCCCCTTTATCCTCATCGATACCGGCGGCTTCGAGCCGGTGACGAGCGATCGACTTCTCCAGCAGATGCGGGAGCAGTCGCAGCTCGCAATGGAAGAAGCCGACGTGATCCTGTTTGTCATGGATGGCAGGGACGGCCTGACGCCGGCCGATGTAGAGGTGGCGGAGATGCTCCGCCGGGTTGACAAACCGGTCTTTTATCTCATCAACAAGATCGACGGCGACAAGCAGGAAATGGCGATCGGGGATTTCTACAGCCTCGGCGTGGAGAACGTTTTCCCCGTTTCCGCAGAGCACAACCGGGGCATCGGAGAACTCATGGATGAGGTGATCGATGCACTTCCGAAGATGGGCGTCGCCGAAGAAGACGAGGATGTGACAAAAATTGCCGTGGTCGGCCGCCCCAACGTGGGGAAATCATCCCTCGTTAACCGCCTGCTCGGCTTTGAGCGGGTGGTGGCAAACCCCACTCCCGGCACCACGCGAGACTCCGTCGATACGTATTTCACCTGCAACCGGCAGCGCTACATGCTGATCGACACGGCAGGGATCAGGCGGAAGGGGAAGACCACCCGGAAAATCGAGAAGTACAGCGTTGTGGACGCCCTCCGCAGCATCGAGCGGGCTGATGTCGTGCTCATCGTGCTGAGCGCTGAGGACGGGGTGACCGAGCAGGATACCAAGATCGCCGGCTATGCCTATGAGGCGGGGCGCGGCTGCATCTTCGTGGTCAACAAGTGGGACACCCTGACCAAGGACAACGCCACCATCGGCACATTCGTCGAGAGCATCAGGATAGAGTTCAAATATCTCCCCTTTGCTCCCATCCTGTTCGTATCGGCCCTGACGGGGCAGCGGACGGGGAAAATCATTGCCGAAGTGGATACCGTCATGGCCCAGTACGCCAGAAGGGTGCAGACGTCGGAACTCAACAAGGTGTTTCTCGATGCCGTCACTGCACACCCGCCCCCCCTGTTTCAGGGGAAGAGGATCAAGCTCTACTATGCGACACAGGTGAGCACGCGGCCGCCGACTTTTGTCGTCTTTGCCAACAGGACGGATGCGATTCATTTTTCCTATGAACGTTACCTGGCCAACAGGCTCCGCGAGGCCTTCGGTTTTACCGGGACGCCTTTGCGCCTTCTTTTCAAGGGGAGGAAAGAGCGCTAGGTCAGTGCGTAGTTTCGGGCACTGGCCGGGGCGCAAATTTCTTTACTTGGCATCACGGATAGTTTATTATTTGTGACTATTTACCCATACTCGGCAGAGTCAGAGTGCAATCGATATGAGCCTTGTTGGAAATTTGGAAGACCTCGGCCTCGGCGAAATCCTTCAGATCGTCAGCCTCAGCCGTAAATCCGGGATACTGACGCTGCATAGCAGGGAGCGTAAGGGGGAGATAGTGTTGCGCCAGGGCCAGGTGGTCCGGGCTTCTTCCTCTGGGTACCAGCATAACATGGGTGAGGTGCTGATTCAGAAAGGGCTTCTGGATCACCATACTCTCAGCAAGGCTCTGTTAATCCAGGAAGTAGAGGGGTTCAAGGAACGTCTTGGCACGATACTCATCAGCCGCTTCGGCATTTCGGTTGACGCCATTGAAGAGGTAGTGCGGGAACAGATAGAAAATGTGGTCTATTCTCTTTTTTCCTGGGTGGATGGGACTTTTGATTTTGAACTGCATGAAAATGTAGACGTTAGCGACACTATCCGGATGGACCCCCTGCAGTTTATGCTGGAACAGGGCATTAATCCCCAGTTCCTGGCCATGGAAGGCTCCAGGATCATCGACGAAATGCGGCATCGTGATGAGCATCCCGACGATGCCCGGGTCGGCACAGCATCGCACCAATCGTTACACCCCGAGGAAAACGTCGATTTTGACTTTGATCTGGTTCAATCAGCGGCGCCGGCCGCTGATTCTGTACCTGCAGAACCCGGCCCTGACAAGAGGCTGCTGGTGATGGTTGACGACGACCCTGGCGTTCTCGAAACCGTGCGGCCCTTTCTGCAAAGCGGCGGATACGATGTTTTTGCATTCGAAAAAAGCGAGGAGACCCTCGTCAAGATCGATACTCTTTACCGTGACGGCAAGCGGCCGTCGCTTCTGATCGATCTGATCATGCCGAGGATGGACGGTTCCGGAGTTCTTGGCGGGCTTGAACTCCTTGAACTGGTATACAGGAATTTCCCCGACCTTCCTGTCCTGGCAATGGCCGATTGCCATAACAGCGGCGCCGAGAGCCAGGTGCGGAAGATGGGATATGCCTTTACAATGAAGCCCCGCAAAGGTGATGTCGGCAACCTTGGAGTAGTCAGTTCTTTCGCCGACGGTTTACTCCAGGAACTGAAGAGGGTCGAGTCGGGCGGCGGGCCGGCCGAATGGATTGACCAGGTAAATATCGGTGACGAAATCCGCCTGGAGATGGGAGAGGAGCCCGAGCCCACCAATTCCCCGACGCAGCACAGCACCGGCATAGCGCTCCTCAGGGGGATGCTCGAGGAGCTCTATGATCCGGGATTGGGTGGAGGCATCATTCTGCTGGTGCTTCGCTTTGCTTCAGAGTTCATGAACCGTGCTGTCGTTTTCTTTGTAAAGAGGGATGAAATATCAGGCCTGGGGCAGTTCGGCATAGAAGACCGGGAAGGCCTTGCCGATTCCAAGGTGAGGACATTGCGCATTCCGCGGAACGTAGATTCTCTCTTCTCCCGGGTGATCGATTCAAAACTTCCGGTAAAGCTGCGGCCCGATGACAGCGAATGGAACCGCTACCTCCTCTCACAATGGGGAGGAGGTACCCCTGTTGAAGTTTTCCTGGGGCCCATCATCAGCGAAGGGAAGGTAGTGGCTGTTTTGTATGGCGATAATCTCCC
The DNA here is from genome assembly GCA_041481895.1 of Geobacteraceae bacterium. Classification (GTDB taxonomy): domain Bacteria; phylum Desulfobacterota; class Desulfuromonadia; order Geobacterales; family Geobacteraceae; genus JAMPXD01. Next base: position 24,226 of record JBGPCQ010000014.1, on the reverse strand, counting down.
TGAATTGAGGCCTGTTGGCGATACTGATGCTCTGGAAATCTTTCTTTCCCAGGCGGGCCTTGCCATGGAGAAAGCCCTTTTGCTGCGTCGTTTAAAGGAAAAGAGTGCGGAGGAAGCGTGAAAAAAATACTTATTACCGAAGATTCTCCTACCATGCGTTCCCTTTTGATCTCAACCATTGAAGCCATGGAAGGATATGAGATGATCGAGGCTGGGAGCGGTTTCGAGGCGCTACGGCTACTTCCCCGCGAAAAGGTCGATCTGATAATCACCGATATCAATATGCCCGACATCAACGGGCTCGAACTCATCAGCTATGTAAGGAACAATCCTAATTACATGGCTATTCCGCTTTTTATCATCTCTACCGAGAGCAGTGAAAAAGACATGGAAAAGGGGCTGGCGCTCGGCGCCAACGAGTATCTGACAAAACCGTTCAATCCGGTGAAACTGCAGGAACTGATACGCCAATATATAGGATAAACACAAAGAGAGATTCTCATGAGCGGCTCCAACGACAGTATGGGTAAAGCGGTAAAGGACTTCCTGGCAGAGGCCGAGGAGATAATCGACCAACTGAGCCTTGACCTCGTGGGGTTGAGCGACTTCTCCGATACCGACGAGGGTAATCCGGAACTGGTGAACTCGATTTTTCGCGGCGCCCACTCCTTGAAAGGGCTTGCGGGAATGTTCGGTTTTCTCGAAATTGCCGAGCTTGCCCATAACCTGGAAAACCTCCTTGATTCACTGCGACTCGGCAAGGTTGCGCTCAATCAGGCGGTTATGGGCGTACTCTTCGATTCAATGGATCTCCTTGGCAATCTCGTAAGAAATGCAGGGTCCGGCACTACCGAGACGCATGCGATAGCCCAGGCGGTAACACGGATAAATTCCTGCATCACAGCTCAGAAAACTGAAGCCGATTCCCCCTTGACTCAACTCGGCCTCCCTGCAAAGCTGCTCGGCACGTTAACTGAATACGAAGAGCACCGGCTTCTCGAGAATGTGAAGAGAGGAAGGAAAATATACTCGATCCGCGCTTCCTTCAGCCTTGCAACTTTCGACCAGGAACTGGGCGAACTGACAGAGCTGTTGAAGAAAGAAGGAGAGGTCATAAGCACCCTCCCGAGTTCGGGAGGCGGTCTGGGAGGGGGAATAGATTTTGAAATTCTCTATGGGACCGTAAAGGGCTCGGATGAGATAAGCGCCCTGGTGGAAGGCGAGACCGTCACGGTTACCCGATTGGATGTTGCCGGGCAAACAGCAACTCCGGAAGCGCCTGAGGCATCTTCAGTCGTTGGAGAGGAATCTTCACTGACAGCCAAAAGTTTCAGCCGAACGGTGCGGGTCGACATTGCCAAGCTCGACGAACTCATGAATATCGTCGGTGAACTGGTCCTTTCCCGGTCGACGATATCCGACCTTGCGGGCAGGCTCAAGCATGAGGGGTATTCAGCTCTTGCCAACGATCTCCTGAAAGCTGCCAAGAGTTTGGAGCGGAAGCTGACCGACCTGCAGAAAGGGGTAATGGATATCCGCATGATACCCGTGGGGCAGCTTTTTGATAAAATGTCCCGCATCGTCCGCAAAATTTCCCGCGAGCAGGGGAAAAAAGTCGAATTAAAGATGTTCGGCGCCGACACCGAACTGGACAAGCTCATCATCGAAGATATTTCGGATCCCATGATGCATATCATCAGGAATGCCATAGACCACGGTATCGAGACACCCGAAGAACGGATCCGGCAGGGGAAGGATGAAAAAGGTTACATAAAGCTTTCCTCCTTCCAGAAGGGTAACCATGTCGTCATCGATGTGGAGGATGACGGCAGGGGGGTAGAACTGGACAAGGTAAAGCGCAAAGCCCTTGAAAAAGGAATTATTCAGAGCATCGACGCAGTTTCCGACCGCGACGCACTCGATTTCCTCTTTCTCCCCGGGTTCTCCACCAGCGAAAAAGTCAGCGAAATTTCGGGACGCGGTGTCGGTATGGATGTGGTAAGAAACAATATCGCCGCTGTGTCGGGGATGGTTGACGTCGAAAGCAAGCCCGGCTGCGGCTGTCGTGTGACCATAACGCTCCCCATAACCCTGGCCATCATCAAGGCGCTGATCATCGACGCGACCGGAAGAAAGTATGCGATTCCCATTACATCGGTCCTCGAAACCATTATGGTGGAGCGCAAGGATGTCCTTACGGTGGAGAGGAATCAAGTTATCCAGCTCCGTGATTCGACCCTGCCGCTCCTGCACCTCGGGAATTTCTTCGAGGTGGACGGGGGCGGAGGGAATCCTGATACTTTTTTTGTCGTGGTGGTAGGGGCAGCGGAAAAGCGCCTCGGCATCGTGGTGGACAATCTCCTGGGCCAGCAGGACATAGTGATCAAGTCCATTGGTGAGACTTTCAAGGGGTTCAAAGGGATTTCCGGCGCCGCAGACCTGGGGGACCAGCGAACAATTCTTGTCCTCGATGTGGGGGGGATAATCAACGAGGCTACCAGAGGCGGATAGATGTATAAAGAGTTTTACGGCCTGAGGGAAAAACCGTTCAGCAAGACGCCGGACCCGCGTTTTCTCTATCTGAGCAGGGGACACCGGGAAGCGCTCGCGCGATTACAGTACGTGATCGAAGAACGTGAACTCGCGCTGCTGACTGGCGAAATCGGGTGCGGAAAAACAACCATTTCCCGTGCCCTGATGGATTCAATGGGAGATTCTTTCCACTTCTGTTTCATATTCAACCCGCGGCTGAATGCCATCGAGTTTTTGCGCGGGATTGCCAGGAGCCTCCAGGTGGAGAGGCCTTCCACCGCCAAGGATGAACTTCTGGGAGAAATTACCGGGGAGCTGTACCGGTTTCACCAGGAAGGACGCTGTCCCGTGCTGGTCATTGACGAAGCGCAGATGATTCCCGACCGCGAGATATTCGACGAAATCAGGCTCCTGACCAATTTTCAGCTTGACGACAGGAATCTCCTGAGCGTGATCGTCATGGGGCAGCCTGAATTGCGCAGGATGCTTGCCGCCCCGGTCTATGAGCCCTTCAGACAGCGGATAGCGATAAATTACCATCTGAGTCCGCTCGACCTTGAGGAAACCCAGGAATACCTCGACTTCAGAATGGAGGTTGCGGGGGGGAGTCCCGGCTTGTTTTCTCCCGATGCAGTGCACAGAATATTCGAACTTTCCGGAGGAGTGCCCCGAAAGATTAATGTCATTGCCACCAATGCCCTTCTGGAGGGGTTCGGCAGGGAGGCCTCGTGGGTTGAAGGGGCTATTATCGAAGAGTTGAAGAGCGAATTGTACTTCTGATACGAAGTCGCAACGGAACGCGAATTCGTATACAAAGGATCGAAGGACACTCATGGATCTGGCGGAGATACGGAAAAGAGCGCAGAAGGAGCAGAGGGGAAATAATGAGGTTGCCGATCGACCTGCGACGATTTCTGAAGAAGTTAACCAGCCCATGGTCGAATTGATTCAGGTACCTGCGGATACTCTGGCGGACCTCATTGATGAGTCGTGCCCAGCGGAGACCGAACCCCGGGCCGGCAAGGCCGGCGAGACGGCCACGGGAGACTTTGACCCTCTTGCCGTCCTGATAGCCGGACGTGAAGCTTCCAGTGCAGGTCTGGAAGCGCCTGAGGATTCCGGAACGATGGCGGTTTCTACCGGAGAGGATTTCCAGGAGTTTCTCTGTTTCAGGGTTTCGTCCGAGATGTATGCCATCAACATCCTGGCAGTCAAAGAGATCATCCGGCCACGCGAGGTTACGGAAATTCCCCGCACTCCCCGATTTGTCTCCGGCGTGCTGTCCCTGCGCGGCATTATCATTCCCATTTTCAACATGCGCTTGCGGCTCGGACTCCCGGAGGGTGATTCATCGGGAAGAGAACGTATAATCGTCGTCAAGAAGGGAGAAGACTTTATCGGGATTGTCGTTGATGAGGTGACCCAGGTTGTAAGAATTGCCTCGGCAACCATTGAAAGACCTCCCGAAGTGCTTGACGGAATTGATCGTGATTTTGTCAGCGGGATAGGACGCTTTAACAGTCAGATGCTGATCTTGCTCAACCAGGAGAATATCCTCGACATTTCCCTCGGGTAGGTTCGTGAAAGGGGCAGAGTATGAAAAGAAACAGGATTCTTGTTGTTGAGGATGAAGAGAGCTTGTTGAAGCTGGAAAGCATCCTCCTCTCCTCAAAAGGATACAGCGTAACCGGGGTAATGGATGGCAAGGCCGCACTGGAAGAGGTCAGGACAAACAGGCACGACCTGGTGATTCTTGATATCATGCTCCCTGAAATCGACGGTTTTGAGGTCTGCAGGCGAATCAAGGAGGATCCCGACCTCAGCCATATTCCGGTTCTGATACTGACTGCCAAGAAAAACAGCCAGGACATGGCGCGCGGCCAGCAGGTCGGCTGCGATGCGTACATTACCAAGCCCTTCAAGTCAGCAAAGGTGCTGGACATGGTCCAGGAACTCCTCAATAAATAGCGGGCCAGGGAATGCGTGGGCAAAGGGGCGCCCCTGCGCAGTCTGCTGTCCCGCGAAAGAATCGGTCCGCAAAAACAGGGCGGCACGATGAATCTCCTTCAAGCCGCAAGGGATAAGGGACTTTGATGAACACTGATAGTCATGAAATCCAGATTGCCTGTTTTCGGCTCGGCGATGATGTCTACGCGGCTGATATCATGCGGATCAAAGAGATAATAAGGCCGCAGAAACTGACAAGCCTTCCCAAGTCTCCTGCTTTCGTGGAAGGGGTTTTGAACCTGCGGGGTACGGTCATTCCGGTTATTGACCTGAGAAAGAGGTTCGATTTCCCTGTTGCTGACCATGACAAGGACACGCGGCTCCTGATCGTGACCGTCGGGCGGCAGCTTCTGGGTCTCGAAGTGGATGAAGTCACCGAGGTAATCACGCTTCATGTCAAGAATATTAAACCGCCACCCCAGGTGGTCAACGGCGTGAGCGCCGAATATCTTGTGGGGGTTTGCCTGGCGAAGGATTCGCTCATTATGCTGTTGAACCTCGACAAGATCCTGACCGATCGCGAATCGAGTGAATTGAGAACCATGGCCGTGGAAAGCTAAATGGTATGCTCGCATTCAACCTGACGAGGCGACGGCACTGTCGGGATTTGAAGGCGGCATCGCATGCACCTGCTCCCGCGGACATGAAAGGATTGGTATGTTAATTGTTTGTCCCGGCTGCAAAACCAGATTCAGTTTTGATGATAAAAAGGTGGGCGCCGATGGTGTCAAGCTCCGTTGCAGTAAATGTCGTGCGATTTTCAGGGTCATAAGGAAGGCGCCTGCTTCTGTGTCTCTGCCCCAGACAGAAGGCGCTTACCCGGCGCCGCCGGCTCCTGCTGATGTTATGTGTGCTCCGAGGTTAAAGGTAGTAGTGGCAAACGAAAGTGCGGCATTTTGCGATGCGGTAAGGAAAGTTTTGGCAGCCGAGCCTTTTGATGTGTATGTCTACAATGACGGCAAAACCGCTTTTGCCGCTATTGAGCAATTAAAGCCCGATCTGGTGCTGCTTGACGTGGCGCTCCCATCCATGTACGGCTTCGAAATCTGCGAAGCCGTCAGGAAAAATCCGGCCATCTCAACGATCAAGCTTATACTCCTGGCGTCAATTTACGACAAGACCAGGTATAAACGGGCGCCCAGTTCCCTCTACGGAGCTGATGGTTATATAGAAAAACACCATATCCCCGACTCTCTCGTAGGGATGGTGTACAACCTGGTCTCCGGGCAGAAGCTTGTCGAATCATCGGGCAGGAAGAAAATGCCTGCCGAAGAAGAAGGGCAGACTGCTCCGGAATTACTCACCAGTCGAGACATTGCCGCTCAGGAGGCTGTCCGTGAAGAGCTGAAGAAAGATGAAGAGCATGAAACCTCGGTCCCGGACGCTCCGTCTCCTCCGGAATTGCCCGAGGCCCATGTGAAGGCCAGGCGTCTTGCCCGAATCATCGTTTCGGACATCGTTCTCTATAACCAGGGCAAAGTTGAAGAGGGGATACGTAAGGGGAGTTTTTACGAGCTGTTGGCTGACGACATACGGGAAGGACAGGCACTCTATCTCCGCCGTGTGTCGGAGGATATCCGCCAGGCAACTTCTTACCTGGACGATGCCTTCGCGGATTTGATTGCCAAGAAAAAGCGGGAGCTGAACCTCTAACGGGGTTTACGGCGCCCGCCGTGGTCGGTGCGATACATGCCTGACCGGTTGCCGGCGGGAACTCTCCAGGCGCGACGAGCGGTTTCCAGGCTGACTAACAATTCGTTGGAATGATGGAGCCATCTGTGGAAAATTGTGAAATCCTGACCGAACAACTCCAGTCCCCGGATGAGGAAACTCGCAGAATTGCCGTGGTCGGTCTGGCTGGCTACCCCCTGGCGAAAGTCAGGAACGCCCTTTTTGCCGCCATGGGTGATGCCAGCTGGCGGGTTAGAAAAGAGGCGGTGGCTGCCGTGCTGGCCGGCCAGGTAACTACGGAGGTCATGGAAGCTCTTGTCGGAATGCTGGGGGCCCAGGAGAATGCAGGCCTCCGCAATTCGGCTGTTGAGACGCTGGAAAAGCTTGGTGCGCTGGCCGTGCCGACATTGTGCCTCCATGCTGGTGATGATGATCATGACGTTCGAAAATTCGTCATTGATATACTGGGGAGCATTGGCGCGGCAGACGCAGTCCCTCTGCTGATAAAGGCACTCAATGATGCCGACCCGAACGTCTGTGCAGCCGCGGCGGAAAATCTCGGCAAGATCGGCGATTCACGGGCAGTCCCATTTTTAGTGCAGGCCCTGGCAATAACCGATATATGGCTTCGTTATACTATTCTGGAAGCTTTGGGCAGAATCGGTAAACCGGTGCCGATTGACGTAATCAGGCCTTTGGCCGGCGAAAATCTATTGAAAAAAGCGGTCTTCGACTGCATCGGGGAGATCGGCGATCTGGATGCGGTGCCGATGCTGGTTGAAGGACTCAAGGAAAAGGTACGGAATGCGCGCGATGCCGCGGTGCAGGCTGTGATAAAGCTCAGGGAGCGCCTTTCTGCCGATCTCGCCGCCCGCAGGGTGGATGCCCGGCTCGGGGAACTCGCCGGGACCCCTTTTGTGGATGGACTTCACGCGTCCATGGAGACTTCCGACAGGAGTTTGAAAGATGCCCTTGTAAGGATCCTGGGGCTCATCGGAGACGAGAGATCAACTGCACTGCTTCTCCACGTGTGCCGCGACGAAAGGCTCCGCAGGCAGTGCATGCTGGCGTTCGAAAACATGGGCAAGGCAGGCGCTCTCTCCCTTGTGCGTGCCTTTCCTGACGCCGCCGACGAAGAACGATGTTTCATTGCCTATGTCTGCGGTGAACTCAAGTACGACGGGTGCGCTTCCCTTTTGCGCAAAGGGCTTCTGGATGAAAATCCCATGCTGCGCAGGGTCTGTGCGGTTGCCGTCGGCAAGATCGGGATTACGGCCCTCCTGGACGATCTGGTCCGCCTGCTTGATGATAGCGAAGCTGATGTGCGTGAGGGGGGTATCGACGCGCTCTCCCGTCTGGCTGAACGGGACGGGGAGTCCGTGCTCAGGATTGCTGCCGATTTAGCCTGCGCACATACATCCGAAAAGCGCCGTTCCGCAGCCGTCCTTTATTCCGCACTGAACGACGCAGAAAAGTTATCTCTCCTGGTCAAGGATGAAGACGCGGTAGTGCGAAAAACGGCGGTAAACTCTCTGGCCGAATTGAAATCTCCAGCCGCTGTCTCCCATCTGGTCATGGCTCTGGCCGATGAAGATGCCGATGTGCGCATTGCCGCTGCCAGAGCTCTCGGTGAGGTGGGGGGAGGCGACGTTCTTGATCCTCTGTTACTGGCCTTGAATGATGAGGCTCCCTGGGTGAAATGTGCGGTCTTGGCGAGTCTTGCCAAGCTGAAGAACGACCGGGCCGTGCCGGCGATTATGGAAATAGTTGAGCACGGCGCAGGGCTGGTGGTTATTTCAGCCCTTGAAGCACTGGCGGAGATCGGCGGGGAAAAAGTCCCGGGACTCGTCAAAAAAGGGCTCGATAACGCTGATGAAGAAGTGGTAAAGGCTGCCATCGAGATACTATCACGAAATGGCGAAGACTGGCTCGACGAGTATGGCAGGAAGCTATTGTCTCACCCCCACTGGGACGTACGGCGCAGCTTTATCGTGGCCATGGTTGCACACCGGGGGGAAGAGACACTTCCTCTGCTGCGGTCGCTGCTCATAACCGAGTCCGATGTCCTCGTTAAAGAAACAATAACAGACTTAATGGACAGGTTTCAGTAATGTTTTGCTCCGAACCGGAAGTACTGATGACAGATGAAGAGTTCCGCCTCATCCGGGACATCATCTACAGCCATTGCGGCCTCTTCTTTGACAGCGACACCAAGTACCTGCTGGAGAAGAGGCTTGGCAGGCGCCTGCCGCTGCATCAGCTCAAGGGGTTCAGGGAATATTACCATTTTCTCAAGTATGAGAGGAGAAAAGACCAGGAAATGTCCGATCTCATGGACATCCTGACCACCAATGAAACGTATTTTTTTCGTGAAGCTTTTCAGTTAAAGGCTTTGACCGAGGAAATCCTGCCCGAACTCAAGGCCGTCAAGGAGAAGAAAGGGGAAAAAACCCTGCGGATATGGAGCGCCGGCTGCTCGACGGGAGAAGAGCCCTACACGATAGCCATGCTGATTCTTGGATTGGGCTGTTTCCAGGGGTGGCGGGTCGAAATCATTGGAACGGACATAAGCCAGAGGGTGCTCCAGCACTCGAGAAAAGCGGTGTACGGCAAGTCATCCTTCAGAACTACTGAAGAACATTATATAAAGCGTTTTTTCCAGGAACAGGATAACGGCTATAAAATTATTGACGAAGTGCGGGAACTGGTGACCATAAGCCATCTCAACCTGTTCGACCAGAACCGGCTGGCCCTTCTCGGCAAGATGGACGTCATATTCTGCAGAAACGTCATCATATACTTTGACCAGGCCGCCAAGAAGAAGATCATCGAAAGTTTTTACCGAATGCTCCACGATGGGGGGTATCTGCTTCTTGGCCATTCCGAATCGCTCATGAACATCTCGACCGCATTTGCCCTCAGACACCTGAAAAACGATATGGTTTATCAGAAACCGAGTCCACCGGGAGGGGTCTTATGAGAAAAATCCGGGTCGTGGTTATAGATGATTCGGCATACAACCGGCGCACCATTACCAAAATGCTGGAAAATGTGGAGAGTGTCCAGGTTGTCGGTTATGCAGCCGATGGCGAAGAGGGTATTCGCAAGATAATTGACCTGAAGCCCGACCTGGTCACGCTTGATCTGGAAATGCCCAGAATGGACGGCTTCACCCTGCTCCGCATCATCATGAACTCCTGTCCTCTGCCGGTGATCGTCATCAGCGCAAAGAGTGAGGATGACAGGGTTTTCAAGGCTCTGGAACTTGGCGCAGTCGATTTTATCGCAAAGCCGACCGGCCGCATATCCGACGAACTACTTATTATCGCGGGAGACCTGCAGGAGAAGGTGCGGAGCGTTTTCAACCTCAATATGGACAGAATAATCAAAAGGGAGCCGTTCCTGACCCCGGAGCCTTTCCCCAGGAAGAAAAAGAGGCCTGTTGATGGATTTCCGCTGGCAAGGGGAACCTCATCGGTGCAAATCGTTGCCATTGGCGCTTCTACGGGCGGGCCTCCGGCATTACAGAGTATTTTATCGTCGTTTACGGAAAAACTTCCTTTTTCCGTTCTGATTTCCCAGCATATGCCTGCAGGCTTCACACGGGCTTTTGCCGAACGGTTGAACAGATCGTCCATGTTTGAAGTGAAAGAGGCGAAGGATGGGGACCTGGTTGCTCCGGGGAGGGTCCTGATCGCACCCGGCGGACGCAATATGATTTTCCAGGAATTGAACGGCGAGGTGGCGGCAAAGGTGGTGATGCCTTCTCCTCAGGACAGGTATATCCCGTCAGCGGATGTCATGCTCACGTCATTGGCGGGTATTTACGGTCCGCGGATTCTTGCCGTCGTTCTCACGGGGATGGGCAATGACGGGAGCAAAGGTGTCAGGGCCGTAAAAAAGGCCGGCGGCGAGGTCCTGGCGGAGTCGGAAGAGTCCGCCATCGTCTTCGGCATGCCCCGCGAGGCAATAGCCACCGGCCTGGTCGATAAGGTCGTGCCGCTTTCCCGGATGGCGCGTGAGATAACCCTGCGCTGCGGTATCGTTCCCGAACCGGACTGACGGCGTCGTGAAAGACCGGGAGCATCCAGCTGAAGAGGATGGCTCTGAAGTACACAGAATTAAATCATAACATTCTTGCCGGGAATAATCAGCTTAAAGAAGAGGAGCGGATATGTCGACAGAAGAGGAAAAAGGGGTTTCCAGCAGGGGCGAGGAGTTCCTGCAGGTTTTCAAGAAAGGCGCCGAGTTCACCCAGGAACTGATGAAAGAAAATGAGCGCCTCCGCTACCGGATTCTTGAACTGGAGGAGTCCCATCGGGCTGTCGGGCGGGATATGGCGAATACCGATGAGAGCCGTCACCTCCTCCAGCGTATCGAGGTACTGGAAAAGGAAAAAGGTGAAATCCTCAACCGCATACGGCAGGTGGAACAGGAGAACCAGGATTTTGCGGCCCGCTACGTGGAGATCGAGTCGGAGAACAATAACCTGGCCAACCTCTACATAGCCAGCTACCAGCTCCACTCCACCCTCGATTTCAAGGAAGTGCTCCAGATAATTACCGAGATCATCATCAACCTGATCGGCGCCGAAGAGTTCGCCATCATGCTTCTTGATGAAAAAACCAATGAACTTCAGGCGGTAGCCACTGAAGGGGTGTCCCGGGAGGAAATCCCTTCAGTGAAGTTCGGCACCGGGATAATCGGGCAGGTTGCCAAAACGGGCGAAAACTACTTTGTCGATGATGTCTCTGCGTACACGACGGATTTCCTGAAGCCGATGGTCTGCATACCCCTGCAGATAAAGGAACATGTGATCGGGGTATTGGTGATTTACAAACTGCTGGTGCAAAAGACCCAGTTTGCCGATGTTGACTACGAACTCTTTACCCTGCTTGCCGGCCACGCGGCAACGGCAGTCTTCAGTTCAAGACTCTACTCCGATTCCGAAAGAAAGCTTTCAACTATTCAGGGGTTTCTTGATCTGATCACACGATAGTCATCAACCTTGCGGAGGATACACTGATATGTCGGAATATAAAGTTTTGATAGTAGAGGATTCCCCCACGATGCGGCAGCTTATCTCCTTTGCGCTGAAAAGGCTGAAGGGTATACGGATAGTAGAGGCGAATGACGGTGTCGACGGCCTGAAAAAGCTTTCTGCCGAAAAATTCGATCTTATTTTTACCGATATAAACATGCCCATCATGGACGGATTGAAGCTTGTCAGCCTGGTGCGCAACGACGTCAATTACCGGAACACGCCGGTGGTTGTAATCACCACCGAGGGTGCCCAGGAAGACCGGGAGAGGGCTCTGGCCCTGGGTGCCAATGATTATATAACCAAGCCGATCCAGCCCAACAAGATACTCGATGTCGCCAGGGCTTTACTTAACATTGCCTGACGTCTTTTTTTACGGAACTATACTTTTCAGCCCGGCAACGGGTAATCAGGAGGTTTTACGTGGAAGGCAAATATGTTCCGAAAAGCGTTGAAGAAAAGTGGCAGGCAGTCTGGAGCGCCACAAAATGCTTCGGGGCAGTTGAAGATACAGCCAGGCAAAAATACTATCTGCTCGAGATGTTCCCCTATCCGTCCGGCCGCATACATATGGGCCATGTTCGCAATTATTCCATAGGCGATGTGATGGCGCGCTTCAAACGGATGAAGGGGTTCAACGTGCTCCACCCGATGGGGTGGGACGCGTTCGGCATGCCGGCCGAGAACGCCGCTATCCAGAACAAGAGTCATCCCGCCAAATGGACCTACGAAAATATCGACTACATGCGGAGCCAGTTGAAAAAGATGGGGCTCTCCTATGACTGGGACCGGGAACTAGCCACCTGCGACGTGGAATACTACAAATGGGAACAGCTCATCTTTCTCCAGATGTACAAGAGGGGGCTGGCCTACAAGAAAAATTCCTTCGTCAACTGGTGCCCGAAGTGCGAGACGGTTCTTGCCAACGAGCAGGTCGAGGAAGGGTGCTGCTGGCGCTGCGACAGCGAGGTGGCGCTGAAAGAGCTCGATCAGTGGTTCTTCAGGATTACCGACTATGCCGAGGAACTCCTCGATTATACCCACAAACTCCCCGGCTGGCCCGAGCGCGTGCTTGTCATGCAGCGCAACTGGATCGGCAAAAGCTTCGGTTGCGAAATCGACTTCCCGGTGGAGGGGAAGAGCGACCGTATCAAGGTATTCACCACCCGCCAGGACACGCTCTACGGCGCCACGTTCATGTCGCTGGCCCCCGAACACCCGATGGCGCTGGAGTTGACCGTTCCGGAAAACCGGGCAGAGGTGGAAGAATTCATCGAAAAAGTGAAAAAAACCGAAAAGTCGAAACGCTCGGCAGAGGATTTCGAGAAGGAGGGGGTCTTCACCGGTTCATACTGCACAAATCCCGTAACGAACAGCCGCATGCCCGTTTATCTGGCCAATTTTGTTCTTACCGACTATGGCACCGGTGCGGTTATGGCGGTGCCGACCCATGACCAGCGGGATTTCGAGTTTGCCCGTAAGTACTCCCTCCCCCTGCAGGTCGTGATCCAATCGGAGGGGGAAAAGCTGGACCCTGCCACCATGGAGGCCGCCTTTACCGGCGAAGGAATCATGGTGAATTCCGGTCTGTTCGACGGTATGAGAAGCGGCGACGCCAAGGAAAAGATCGCTGATTTCCTGGAAAAGAAAGGTCTTGGTAAAAAGACGGTAAATTTCCGCCTCCGCGATTGGGGAATCTCCCGGCAGCGTTACTGGGGCAACCCGATCCCGATGATCAACTGCGACCTGTGCGGCGTGGTGCCGGTGCCGGAAAAGGACCTGCCGGTAGTTCTTCCCAAGGATGCCAGGTTCACCGGTGAAGGGGGGAACCCCCTGGCCATGGTGGACGACTTTGTGAATGTGGCCTGTCCGCAGTGCGGAGAACTGGCACGGCGGGAGACCGACACCATGGATACCTTTGTCCAGTCCTCCTGGTATTTTCTCCGGTATTGTTCCCCGGACTTCGCCGCAGGCCCGATCGACAAGGCACGGGCCGAGTACTGGATGTCCGTGGACCAGTACATCGGGGGAATCGAGCATGCGGTGCTCCACCTCCTCTATGCCCGTTTCTTCACCAAGGTCATGCGCGATCTCGGTTATTGCGCCATAGACGAACCTTTCACCAATCTTCTGACCCAGGGGATGGTGATCAAGGATGGCGCAAAAATGAGCAAGTCAAAGGGGAACGTGGTCGATCCCGATGCCCTCATCCAGAGGTTCGGGGCGGACACTGCGCGCCTCTTTTCGCTCTTTGCCGCACCGCCGGAGAAGGACCTCGACTGGAGCGACCAGGGGGTCGAAGGAGGCTTCCGCTTCCTGAACAGAGTCTGGAAGCTTGTTCATGGCACCTTGCCGCTCCACGTGCACGCAGCTCCACTCGATACCGCGGCCCTCAGCGAAGAAGGAAGGGGACTGCGTCGCGCCGTACACAAGACCATCAGGAAGGTAACCGAGGACCTGGATGAACGGTTTCACTTCAATACCGCGATTGCCGCCATCATGGAACTGGTTAATACCCTCCAGGCCTTTGAGCCGAAAAATCATCCCGTCAATGCCCCGGTGCTGAAGGAGGCCCTGGAAAGTGTGGTTCTCCTGCTTGCACCGTTCGTCCCCCATGTTGCCGCCGAATTGTGGGAGGCTCTGGGGCATGGGGACGGTGTTGAACAGGCGGGCTGGCCCCCCTTTGATCCCTCTGTGGCGGCAGATGAGGAACTGCTGGTGGTCGTCCAGGTCAACGGCAAACTGCGCGGCAAAATAACCGTGCCGGTGTCGGCAGGGGAGTCCGAGGTCAAGGACGCGGCCCTGACCGACGTGCGGGTCAAACCGTTCCTTGAGGGGAAGTCAGTCAGGAAAATCATCTACGTACCGGGGAAACTGGTCAATATTGTCGCAGGTTGATGGGGTTACGGCGTGAAAATGTCACGAAAAATATTTTTATTCCTGCTGATTCCGGCAGTTTTGTCCCTGGCCGGATGCGGCTACCAGTTGAAGTCCCAGTTGGACTATTCTACTCCCGTGGCCGGCAAAAAAATCTCTGTCCCGATATTCGCCAACAAGAGTTACCGGGCGAACCTGGGGGCTTTCCTGACCGGAAGCCTCGTAGAGGAATTCGCCAGGAGAAGCGGCGGGAATGTGGTGAGCGAGGATGCTGCGGATCTGATACTTTCCGGGGCAGTTATGACCTATGCCAACAATCCGGTTTCCTATACTTCCGATGACAAGGTCAGGGAATACCGGGCAACCATTACCGCAGAAGCGACCCTGATGGAGAAGAATACCCGTAAGGTGGTATGGAAGGGGGCGGTTTCCTGGAGCCAGGTTTACCCCGTCAACAAGGTGAACGCCTTGCAGCAGAACAGCGAATCAGCTGCAATCCGGGAACTCTGCGACAAGCTGGCGCAACAGATTTACGAGAGAGTGGCCACGGGATTTTAATCGCCAATCAAAGGTTCAAATGAAACCGGAAGAGTTCGAAAAGGAAGTACGCGAGGGGGACGTGGGCCCCCTTTACTACATTTATGGGGATGAGCAGTATCTGGTGGAGAGAGGGGTCAAGCTCCTGCTGGCGAAGGCTGTCTCCGCGGAATTCCGCGAGTTCAACCTGAATGTCTACTACGGCGCCGAGGCAAAAGGGGAGGAGATCGTTGAGTCGGCCCAAACCCTGCCGATGTTTGCCGAAAAACGTGTTGTCCTGGTCAAAAAGAGTGCGGCACTGTCGGCCTCAGCCCTGGAGACCCTGTCGGGATACGTTCAGGATCCTGCTCCTTCCACCTGCCTGATTTTCCAAGGCGAAAAAGTCGATCAGCGGAAGAAGTTTTTCCTCGACCTGAAAAAAAACGGCAGGCTTGTCGAGTATAAGCGCCTCTATGAAAACCAGCTCGGTGTTTTTATAAGAAATGAGACGGCTGTTTACGGGAAACGGCTCGATCCGTCTGCCGTGGAAATGCTTGTTCATCTCGTCGGCAACAATCTCCAGGAGTTGGCCACCCAGATCGAAAAGGTTGCAACCTTTGTGGGGGAGAATGGCACCATCAAGGTTGATGACGTCAGGCGGGTTGCGTCCGATACGAAAGTCGATACGGTATTCGACCTTGCCAATGCCTTGTGGGAAAAAAACCTGGGCAAAGCCTTGCGCAAGCTTCATACTATTTTGCGGGACGGGGAAGCACCGCTCATGCTGTTGGCCATGCTGACCCGCCACTTTCGGCAGCTCCGGCTGGTACGGGAACTTCTGGAGAGGAAGATGCCTTCCCCGGAGATCAGCAAGACCACCGGCATCAATCCCTATTTTATTAACGGGGTTATCGAACAGGCAAAAAACTACCGGCTGTCGGATTTCAAGCCGGTTTTCGAGATGTTGTACAACACCGACCTGGCGCTCAAAACGAGCGGCGGAAGGGCGTTTGACCTTATGGAGCGGTTGACAATGGACATCTGCTCAAAGTCTTGATGAATCCGGCAAAAGTCCAGCTGCGGCGTTACGCCGCGCCTTCCTTCACTGCGTCGCAGCGCGGCTGCGCCTCGTTCGGAAGTCACGGCAAGCCTTGCATCTGGAGCTTTTTCCGAATTCATTTGGTAGCTGCGACTGCACAAACATAAAAAGGGACCCCGTTTCGGAGTCCCTTTTTATTATATTCTTAGCCGACCGGATATGCGATCTTAACCGGATTGAGCCGTATTACCCGAGGGTATTTACCAGCCTTGTGAGGCGTGAGACGCTCCGGGAGGCGTTCGAGCGGTGGATAACCCCCTTGGAAGCCGCCGAATCGATTACCGGAATCGCAGCCGCCAGAGCTTCCTTGGCGACGGCGGCATCTTTCCCCTCAACCGCTTCACGGACATGCTTTACGAAAGTCCGCAAGGTCGAGCGGACATGCTTGTTTCTCTGATTTTTCTTTTCGTTCTGCTTGAACCTTTTCAGGGCCGACTTGTGGTTTGCCAAACTGCACCTCCATGGTATGGGTACATCGTTGTATGGTTATCGAAAGTAACTTAAATACCATTCTATCCGATGTTTTGTCAAGAGAAAAGTGGGATTAAGGTGCCACTTTTCCGATAATCTCTTCTCCTGTCCCGGCCACCGACAGGAAACGGGTCACGGGGGGAGCGAAAGCTGTTGACTTACCAGGCATAAATTGCGTACTATCAACTGAAATCTCACCGCTTAAGGAATACCGTGGCAAAAGGAAAACTGCTGTATGTCGAGACCTTCGGCTGCCAGATGAATGTCAGCGACTCGGAGAAGATCGTCGCGCTATTGAAACAGGCCGGTTATCATCCCACCCAGGACTACTCACGTGCGGACCTCATTATCCTGAACACCTGCAGTGTCAGGGACAAGCCGGAAAAAAAGGTGTACAAAAGCCTCGACAAGTTCAAGGGACTGAAGAACTCCAACCGTCGCCTGGTCCTTGCCGTGGGGGGGTGTGTCGCACAGCAGGAGGGGGAGCGGCTGCTCGACAGCGTTCCCTACCTCGACCTCGTGTTCGGCACCCACAACCTGCACCTTCTCCCCGAAATGGTCCGCAAAGCCGAGGAGGGACAGAGGCTTGCCGAGGTCGGGTTTATCGACAACGAGACCAGGGCGGACCTGTTTCCGGTCGATGACCATGCCGCGGGTATTTCCCGCTTCGTCACCATCATGCAGGGGTGCGATAATTACTGTTCCTACTGCATCGTCCCGTATGTCAGGGGTCGGGAGGTCAGTCGCCGTTCGGTCGATATTCTGCGAGAACTTGGCAGGCTGGCGGAAAACGGGGTCAGTGAAGTGACCCTGCTCGGGCAGAATGTCAATTCCTACGGTTTAAAGAACACGGGCGAACCCGATTTCGCCGCCTTCCTCAGCCTTGTTGCCGAGGTCCCCGGGATTGAACGGATACGTTTTACCACGTCCCACCCCAGGGATATCTCCCTGCCGCTGATACAATGTTTCTCCGCTCTGCCCAAGCTTTGCAGTCATATTCACCTCCCTGTCCAGTCAGGGAGCGATGCTGTCCTTTCGAGGATGAACCGGGGCTACACCCGCGCTGAATATCTTGAGAAGATAGGGGCCTTGCGGGCTGCGCGTCCGGATATCCAGATCACCGGCGACATGATTGTCGGCTTTCCGGGAGAAAGTGAAGAGGATTTTCAGGAGACCCTGTCGCTCATGGAGGAAGTGGGCTATATAGATCTCTTTTCGTTCAAGTATTCCGTGCGGCCGGGAACCAGGGCCGCTGAATTTCCCGACGATGTCGCTGAAGCAGTGAAACGGGAGCGACTTGACAGGCTGCTGGCACTGCAGCGGAAGATGACCCTGGAAAGAAACAGGAGTTTTGTCGGGAGCGTGCAGAAAGTTCTTATCGAAGGGGAGAGTAAACGGGGAGATCAGCTTTCCGGAAGGACTTCCGGCAACCGTGTGGTGAATTTTACCGGGGACAAGGTCTTGATCGGGAGGATAGTTGATGTATTGATCACGCGTGCCTTCCAGAACTCACTGCTGGGGGAAATGCAGGGACCAGGGACCGGGGACTCGGAACTCGGAACTGACTTATAAAGAGGTATTCATGTATGTTGAGATGACGGTTTTCGGATTCACCCTTGATTCCATTGCCGGCAGGCCGGTGGTTATACTGAAGGATGCCAGGGACAGCAACACCATACCCATCTGGATCAGCACCACCGAAGCCTTTGCCATTGCCTCCGAACTCATGCTCTGGGACGGCTCGACGAACAGCAGGACCAGGGACCTTATGGCCCTTTTTCTGGAAAAGACGGGAACGGAGGTCGGTGCGATCATCATCGAAGGACTCACGAACGGGGTCTTTACCGCAAGCGTGAAATTTCTGCGCGGCGACGAGGAGTTCCTTGTGGAAGTGCGCCCCTGCGAGGCGATCATGGCAGCGCTCAAGTATAAAATGCCGATCCTGGTTTCCGAGGATGTACTCCAGCGCGCCTCCGTTGTTGCCATGAATGACGAAGAGCTGGCCGGTGAAAATAATGCCCGGCGTTTTGTCGAGTTTCTCGAGAACCTGGACCCGGCTACACTCGGCAAATATCCCATGTAGTTTCCGTCCGGAAAGGGTGCTTTTACGCCCTGGCGGTGTCAATCTGCGGGCTTGCTTGTGCGGCGTACAGTCGTACGCCTCCGCGCAATCCCTTGATTTCCTTGCCAGAACGAAAAATACCTCCTTTCCGAATCGGAAACAATATTTTCTCATCCGGAGTTTACCATGCGCGATGAATCTTTTAAATTTCTTCAGGAGCTTGTTGCCGCTCCCAGCCCGTCGGGATATGAACAACCCGCCCAGAGGGTGTTCCGTTCCTATATTGCCCCCTTTGCCGAGGTGACCCAGGACGTGATGGGTAACGTTTTCGGCCGGATCCCGGGTGAGGGGGAAGACCTCCCCCGGGTGATGCTGGTGGGCCATTCGGATGAGATCGGTTTTCAGGTCCGCTATCTCGACGACAATGGCTTTATCTATTTCGGCGCCATAGGAGGCGTCGATCCCCATCTGACCCCGGGCCAGAGAGTGCATATCCATGGCAGGAACGGCTCCGTAACCGGCGTGATCGGCAAAAAGCCGATCCATCTGATGGAGGCCAAGGACCGGGAGACAGTGGTCAAACTCGACAGCCAGTATATTGACATCGGCGCTGCCGACAAAAGAGAGGCCGAGGATCTCGTGCGTGTCGGTGACCCGATAACGTTTGCCGATTCCCTGGAAAAGCTCCACGGCGACCGGGTAACATCCCGGGGGTTTGACGACAAGGCGGGGAGCTTTGTTGTGGCCGAGGTGTTGCGGCAGATCGCCGCTGTCGCAGGGAAGCCCCGGGTTGATCTGTATGGCGTTTCCTCGGTGCAGGAAGAAGTCGGGCTCCGGGGAGGGACCACCAGCAGCTATTCGGTCAATCCTGATATCGGCATCTGCGTGGAAGTGGATTTCGCGACGGACCAGCCCGACGTCGAACGCAAGCATAACGGCGAGGTCTCTCTCGGCAAAGGTCCGATCCTCCCCCGCGGGGCCAATATCAATCCTGCCCTGTTCGACCTTCTTGCCGATACTGCGGCCCGCGAGAACATACCGGTTCAGTTCACCGGGATACCGAGGGCCACCGGAACCGATGCCAACGTCATGCAGATTTCCCGCGGCGGAGTGGCCACGGCTCTCGTGAAGATTCCGCTCCGTTACATGCATACGCCGGTCGAGGTCCTGTCCCTTACAGACCTGGAGCATGCCGTGAATCTTATTGTCGCTCTGCTCTATCGGATCGAGGACAAAAAAGTGTTCATTCCCAATTGAGGCGCCGGGCAATAGACAACCTTCCGCAGACGGGCGTCAATCGCCTCGTGCCGAGTGCCTAGCGCCCGACTTTAACCCCTTTTATCTTGACTTACTCAATCGCCTGTAATAATTTTTACGTTTACTATTGATTCAATCGCACTACGCAGACAGCAGAGGAAAAGCTCGAGATGCACGGCGCGCCGCCGCAGACTGGCTTTCCCATGCTGTCATAAAGGAGTCCGTGATGCTGGACACTACCATTCCGGAAGGCCTGACTTTCGACGATGTTCTCCTGCTTCCTGCCCATTCGCTGGTCTTGCCGCGGGATGTGGATCTTACCACACGCCTGTCGCGCAGCATAATCCTGAACATTCCTCTCGTCAGCGCCGCCATGGACACTGTCACCGAGGCCCGGTCAGCCATCTGCATGGCCCGGGAAGGGGGGCTCGGCTTCATCCACAAGAACCTTTCCATCGAAGAGCAGGCGATGGAGGTGGACAAAGTCAAGAAGAGCGAATCGGGGATGATCGTCGATCCGATAACCATGCGCCCCACCCAGAAAATTCGCGAGGCCCTCGAAATGATGGCCAAGTACCGCATCTCCGGGGTGCCGATCACCAAGAGCAACGGCAAGCTGGTGGGGATTCTCACCAACCGTGACCTCCGTTTCGAAACCGACCTGGATATCCTTATTTCCGCCCGGATGACCAAGCGCAACCTGGTTACCGTCTCGGTGGGGACCACCCTCGAGGAGGCAAAGGAGCATCTGAAGCATACGCGGGTCGAAAAGCTGCTCGTGGTCGACAAGGACAGATTTCTGAAAGGGCTCATCACCATCAAGGATATAGAGAAGGTGAGAAAGTACCCCAATGCCTGCAAGGACAGCCTGGGCAGGCTGCGGGTGGGGGCGGCGGTAGGCCCGACCGCCGATATGGAAGCACGGGTTGAAGCGCTTATCAAGGCGGGGGTCGACGTGATCGTGATCGATACCGCCCACGGTCATTCCCAGGGGGTCATCGACGCGGTACGGACCCTCAAGCAGAACTTCAAAGGGATTGAACTCGTCGCCGGCAACATCGCCACGGCGGAGGCAGCAGAAGCCCTTATCAAGGCGGGGGCGGACGCCATCAAGGTCGGCATCGGACCGGGATCCATCTGCACCACCCGGGTCGTGGCGGGTGTCGGGGTCCCCCAGATAACCGCCATCAGCAATTGCGCAAGCGTTGCCCGGAAATACGACATCCCCGTCATTGCGGACGGCGGGGTGAAATATTCCGGCGACCTCCCCAAGGCGGTGGCTGCCGGGGCGGACCTGATCATGATCGGCTCACTTTTTGCGGGGACCGAAGAGTCACCCGGCGACACGATCCTCTACCAGGGGCGCGCCTACAAGAGCTACCGCGGCATGGGGTCCATCGGCGCGATGAAGCAGGGGAGCAAGGACCGCTATTTCCAGGGGGATGTGGAAAGCGAAGTCAAGCTCGTGCCGGAAGGGATCGAGGGTCTGGTCCCCCTTCGCGGTCCCCTGTCGGCCAATATCCACCAGCTGGTCGGCGGGTTGAAGGCAGGCATGGGCTACACCGGCTGCTCCAACATCAAGGAACTCCAGAAGAAGGGGCGGTTCCTGAGGATTACCGGCGCCGGCCTCAAAGAGTCCCATGTGCATGATGTGACGATTACCAAAGAAGCACCCAACTACCGGGTCGGCGGCAACTAGGGGAACGCCGCTTTTTCGCCCTGGCTGCGTAAGTCTTCGGGTCTCCTTGTGCGGCCTAGCGCTGCTAGGCCTCCGCGTCGTCCCTCGACAGCCTTGCCAGGACAAAAAATCGTCGTTCCCTGTTTGGCTTACTTCTCTATTCTGACCTGTTCCAGCCCTTCCTGAAAAGGATTCAATCATGTCCGACATCCACGGCGAAAAGATACTGATCCTCGATTTCGGCTCCCAGTACACCCAGCTCATTGCCCGGCGGGTGCGCGAGGCGCACGTCTTTTGCGAGCTCCACCCCTTCGATATGGGTCTCGATGCCATCCGCGCTTTCCGGCCTTCGGGGATCATTCTCTCCGGCGGGCCCAAATCGGTCTACGAGCCGGGGGCGCCGGCGGTGGCCGAAGAGCTCTTCGAGATGGACGTGCCGGTTCTGGGTATCTGCTACGGCATGCAGTTGATGAGCCGCCATTTCGGCGGGGAGGTAGTTCCCGCCGGCAAGAGGGAGTTTGGCCATGCCGACCTGGAGGCCGTCGGCATTCCCGGTCCTCTCTTTGACGGTTTTTTCGTCGAAGGGAAGAGCCCGGTCTGGATGAGCCACGGCGACCATGTGGCACGGGTCCCTGCCGGATTCGAGGTGGCGGCCGCAACGGCCAATGCGCCGGTCTGCGCCATCCAGGATACGACCCGCCGGCTCTACGGGGTGCAGTTCCATCCAGAGGTCAACCACACCCCGCGCGGCGAGCTTCTCATCAATACGTTCGTCCGGAAGGTCTGCGGCTGCACCGGCCAGTGGACACCCGGCCATATCATAGAAGACGCCGTGGCCCGCATTCGTGTCCAGGTGGGCGCGGAGCAGGTGATCCTCGGCCTTTCCGGCGGGGTCGATTCATCGGTGGCGGCGGCCCTTATTCACCGTGCCATCGGAGACCAGCTTGTCTGTGTCTTCGTCGACAACGGCCTGTTGCGTCTTGGCGAGGGGGACCAGGTGATGGCGACTTTTGCCGAGAACCTCGGGGTCAAGGTCATCCGGGTCGACGCTGAAGAGCGCTTCCTTTCGGCTCTTGCCGGGGTTACCGACCCTGAACAGAAGCGGAAGGTCATCGGCAACCTCTTCGTCGTGATTTTCGAGGAGGAGTCGAACCGGCTTGCCGATGCCCGCTGGCTGGCCCAGGGAACTATTTATCCCGATGTTATCGAGTCGGCAGGGGCTAAAACCGGCAAGGCGCACAACATCAAGAGCCATCATAATGTTGGCGGACTGCCGGACTACATGAAGCTCAAACTCCTGGAACCTTTGCGGGAGCTGTTCAAGGACGAGGTGCGGGCCATCGGCGAGGAGATGGGGCTGCCGCACCAGATGGTCTGGCGCCATCCCTTCCCCGGACCCGGTCTGGGGGTCAGGATCCTCGGCGAGGTGCGCAAGGAGTACGCCGACATCCTGCGTCGGGCCGATGCCATCTACATCGAGGAACTCGTTGCTTCCGGCCACTACGACAAAATCAGCCAGGCCTTTGCAGTTTTCCTGCCGGTCAGGAGCGTTGGCGTCATGGGGGATGGCCGCACCTATGAGTTCGTCATTGCCCTCCGGGCGGTGGAAACCAGGGACTTCATGACCGCCGGCTGGTATCCGCTCCCGTATGAAGATATGGCACGAATCAGCGGACGGATTATCAATGAGGTGAAGGGGGTCAACAGGGTCGTGTATGATATAAGCTCGAAACCGCCAGCAACTATCGAGTGGGAATAGACGGGCGAGGATTTCCGGAACCTGGCGGCGTTGGGCTGCCGGTCCTCGTTGTGCGGCGTGGCGCTGCGAACCCTCACCCAATCCCTCTCCCAAAGGGAGAGGGCAAGGAGTACTCTCCCCCTCTGGGGGAGAGATAGAGAGAGGGAATGCCTCCGCCGTGACCGTTGCCCGCCTTGCCAGAACCCGAAACTCCTCACCCGGTAGGTTTAAATTCTTCGCTACTCTCCATTAATCTTCATCCGTATCGGGAAACCATGCCCACTAAACTCATTATCTTCGACCTTGACGGTACTCTGATAGATTCTTTGGCCGACCTGACCGATGCGACCAATTGGATGCTGGTCCGGTTCAACCGGCCGGAACTCGCTCCGGAACAGGTGCGCATGCTGGTCGGGCAGGGGGCCAGAAATCTTGTCGAGCGGGCCATGCCGGGCGCGACGGAAGACGAGGTCGAGATGGGCCTCAAGTTTTTTCTCGATTACAATGAGGACCATATTGCCGACAAAACGCGGCTCTATTCCGGCGTGACAGCCACCCTCGATTGGTTGCGGGGCGGGGGAAGGGAGCTGGCGGTCATCTCCAACAAAAACGTCGCCTTGTGCCGGAAAATCCTGGCATTACTGGAGATCGATGCGTATTTTACCGAGGTGCTGGGGGCGGATTCGCTCCCGTTCCGCAAGCCGTCGCCGGAGCCGGTACTGAAGCTGCTCCGGGACTTCGGGGTGAGCGCACAAGCTGCGGCCATGGTCGGCGACAGCATCAACGACATCGCGGCGGGGAGGGGCGCGGGGGTAATGACCATCGGCTGTACGTACGGATACGGCGATATCTCCGAGCTGGCGGAGGCGGATTGCCGGATTGGCTCCTTTGCGGAACTCGTTGAACTCCCGGTTTTTATTAATAGCCTGAATCCCCGAGGGATTTTGTAGGGGTATCCCTACAGATTTATTCGTCACTAGATTGTTTGATAACACCTTGAATTTGCTAAGTATCCCGATCTGCTTCGCGGATTCAGGAATAGGTTAATAAATTAAACAGGATTATTCCGGGAAATGTCCGCTTTTTGCGGGCTTTTTAATTGCCGCTGCCTCGATTGGGTAGTAAGCTTTGGGTATCATGAATACAGCTCTGGAAAAGATAGCTGCCGACAAATCTGTCCGCCTGATATCCGCACTGGCTGCGGAATGCGGGGTCAACGTCTACCTGGCAGGGGGGGGCCTGCGGGATTGTCTCCTCGGGCGAAGGGTGAACGACCT